>NZ_CP048397.1:6984046-7296052 GCF_010384365.1 Streptomyces sp. S4.7 | reverse complement strand
GAGGAGCTGCCGTTCAAGGCGACGCTCGCGAAGATAGGAGAGCGGACGGGCCGGCAGTACGTGTACGAGGGCACGCGCTCGCTGCGCGAGACGCTGGTGGCGCAGTTGCGGACGGACGCACCGCCCGACGTGGCGATCCTCAACGGCCAGGGCGAACTGGCCCAGTACGCGATCGACGGCGACGCCCAGCCGCTGCCCCCGAAGGTGACGGGCAAGGCGATCGGGCCGTGGGCCCCGCGTCTGGTCGTCAGGGACCCGGAGGGGAACACGGAGGAGCGCGCGTACTGGGTGCCGGTGCGTGTGGATCTCAAGTCCATCGTCTGGAGCAGGGCGGGTGAGGAGCGGGCGGGGGCCGAGGATGCCGTGTGGTGCCTGGGTATGGCGTCGGGCGCGACATCCGGGTGGCCGGGCACGGACTGGATCGAGGATCTGCTGCTCCAGCGGGAGGGCCACTACGTGTACGAGCAGTGGGCCTCCGGCGCCCTGGAGTGGACCGACAAACGGGTGAGACGGGCGTGGCTGGACTGGGCGGAGGTGCTGGCCACCGACGCCGAGGAGAATGCCGTGACCGCGCTCTCCACGTCGTTCGAGAGTCTGGGCGACGGCGAGTTCGGGCTGCTGAACAGGGGCGACTGCACGCGCGAGCACCAGGGTTCCTTCATCCGCCGCCACTACGGTCTCGACGTGATGCCCGCCCCGACCTCCGACTTCGTCGAGGGACTGCCGAGTGACCGGAACGTGTTCGAGGTCTCGGGCGACATGGCAGCGGTGTTCAAGCCGAGCGACGCGGCGTGGGAGCTGATCCTCGAACTCACCTCGTCGAAGGCCCAGGCCGACTGGGTCGAGCAGGCGGACCCGGGGGAACGGCCGTATTTCCCGTCCGGTACGGCGAAGATGACGGGCCCGAACGCTCCGACGGCGGGTTCGGGCGCGGTGCTGCGCATGTTCCGCGATGCCGGGCAGATCTGTCTCGACGCCTCCGACGCCATGCCGTCGACACTGCGGGGCGCCTTCCAGCGGGCGGTACTGGAGTTCCTGGAGAAGCCGCAGGACCGCGACGTGCTCGACGGTCTGCTCGCCCAGCTGGAGGCGGAGCGACTGCTCCAGAAGCGGGCCGACGCGTTCGTCCTGGACGACCTGTGCGATGTGCCGCCCGGCAGGTCGTCGGAAGGGTGAGGCCGTGGCCGGTTCGCCCCCGGTCGCCGAAGCGGGCCCGGCGAGCCCGTTCGGCGACCGGGGGCGAACCCGGTCGTCAGGGTGTGACGGCGATGTTCGTCAGGCCGCGCCCGCCGGTGACGGTGTTGTTGGAGTGCACCGTGGTCCGGCAGCCGGCGGTGTCGGCGGTGACGTTGATGGCGAGCTGCTTGTCGCCGGTGGCGCCCGTGAGGTCGGACCTGTTGCCGCGGAAGACGGTGCCGCAGCCCCAGCCCGACTGCTGGGTGTGGGTCTCGAAGCCGTTGTTGGTGGTGTTCTTGCCGGTGTTGTTCTCGACGAGCGTGTTGTTGCCCTTCACATCGACCCAGGAGTCGTCGAAGTTGGCACCGGTCAGCCCCCGGCCGTCGAAGGTGTTCCCGATGATCTTCGCTCCGGTGGTGCCCTCCTTGATGTCGATGGCCTCGCCGCCGACGTCGGGGCCGATCGTGTTGCCGATGATCTGCGTGTTGTCGCTCTTGTCGGAGGTGCCGCCGGCCGAGCCGACGTACACGCCTTCGCCCATGCCGCGGCCGTCGTTGCCGGTGTCGTAGATCCGGGAGTTCTTGATGACTCCGTCGCGGCTGGTCTTGCGGAAGTGGACGCCTTCCATGTCCAGGTCGTGCACGACGACGGAGTCGATGACGACGCCGTCGGCGGCGTCCGCCATGATCCCCTTCTGGGCGCCGGTGAGGGTGACGCCCTTGACGGTCCAGTACGAGGCCCCGTTGAGGTGCAGCACGTACCCGCCGCCCGCGTTGAGCACGGCCTTCTCCGAACCGGTGAGCGTGATACGGGAGTTGGCGGTGCCGGCGACCAGCGCCTTGAAGTTTCCGGTGTAGCTGCCGTCCGCGAGCTGGATCGTGTCGCCGGGGCGTGCGGCGGTGAGCGCCGCCTTCAGTTCGGCGGCGGTCTTCACGTCGATGACCGCCGCATGGGCCGGGGCGGCGGCCACGGAGAGCACTCCGGCCGTCGTGGTGACGGCGAGGAGGGTGGGGTACAGCCTTCGGGTGCGCATCGCAAGCACCTTCCTGCGGAGAGGCGTGGGGTCTCCTATGCGAACAGGGGACGAGCTTGTGAACACTGGAGCCGACTCGTCACCGTAGGGACACCAGCGAACCGCGTCAAGGTCCGTACCAATAGCGGGAGTTCCTCCGCCCCGACCACCTCCCGGCTCGCGACACGCCGGCGGTTCGGGAATCCCGACTCCTTGCAATGCACGCACGATCGATCGTACTTTTATGCCATGACGACAGCCACTAATATCCTCACCGAGGAGACCGATCCCCTCTGCCTCTCCCCCGCGCGCGCCGCGGGGCTTCTCACCGGGGCCCCCTGGCGACGGTTCGCGGTGGCCGGCGACAGCCTGGCCGCCGGGATCGGGGACCCGAGCCCCGGCTACGCGAGCCTGCCGTGGGGCAGCCGGGTCGCCGACACCCTGCGTCGCGTCTGTCCGGAGCTGGCGTATCTGAACACCGGCACGATCGGAGCGACCACTTCCGACACGCTGGACCAACAGATGGACGAGATCGTCGCGTTCGCCCCGGACCTGCTGCACATCTCCTGCGGAGCCAACGACTTGTTCCGGCGGCAGCCCGACTTCGAGGTCATCGAACGCACGGCGCGGCGCGTGTTCGAGCGGGCGGCGGGGACCGGGGCGCGGCTGACGACGTTCACCCTCGGCAGGGCCTTCGACGTGCCGGCGTTCCCGGACTTCGCCCAGCGGGTGCGGACGCTCAACTCCGTCACCGAGTCCCTGGCCGTGGAGCACGGCGTGGTCCTCGTCGACATGTGGGACCACCCGCTCAACTCGCGGCCGGATCTGCTGAGCGCCGACCGTATCCACTTCTCGACGTCGGGTCAGGCGGTGATGGCGTCGGAGGTGGTCATGGCACTGGCGCGGACGATCGACGCACCGGCGGCGGGCGGCCACGATCTCGGCGATCCGTCCTCCGTGACCATTTCCCGGAGCAGGCTCGACTCGCCCTGCTTGACGGCGAGTTGTTCCTCCTCGGCCGTGAGCCGGCGTTCCAGGTCGACGGTCCTGCCGTAGCGCAGTTCGGCGGCCCGGTCGAGGTCGTAGTTCCGCTCGGCCTCCGCCGCCTCGCGCCGGGCCTGTTCGAGATCCTGGCGCAGGTCCTGGACGCGGCGGATGGCCTGGCGTTCGGCTTCCCACTGCGCCTGGGCGGCGTCGGCCTCGCCAGGGTCGCTCCGAGCGCGGCCTCCCAGGGGGTGAGGGGCAGTTGGACGGAGAGGTCGCGGCCCTGGACCCGGAAGGTGTCGTGGGGCGCGAGTCGCACCCTCAGACAGAGGTCGCCCGCGGGTGCCTCACCGCTGCCCCGGCCGCCCTGTCCGGCGAGGCGGATCCGCTGCCCTTCGGTGACACCGCGCGGGATGTCGACGTCGTACGTCCGCTGCCCGTCGGGCCCGCCGAGGGTGACGCCGCGGCGGCCTCCCCGGTACGCCTCCTCGACGGTGAGGGGCAGTTCGGCCTCCTGGTCGGCGCCCGGCACCCGGCTCCGCGCTCCCCGGGCGCCGGACATCCCGCCGAAGAGGTCCTCGAAGTCGATGCCGCCGGGGCCCTCGGCGCCGCCGAAGGGATCGCCGCCGTCGCCGTACCCCCGGACGTGGCGCACCCGTCCCCCGCCGCCGGGCCGCCCTCCGCGACCCGCGCCGGCTCCGGCCGCCACGCGTTCAGGGGCGGGGCCGGGCCGCGTTGGGCCGGCGCCCGGGTGGATAGGCCGGGGTGGGCGGGGCCACGACGGCGGGGATGGCGCGGGCCTCGGCGACTCCGCCGTGGACGGTCAGGGCGTCGCCGTAGTGGTGGATCCGCAGCGGGTCACCGGTCGGGAGGGTGTACGTGGCGGTGGTCGGGGTGATCTCCACCCTCAGGTGGCGGCCCTGGAACTGCATCGTGAACGCGAGCCGGCTGATCTCCTCCGGCAGTCTCGGCGCGAAATCCAGCCTGTTCCAGCCGTGCCGCATCCCGCCGAAGCCGACCACCAGCACCATCCAGGCGCCCGCGAGCGAGGCGATGTGGAGACCGTCCCGGGTGTTGTGCTCCAGATCCTCCAGGTCCATCAGCGCGGCCTCGGTCAGATAGTCGTAGGCCAGGCGCAGATGTCCCGTCTCCACCGCCATGACCGCCTGACAGCAGGCCGACAGGGAGGAGTCGCGGACGGTGAGGGGCTCGTAGTAGGCGAAGTTGCGCGCCTTGTGATCGGCGTCGAAGTACGAGCTGCACTTGACCATCGCCAGGACCAGGTCGGCCTGTTTGACGACCTGCTTGCGGTAGATGTCGAAGTACGGGAAGTGAAGCAGGAGCGGGTACTGGTCGGGCCGGGTGTTCTCGAAGTCCCACACCTGGTGCCGGGTGAATCCGGCGTCCTGCTCATGGACCCGCAGCTCGCTGTTGTAGGGGATGCTCATGGCGTCGGCCGCGTCGCGCCAGGCCGCGCTCTCCTCGTCGTCCACGCCGAGCCGGGCCGCGACATCGGCGTTGCGCTCCACGATGTCCGCCGCCGCCGTCAGATTCGTCCGGGCCATCAGATTCGTGTAGGTGTTGTCGTCCGCGACGGCGCTGTACTCGTCGGGGCCGGTCACACCGTCGATGTGGAAGGCGCCGTGGTGGTCGTGGTGTCCGAGCGATCTCCACAGACGCGCCGTCTCCACCAGCAGTTCGACGGCGCAGTCGCGCTCGAACTCCTCGTCGTGCGTGGCGGACAGATACCCCAGGGCCGCGTCGGCGATCCCCGCGTTCACATGGAAGGCGGCGGCGCCGGCAGGCCAGTACGCCGAGCACTCCGAGCCGTCGATGGTCCGCCAGGGAAACGCGGCTCCGCTCAGGCCGAGTTGCTCGGCGCGCTCGCGTGCGGCCGGCAGGGTGCTCTGGCGCCAGCGCAGCGCCTGTGACACCGCGTCCGGTGAGGTGTAGGTGAGCAGCGGCAGAACGAACGCCTCGGTGTCCCAGAAGGCGTGCCCGTCGTAGCCGGAGCCGGTCAACCCCTTGGCGGGGATGCCCCGTTGCTCGGCGCGGGCGCCGGCCTGGAGCACGTGGAAGAGGGCGAAGCGCACGGCCTGCTGGATCTTCTCGTCGCCGTCCACCTGTACGTCGCCGCACTGCCAGAAGTCGTCGAGGTAGGCGCGCTGTTCGCCGGCGAGGCCGTCCCAGCCGACGCTCGCGGCGCCTGCCAGGGCCGCGTCCACCTGGTCGGCGACGGCCGGCAGCGACCGGGTGCTGGACCAGCCGTACGCCACGAGCTTGTCCAGGCGCAGGCTCTTGCCCGGGGCAAGGACGGAGGTGACGGTCAGCCGGGCGATGTCGTCGTCGGACTCGCACTCGGTCGTGGTCGGCTCGGGTCCGGACACCGCGTGGTCGGCCGCCGCCCCGACGCGCAGACCGCTGCGGCGCGTGCGGTGCACCAGCCGCAGCCGGTTTCCGGAGGCGAAGGTCTCCTCCGCCTCCAGCGGCGACTCCAGCGCGACGGCGGCGCGGGGATCGGCCGCCGCGCCGGGCAGTTGCTCGTTGGCCACCAGTTCGGACTGGATCACGATCCGCACCTCGGTGTCGACCGCCTCGACCCGGTAGGAGACGGCGGCGACCGCGCGCTGGGTGAAGGACACGAGGCGGGTGGAGCGCACCCGTACGGTGCTGCCCGCCGGGGAGGTCCACTCGCAGGTGCGGTGCAGCAGACCGGTGCGCAGGTCGAGCACCCGCTCGTGGGAGCGCAGGTGCCCGTAGCGCAGGTCGAAGGGCTCGTCGTCGACCAGCAGGCGGATGATCTTGCCGTTGGTGACGTTGATGACGGTCTGGCCGGACTCCGGGTAGCCGTAACCGGCCTCGGCGTACGGCAGGGGGTGCAGTTCGTGGACGCCGTTGAGGTAGGAGCCGGGCAGACCGTGCGGTTCGCCCTCGTCCAGGTTGCCGCGCCAGCCGATGTGGCCGTTGGAGAGGGCGAAGACCGACTCGCTCTGCGGGAGCACGTCGAGGTCGAGTTCCGTCTCCCGGAGCGACCAGGGCTCCACCGCGTACATCGAGTCGGTGATCATGCCCGCGGCTCCCGGTCGGCGAGGTCGGCCAGGTCGGTGACCACCGTGTCCGCGCCGTGTGACCGCAGGGCGTCGGCCTGGCCGACCCGGTCGACGCCCACGACGTACCCGAAGTGGCCGGCCCGGCCCGCCTCCATGCCCGCCAGCGCGTCCTCGAACACGGCGGCGGCCGACGCCTCGACACCGAGGTCGCCCGCCGCCGCGAGGAAGGGCGCGGGGTCGGGTTTGCCGGGCAGTCCGCGCTCCGCCGCGACGATCCCGTCCACACGGGTGTCGAACAGGGCCTCGGCGTCGATCGCCCGGAGGATGTCGCGGCAGTTGGTGCTGGAGGAGACCACGGCGGTACGCAGCCCGCCCGCCCGGACGGCCTCGATGTAGCGCAGCGAACCGTCGTACGCGTCGACACCGCCGGCCTTGATCCTCTTCAGCAGCCGGTCGTTCTTGCGGTTGCCCAGGCCCTGGACGGTGGCCCGGTCGGGCGGATCGTCCGGCGAGCCTTCGGGCAGTTCGACGCCGCGCGAGGCGAGGAAGGTGCGTACGCCGTCGGCGCGGGGAAGGCCGTCGACGTACCGGTTGTAGTCCGCGACGGCGTCGAACGGGCGGAATTCCCCGTCACCGCGCTCCCGGAGGAACTCGTCGAATGTCTCCTTCCAGGCGGCCGCGTGGACGACCGCCGTCTTGGTGATGACACCGTCGAGGTCGAAGAGACAGGCCTGGATTCCGTCCGGGAGGCCGAGTTTCGTCATGCGGTGCACCTTCTGGCGTGGAAGGGAGCTGCTTTCCCGGCAATCGTAGGGCGGCCGGCCCGGCCGGTCCTCGGGAACATTCGCCGCGCGGTCCCGGTCCGGGGTGGGAAACCCTGGAAAACCCCGTGCGAATTCCGGAGGGAATCGGGGCGAGAACGCGGGAGGGAACGCGGGAGGAATCCGCCGGGGAAATCCCTCGGCGGGCCGAAGGCCCTTCGCTCATTCGGCGGTGGCGGTGTACGGCTCGATGCCGGGCGGGATGCGTACCGCGATCATCGCGATGTCGTCCGTACCGGCGTCACCGAGAGCCACGACGAGTTCGTCGCAGAAGGACTCCAGCGGGGCGCGGGCCAGTGCGGCGGCGTGTCGGCGCAGCCGTGTCATGCCGTCGTCGAACGTCTCGCTGCGGCGCTCGATCAGACCGTCGGTGTAGAGCAGGACCGTCGAGCCCGGCGGCAGGGGCTCGGTGGCGTCGGGGCGGATCGTCTCGGGCAGCACGCCGAGCAGTATGCTCCGGCCGCCCTCCAGGAAGCGGGTGTCGCCGTCGCGGGTGATCAGCAGCGGGGCGGGGTGGCCGGCCACGGCGTACTCGAAGACCCAGGGGCTGTCCCGTTCGGGCTTGGCGAGCAGGCCGTACAGACAGGTGAGCGTCTGTCCCGGGTAGAGGATCTCGTTCGCGGCGTCCAGCCTGGCGAGGATCTTGCCCGGCGGTTCCTTGCGGTCGCAGGCGATGCCCCGCAGCATGTTGCGCATCTGGCTCATGGCGACCGCGGCTCTGAGGTCGTGGCCGGTGACGTCGCCGATGATCAGGCTGAGGGCGCCGTCGGGGAGCAGGAACGCGTCGTACCAGTCGCCGCCGACCTCCGCGCTCGCCCGCGCGGGGCTGTACCGTGCCGCGATCTCCAGCGGGCCGCCGTGGGGCAGGTCGGGCAGCAGAGAACGCTGGAGCCGTTCGGCCGTGTGGGCGACCTGACCGTGCAGGCGCGCGCTGTCCACGGCCATGGCGATGCGGTGGGCCAGGTCCTCGATCAGCGGCAGCCGGTCGTCACCGTCGAGCCCGTCCGCTTCGGTGCGCACCAGGGTCAGTACGCCGAGCACCTGGTGGCGGGTGCGCAGCGGGACCAGTACGGCGCGGTGCGCGCCCAACTGCTCGAAGGTCCGCAGCTCGACGCGGTGCAGCGCGTCGGCGCCCTCGTCCGGGGCGGGGAAGTCCGCGAAACGCAGGGGCCCGGCGCCCCGCAGGGCCCGCGCCAGCGGGGCCGGGGAGGATTCTTCGGCCGGCGGCAGCAGCGCCTCCAGGAACCCGGAGGGCAGCACGTCGGGCTCGCGGTGCTCCACCACGGCGCGGCGCAGCCGCCCCTCGCTCTCGACCAGGTCGATCGCGCACCAGTCGGCGAGGGAGGGGACCAGCACCCTGCACAGCCGGCGCAGCCCCTGTTCGAGGTCGAGCGTGCTGGACAGCGCCTCGGACGCGTTGGCCACGATCGTGAGGCGGTCCAGGGCGTCCTGAAGGGCGCGGTCCACGTCGAAGGGCTCGTCCCGGGGCGTCGATGTGGTCACGTGGTGCTTCTTCCTCTGCGTACGACGCCGCGGTCCACCCTGAGAGGTGCGCTTTCGACGTCCGGACGCGTTCGAGCGTATCCCTCCGGCGCGGACCGCCCCCTTCAGGAACCGAGCTGGTCGAGAAAGGCGTGCAGGTTCGCCCGGGTGCGCTCGATCTGCTGCTCCACGGTCAGGCTCTCCTCCATACGTCCGCCGGGCGCGGCGGTTTTCTTTCCGCGCAGATAGAGGGAGCACGCGAGATCGGTGCACATGTAGAGCCCGACCGAATTCCCCTCTCGGCCCGCCTTGCCGCGCTTGCGCGCGGTCATCAGCGACACGCCGCCGCCGGGGTGGGTGGTCAGACAGAGGGAGCACATGCTGCGATGCAGATAACCGCGGCGTCGCGCGGGATAGCGCAGCGTCACACCGATGAGCGCGCCTTCTCTTTCGGCGACGAGATAGCCGCGGTCGGGCGCCGAGAGGTCGAGCCAGCCCAGGAAGTCGAGGTCGCCCCAGGGCCGCTGGTCGAGGTCGCGCGGGAGCGGAAGCCGCGCCGCCTCCCCCTTGGAGCAATTGACGAACGACGTACGGATGTCCTGCTCGGTCACGGCTTTCATGGTTCCGAAGCCAACAGTGCCTAATCATATTAGGCAAACGATTATTTCTCTTAGGTATGCTGGGGGCCATGTCGAACGAGGGCGGGCACAGGAGGTGGGGCCCGTGGCGCGTGCGGGACTGACGATCGAGCGGCTGACCGAGGCGGGGGCCGAGCTGGCGGACGAGGTGGGCTTCGAGAACCTCACGGTGGCCGCGCTCGCCCGCCGCTTCGGCGTGAAGGACGCGAGCCTCTACGCCCACCTCAAGAACGCGGCGGACCTGCGGATGAGGATCGCGCTGGTGGCCGTGGAAGAGTTCGCCGAGCGCGTCGGCACCGCGGTGGCGGGCCGGGCCGGCAGGGACTCGCTCGTCGCGTTCGCCGACGCCTACCGGGCGTTCGCGCTGGAACGCCCCGGCCTGTACACGGCCACCCAGCTGCGGATCGACCCGGTGCCGACGCCCCCTCCCCCGGCGTATCTGCGCACCATCGAGCTGACGTACGGGATGCTCCGGGCGTACGGCCTGGCGGAGCCGGACCTGACCGATGCCGTACGGCTGCTGCGCAGCACCTTCCACGGCTTCAGCTCGCTGGAGGCCAACGGCGGGTTCGCGGCCGACCGTGACGTCCAGGCGTCCTGGGAACGGACCGTCGAAGCGCTCCATGTCCTGCTGGAGCACTGGCCGCGAGCGGAGACCTCGGCGCCCACTGGCGCGGCCTCACCTCATAGGGTTACGTAGGGCCCGGTCGACCGACACGATTTGGAGTTCGCCGATGGTGCACGACAGGGCCGGGCAGCCGGCGCAGCCCGGGGATCTGGTGGACGTGGCACGGCTGGTGACGGCCTATTACGCGCTGCACCCGGATCCGGCCGAGCCCGCGCAGCGGGTCACTTTCGGTACGTCGGGCCACCGCGGCTCCGCGCTGGTGGCGGCGTTCAACGAGGACCACATCGCCGCCACCACCCAGGCCATCTGCGACTACCGGACCCGGCGGGGCACCGACGGGCCGCTGTTCCTCGGCGCCGACACGCACGCGCTGTCCGAGCCGGCCCGTGTCACGGCGCTGGAGGTGCTGGCCGCCAACGGCGCCACCGTACTGATCGACTCCGAGGACGGTTACACGCCCACCCCCGCCGTGTCGCTCGCGATCCTGACGTACAACCGGGGCCGTACCGCGGGCCTCGCCGACGGGATCGTCGTCACGCCGTCGCACAACCCGCCGGCGGACGGCGGCTTCAAGTACAACCCGCCCAACGGCGGCCCGGCGGGCTCTGACGCCACCTCCTGGATCCAGGACCGCGCCAACGCCCTGATCGAAGCGGGGCTCAAGGAGGTCCGCCGGATCCCGTACGCGCGAGCGCTGGCCGCCGACACCACGGGCCGGCACGACTTCCTGGGCCGGTACGTCGACGACCTGCCGTCGGTCCTCGACCTGGACGCGGTGCGCGCGGCCGGGATCCGGATCGGCGCCGACCCGCTCGGGGGCGCGTCCGTCGGGTACTGGGGGCGTATCGCCGAACGTCACCGGCTCGACCTCACGGTGGTGAACCCGCTCGCCGACCCGACCTGGCGGTTCATGACGCTGGACTGGGACGGCAGGATCCGGATGGACTGCTCGTCGCCGCACGCCATGGCCTCGCTGATCGCGCGGCGCGACGAGTACACCATCGCCACCGGCAACGACGCCGACGCCGACCGGCACGGCATCGTCACGCCGGACGGCGGTCTGATGAACCCCAACCACTATCTGGCCGTCGCCATCCAGTACCTCTACGCGCACCGCGACGGGTGGCCGGCCGGTACCGGGATCGGCAAGACCCTGGTCTCCTCCTCGATGATCGACCGGGTCGCCGCCGACCTCGGCCGGACGCTCGTCGAAGTGCCCGTGGGATTCAAGTGGTTCGTCGACGGCCTGTACGACGGGAGTCTGGGCTTCGGCGGCGAGGAAAGCGCCGGCGCGTCCTTCCTGCGCCGTGACGGGAGCGTGTGGACGACCGACAAGGACGGCATCCTGCTGGCCCTGCTGGCCTCCGAGATCACCGCCGTCACGGGCTCCACCCCGTCGCAGCACTACGCGGCGCTCACCGACCGCTTCGGCGACCCGGCCTACGCCCGCGTGGACGCACCCGCGACCCGGCAGGAGAAGGCGGTCCTCGCGAAGCTGTCGGCCGACCAGGTCACCGCCGACACGCTCGCGGGCGAGCCCATCACCGCCGTCCTCACCGAGGCGCCCGGCAACGGCGCGGCGATCGGCGGCCTGAAGGTGTGCACGGACAGCGCCTGGTTCGCGGCGCGTCCGTCGGGCACGGAGGACGTGTACAAGGTGTACGCGGAGAGCTTCCGCGGCCCGGAGCACCTCGGTGAGGTGCAGGAGGAGGCCAAGACCCTGGTGTCCGGGGCGCTGCGCGCCGCGGGCTGACGCGCCGCCGCCGGGCGGACGGCGCGCGCCTCTCCGACGACACCACAGGGCACTTGTTCCGACGGCGCGTCAACACCCTTGTCGCACAACGGCGTTCAGCCGGCGGTCGGCGGGGCCACCTCCACCGCGAGATCGTTGTCGACCGTGTAGTTACGGACGCGCCGAGGCCCGGCCGAGCGCGGTGGCCGGGTAGACGAAGACCGCCTTGCGGTCCGCGACGTCGTCCAGCAGCCGGGCCACCCGGATCCGCTGCGCGTCGGCGGCCGGGCGGACGTACACGTCCCAGACCTCCGGCGCCGCGCCGGACCCGGCCCGTCCGGCGCCCGCCGGCGGGTCCCGGTGGTCGACGGTGAACGCGAAGTCCCGGTCCCCCTCGTGCCGGAGCGCGATCTCCCGTACGGCGGTGTCCCGGCCCCGCCGGTGCAGCGACGCCACGGCGCCGTCCCCCAGCAGGGCGCCGAACAGCCGCGCCGTCACGGTCATCGAGCCGCCCGAGAAGTCGATGCGGCCGGCCTCGGCGTGCGTGACCCGCAGCCAGGCCCGTACGGCGAGACGGCCGTCCTTGGTGGCGTACGGGATCCGGACCGCCGGCGGCGCCCCCCGGCCGTCGCCGGCGCCGGACACCAGGGCGCGCAGACCGGGCAGCAGCGGTACGCGCTCCTCCCCCGGCGCGCCCAGGACGTACGCGTCCCAGCGGCCCTCCTCAAGAGCGGGCGCCGCCTCCAGCACGGCCCGCCACCTGTCCCCGCCCGCGGGCTCCAGCGCGGCGACGCGACCGGTCTCCTCCGCCCACCGGTCGCCCCCTCCTTCGACTGCCCCTTCGGCGGGCACGGTTGGAGCAGCAGCCGGGGCCGCGCGGTGGCGGGCAGCGGCAGCGTCACGTCCACGACCAACCGCCCCCCGCCGTCCACGGTCACGTCCGCGCGGGGCCTGGCCACCGGTCCGTTCGTACCGCCGTCCCCGCCGCTCATCGCCGTGCCTTCCATACGGTCCGCACGACGTTGCTGGCCGCGACGAGCGCGGTGTCCTTGGCCGCGTATCCGCCGCTCACCAGGGCGTGGTCCGTCCCGCGTGCCGGTGGCCGGCCTTCGTTCCGGGCGGCGAGCAACTCCTCGAAGAGCCGCTCGGCCTGGGCGACGACGGGGGCGGGGGCGTAGCGGCGGGAGTTCTCCAGCGCGGCGCGCCCCATCCGGCGGCGCAGTTCGTCGTCGCGTACGAGGTCCAGCAGGGCGCCGGCCAGCGCGTCGCGGTCTCCGACGGGGACCAGCCGGCCGTCCTCACCGGGGGTGATGATCTCGCCGGGGCCGTACTCGCAGTCGGTGCTCACGACGGGCAGCCCGCAGCGCATCGCCTCGACGATGGTCATGCCGAACGGCTCGAAGTTGGACGTCGCCGCCCCGATCGAGCCCTTGACCCACTCGGCTTCCATCGGTGTCACGGCGCCCATCAGGAAGACGTTGTTGTGCAGACCGAGCGTGTCGATGAGCCCGCGCAGCCGCTCCTGCTCCTCGCCCTTGCCGTAGATGCGCAGTTGCCAGTCGGGGCGCTCGGCGGCGACCGCGGCGAAGGCCTCGATCAGCAGGTCGAACCGCTTCACCGGCACCAGCCGTCCGGCGGCCGTCACGACGCGCTCGCGGCCGTCGGCCGGCGGGAGGGTCGGGGCCGGGACGCTGTTGGGCAGCGCCTGCACGCGTACGCCCGGCAGCCGCATCTTGCGCCGGTAGGAGGCGGCGTCGGCCTCCGTGACGGGGGTGATCGCGTCCAGCCGCGGGTAGACCCGGCGCAGCGCGTTGCGCAGGCGCGGCGGGTGGTTGTCGAGCGTGAGGTGTTCCTGTCCGACGCGCACCGTCCGCTCGGGGGCCTGGAGGGCCAGGTGCACGTTGAGACCGGGGCGGGCGCCCACGACGACGTCGGCGTCGAGCGACGCCAGCGCCTCGCCGATGCGCTCGTCGGTGAGCGCGCTGTACTGCCGGTAGCGGTACTCGGACGAGGGGAAGATCTTCGCCGGTGTCAGATGCCGCGGGTCGTTCTTCTCGTGCCGCAGATCCACCAGGGGGCGCAGCCGCACGCGCGGGTCGGGTGTGAGGTTCGGCCGCTCCCGGTGCCGGAGAGCCGAGATGATCTCCACGTCGTGCCGATCGGCCAGCGCGCGGGCCAAGTTGAACGTGGTGGTGATCGTCCCTCCTATCCCATACGCGTTGTGTATTAGGAATGAGATCTTCATGCCGTGCATGACGGGTTGCGCTCGACGAAGGTTGCTCGCGTAACCCCTTGGTAAGGAGAAAGGCGCCCTGCCGTGATGCGGGCGGCTGACGCGCCGTCGGACGCCGGTCGGACACACCGACCGCACGCCTCACCGGTGGAGCATTTGCCGCATTACGCTGTTTTACCGGCAATACGATCGGGAAGGCGGCCCTGTGGACCGAACCCTCACTGCCGCCGAGGCGGCACACAAAGGAGCGACCATGACCGCGGTACCCGACATCAGGCTGAACAACGGCGTGGACATCCCGCAGCTCGGCTTCGGCACCTTCCAGATCCCGCCGGCCGAGACCCGGGAGGCGACTCTGACGGCGCTGGAGATCGGCTACCGGCACATCGACACCGCGCAGATGTACGGCAACGAGAAGGGGGTCGGTCAGGCGGTCCGCGACTCCGGTCTCGACCGGGACGACATCTTCGTCACCAGCAAGCTGGACAACTCCTTCCACGCGCCGGACGCCGCGCACGCCGCGTTCGACCAGAGCCTCGACGACCTCGGGCTGGAACACCTCGATCTCTTCCTGATCCACTGGCCGCTGCCCGGCGTCGGGGACTTCGTGGAGACCTGGAAGGCGCTGGAGGAGATCTACCGCTCCGGTCGGGCGCGCGCCATCGGTGTCTCCAACTTCCAGCCGAACCACCTCCGCCGCCTCCTGGCCGGCTCCGTGGTCGTTCCCGCCGTCAACCAGGTCGAGGTGCACCCGTATCTGACCCAGGACGAGGTCAGGGCGTTCAACTCCGAGCAGGGCATCGCCACCGAGTCCTGGTCCCCCATCGCCAAGGGCAGGGTGCTGGACGACGCGGTCATCACCCGCATCGCGAACGAGGCCGGGCGGACACCCGCGCAGGTCACGCTCCGCTGGCACATCCAGCGCGGCGACATCGTCTTCCCGAAGTCGGTGACCCGCGAGCGCGTCGAGGAGAACTTCGCCCTGTTCGACTTCGAGCTGGGCGAGGCCGACATCGCCGAGATCTCCGCCCTGAACCGCGACGAGCGCACCGGTCCCGACCCCGACCGCATGAACGGCTGACGCCCGGCCCCCTGCCCGGTCCGTGACCGATGTTCCAACTCCGCAACCATTGGCGGAGATCGGTCCGCGCGTACGGCAAGATTTGCGCATGACCGAACAACGGGGCAGCGCACCACCACAGAGCGCCACGGACGAGACCCTCGCGGCCCTGGCGGTCCGCCTCCGAGCGTCGGAGACCGGCGGCTGGACGCGGGACGCCACCCGGGCCCTGGTCGTCCGGCTCGGCTGGGGCTGGAGCGACGGTCCCACCGTGGCCACCGGCCGCTCCACCGGTGACGCGCGGCTGCGCCCGGTCGGGAAGTACGAGGAGCGCCATGTGAGCGGGGAGGCGTACGTCGAACTGGCCGTCCCCGTACGGCACACCGCGCCGGACGCCGCCTCACAGGCGGAGGCTTTCCGGCTGGCCAAGGACGAGCTGACCGGGGCGCTCGGCCAGCCGTCGATCATGGGTGTGTACGGCAGGCTCGCGCCGTTCCTCCGTGCCGTGGAGAGCTGGGGCTCCCCGTATCTGCGCTGGCGCGGCGAGTCGGACACGCTCGAACTGCGCGCGGGTCGGACGGGGCCCGAGCTGGTCCTCCAGCCGACCGATCCGGCGGAGAGCTGGTTCGTACGCCAGGGGAACGGCGAGGAGCACGGGATAACCGGCTTCTTCGGCTTCCGGACCGACCCCTCCAACGGAGGCCTGACCTTCCCCGGCGGCTGGCGGGCCCACAGCTGGGAGACGGTGACCAGGGCGCTCGCCGCCTTCCTGACCACGCTGCCGGCGGAGACGACCGCGCTCCGGACCCCGATGTGGATGCCGATCTACGGCCGTATCGAGGGGAAGGGCGCACCGATCCTGTTCGACATCGACTGCGGGGACCGGCTGATGATCGCCGCCTTCGCGGACGAGGTGGTCGACCCGGCGTCGCTGGGCTGGGGCACGGCGGCCGAGCACCCGACGACCGGCAGGCCCTGGCCCGACGCCAGGCACCCGCGTCTGCGCATCGACGCGGGCGGTCCCGGCGAACCCTCCGGCCAGGCGCTGGCCGAGACGATCGTGGCGACCGCCCGCGCGATGGGCGTGCGGACTCCCGAGGATCTGCTGATCGGCACCGAGGCCGGGGACGTGGGCGAGTACCGCGTGACGTACTACGGGCTGGGCCTGTCGATGGCGTGAGTGACGCCGGGTCAGGTCGTCGCTCGTGGAGCGCCGGCGACGGCCCGGCCGATGCCCCGTGCACCGCCCCGTGGAGTGATCAACTCACCGCCGCTGTGGCAGACTTCTCCGGACGGCCGGTGACGCCGGGGATCCCGGACACGACGTCCGGACACGCCGTGCCGCCTCCCGTCGCTCGCCACGCACGCATCGGAGCTTCGTATGACGGCAGGGACGCCCAAACCTCAGGTGGACACCAGCAAGCCGCACCCGGCGCGGGTCTACGACTGGTTGCTCGGCGGCAAGGACCACTACGAGGTCGACCGGCTGGTGGGCGAGAAACTGCCGCCCGAGTCCAAGGACGGCGCCCGCCAGAACCGGGCGTTCATGCACCGCGCCGCAGCCTGGCTGTCCGGCACCGGTGTCACACAGTTCCTCGACATAGGCACCGGCATCCCGACCGAGCCCAATCTGCACCAGATCGTCCAGGCGTCCATGCCGACGGCTCGCGTCGTCTACGCCGACAACGACCCCATCGTCCTGCGTCACGCCGAGGCCCTGCTCGTCAGCACGCCCACGGGCTCGACCGACTACATCCAGGCCGATGTGCGCAAGCCGCAGGAGATACTGCGACACGCCCGCGCCACCCTGGACTTCGACCGGCCGATAGCGCTGTCCCTCATCGCGCTCATGCACTTCGTCCCGGACGACCAGGCCCCGTACGAGATCGTCTCCAGCCTGGTGGACGTGCTGCCGTCGGGCAGCTATCTGGTGCTGTCGCACGCCGCGTCCGACCTCGTGCCGGAGCTGTCGGACAAGGTCGTCGCCGAGTACGCGAAGGGCGGCATCAGGCTGGGATTCCGCACCCACGCCGGAGTCAGCCGGTTCTTCGACGGTCTCGAACTGGTCGACCCCGGACTCGTGACGGCGCCCGCGTGGTTCAAGGACACGGACGCCCCCACCGCCGAGATGAGCGGCATCTACGCGGGCGTGGCCCGCATCCCGTAACCGGCGGCCCGTAACCGGTGCCGGTGCCCCGACGGGTGTTCGGCACCGGTACGACCGACGGCCCCTCACGGTACTCGGCGCTGTCACGACGCGGCCGGGTCGCTGCGCCCCCGCTCGGCCCGGCGCGGCTTACGCTGCGGTGGCTTCGCTGCCGTCGAGCGGGAACGAGGTGCCGTGGGAATGCCGACGACCATGCGCAAATGGGCATGGCTGCCCGTTCTGGCCATCGGGCTCGGGCTCTACTTCCTCGTACAGAGCACCCTCATCGACACCGGCAACAGCAACTACGTACCGTCCATGATCCTGTTGGGCGCGGTCGTCGTCCCCCCTCGCCTTCCTGACCTTCGTCGCCGGTCGTCCGGGTGAGTGGCGGATCGGGCCGTCTCTGCTCGCGATCGCGGCGCTGTTCGGCGGCGTGGTCGGGACCGTGACGGCCGGACGGCTGGAGTTCGACACGCTGCGCGGCCTGGGCACGACGTCCCTGATCGGCATCGGCCTGATCGAGGAGTCGTGCAAACTCATCGTTCCGGTGCTGATCCTGGTGTGGCAGTGGCGGCGCGGCACCGTGCACGAGGGGGACGGGCCGCTCGTCGGGGTCGCGGCCGGTATGGGGTTCGCCGCACTGGAGACGATGGGGTACGCCTTCACAGCGCTGCTGGCGTCCCAGGGGAACATCGGGGACGTCGAGGAGACCCTGTTCCTGCGCGGACTGACCTCGCCCGCGGCCCACATGGCGTGGACCGGGCTCATCTGCGGAGCGCTGTGGGCTGCCGTGGCGGCGCGGTGGTCACTGGCGGCCACCGTACGACTCGTCGTCACGTTCGTGCTCGCGGTCACCCTGCACGCGCTGTGGGACGGCGTCACCGGCCGCGCCACGTACGTCCTCCTGGCGGCGGTCTCGCTCAGCTGGCTCCTCGTCGAACTACACCGGAGCAACACCCTGACCTGGGACACCCCGTCCGGGCGCGTACGACGCCCATGAGAAAACGTACAGGGGCGCCAGGTTGGCCTCCATGTACTCCACTCAGGTCTCGCTGCGCGTACGGGCCCCGCGTGCGGTTGTCTACCGTGCGCTGCTGGACGGGGACGCGGTCGCCAAATGGCGGGTGCCCGCCGGTATGAGCAGTCGGGTGCATGAATTCGACGGCCGTGAGGGCGGGCGGTTCCGTGTCTCGCTCACCTACGACGCGCCGACGGACACCGGGAAGTCTTCGGCGAACACCGACACGTACCACGGGCACTTCGAGCGGCTCGTGCCGGACGAACGGGTGGTGGAGGTCCTTGAGTTCGAGACAGCCGATCCCGCGCTGCGCGGCAGCATGACCATCACGACCACGCTCAGCGACGTGGACGGCGGTACGGAGGTGGTCCTGCTGCACGAGGGGGTCCCGGACACGGTGCCGGCGGCGGACAACGAGACGGGTCAGCGCATGGCGCTGGACAATCTCGCCCGGCTCGTCGAAGGGGACGAGCGGCCGGCCGGCTGACACCGCCACGGCGGGGTACCGCTCACGGCAGGAGGAGTGCGCTACGAACGGCGGCCGGGTTTGCCGCGCCTGCCGCTCTTCGCCCCGCCCGAACCGCCACCGCGAGGGTTCTTCCCCGTCGACCCGCCGGCCGCGGGCTTACGGCGCGCGCCGCCCGCGTCGGAACGCCCGTGCTTCGGTTTCGGCTTGGTCTTCGACGCCTGCTGCTGCGCCGGGGCCGGGCGGCGGCCCCGTGAGCTGTTGACGGTGCGCCCCCGGACGATCCCGATGAACTCCTCGACCAGGTCGGTGGTCCGCTCCTGCGGCCACGACAGCGCGACACGCGACTCGGGGGCGTCGGAGACCGGGCGGTAGGTGAGGTCCTTGCGGTGGTGCAGCCGGGCCAGCGACTGCGGGACGACGAGGAGGCCGATACCCGCCGCGACCAGCTCGACGGCGTCCGCCGTCGTCGCGGGGCGCTCGTTCGCCGGGCGTCCGGGCAGGGGTCCCGCCCAGTCGAGTGTGTCGTCGAGGGGGTGCAGCAGGATGTCGTCGGCGAGATCCGCGACGGACACCTCGTCGACCGCGGCCACCAGGTGGTCCTTCGGGACGAGGACGACGGTCGTCTCGGTGTAGAGCGGGATCGCGCTGAGATCGGTCCGATCGACGGGCAGTCGTACGAACCCCGCGTCCGCGCCGTCCGCGCGCAGCGTGTCGGCCGCCTCGGCCGCTGACACCGTGGTGAGGGTCAGCGGGATGTCGGGCAGCCGCTCGTTCCAGATCCGCACCCACTTGCCGGGGATCACTCCCGGGACGTACGCGAGGCGGAACGTGGGGGACGCGAGGGGTACCTCCGAGCCTGTCACGCCGCCAGGCTACCGGCCGTGGTCGGGAGCCCCGCACCGGCTCGATACTCTTGGCACTATGACGTCGCACCAGACCACCCAGACCATGAAGCCCGCCACGGCGGCGAAGAAACTGGGTGTGTACCTCGAGGCCACCCCCGCCGATTTCCAGGAAGGCGTCGTCTCGCGCGGCGAGTTGAACGCTCTCCAGGCCGATCCGCCCCAGTGGCTGCTGGAGCTGCGGCGCGAAGGCCCGCATCCGCGGCCGGTGGTCGCGGCCAAGCTGGGTGTCTCCATCGCCGGTCTCGCCCGCGGCGGCGTCACCGAGGCCCTCACGACGGAGCAGATCGACGCGCTCAAGGAGGAGCTTCCCGCGTGGCTGCGGCGCGAGCGCGCGACCCAGGCCGAGGTCCGCAAGGAAGCGGCACGCATCAAGGAGAAGAACGCCGAGCGCGCCGACCAGGCCCGCCGCCCGCGCACCTGACCGGCGGCGGGACGGCGAGGCGGCCGGGCGGGCCCGACGGCTCGGCGCGGGGGGCCTACCGAGCGAACGTCCTGCTGCGGTCGGTCAGCAGGGACCAGATCACGAAGACGCCGATCGCGATGGCGATCACCGCCCAGACGGGCTGGTAGGGCAGCCACATGAAGTTCGCGACGATGCTCACGGAAGCCATGCCCACCCCGATCACCCGCGCCCAGGGCGCCCCGCTCATGATGCCCAGCCCGGTGAGGACGAGGAGCGCGCCCACCACCAGATGGATCCAGCCCCACGAGGTCAGGGTGAACTGGTAGGTGTAGCTGCCGTTGAGCGTGTACACGTTGTCCCGCGCGATGCTGACGACACCGTTCAGAACCGCCATGACGCCGTCCACGAACAGCAGCACCCCCGCGAACATCGCCCCGCCGGTCGCCCATGTGTGGCTACCGTGCCCGCCTCGGGACGGTGTGTGATGTGCCCCCGAAGGGGACGCGGTCTGAGCCATGAAAGCCTCCTCGGCCGAGTGTGTGACCCGCTCTCCGGACCACTCCGGCATGGGGCCGACAATCCGCCGTCTCTGCCCCCACGACCACCCGGACTGGTCCGTTCGGGTGAACGGTCACGGACCGGTACCACGCGGCTACGCCGACCCGCTTTCACGGCACGCGGAGCAGTACTTACGGAGAGTCGTCAACCGAGGCCCTCGGGTAAGGGTGGTGATCAAGCGGGAGTGCCGATCGGATGTGCGTGGCGATCGGGACGGTCGTGATCAGGGACGGGTGACGGGGGCCAGCCACAGCCCGACGATCGCGTCGATCAGGCCCGTTCCGGCGTCGGGCCTGCTGGAGCGCGGCGTGGCGGCGCCGAGCGCGAGCGCCCGTTCCCGTTCGGCGCACAGGTGCACCGTCAGCCGACGGGCCATGTCACCACGCTCCGCCCGTACTTCGGCGGGCAGATCCGGCAGGCACCCGTCGAGCCCCTGGATGATCCGGTGCGGTGAGGACGCGTCGAGCCAGTAGGTGACCACGATCTCGCGCAGGGCCGGGTCGGTCATGACCTGTGCGGCGAACCGGGCGTACCACGTGGGGCTGCCCAGCTCGGCGAGGTGATCGGTGATCGGGCGCACCGGAACGGACCACCCAGTCCGTACGTCCGAGGAATCGCCGGCGTCGGCCACCATGCGCGGCCTGAGCTGTTCGACCGGCGGCGCGTGCTTGCGGACGATGGCCCGCACGAGGTCCGTCTTCGTACCGACGTGGTAGCCGACCGCTGCGTTGTTGCCCGGCCCGGCCGCTTCGCTGACCTGGCGGTTGGAGACCGCGAACACTCCGTGTTCGGCGAACAGCCGCTCCGCGGTGACGAGGATCAACTCTCGTGCCGCGTCGGCCCGTTCCCCACGACCGTGGTGAGTGAACCCCGCCCCACCTTCTGATGCGAGCGACTGACCCAGCACCGACCCGGGCGCCGCTGGTGCATTCGGCCGCTCGCCACCCGGCAACGGAGTGGTCTCCCCCGCCACCCGGTTATCGCCAGGCGCCCGCTGTGTATAGACGCAGAGTCCGAAATACTCCCGTGGAAAGGGAAACCCATGCGTCTCCGTACGACAGTCGCCGCCACCGCCCTCGCCGCCCTCACCCTCCTCGGCAGCGCGAGCGCTGCCACAGCCGGCGAGCGGGGCGGGGAGCACGACGGCACCAACATCGTGAACAGCGAGATCGTCACCGCGTGGATCGAGGACAGCTTCAACACCATCATCGTCTTCGGCAACCAGTTCTAGGACTTCTCGCCGTCGCCGGCCCCTCGTGGTGATCCGCGAGGGGCCGGTGGCCGTCTGCGGGAGCCCGGCCACCGGCCTGTCAGGCGCCCGGCCTCAGAGCGAGCCGGGGACGACGAACAGGCACCAGGTCACCAGGGGCCCGGCCAGCGCGATCCCGAGGCCCCAGGTCATGAGACGGCGGAAGACCAGGTCGCGCTGATCGGCGGGGGTGTTCGCGGTGACCAGCGCGCCGCTGGTGGAGAAGGGCGACGCGTCCACCACCGACGCGGATATGGCCAGAGCGGTGATGAGCCCCACGGCTCCCACCTGGCCGGTGAGCAGGAACGGTACAGCCAGGGGGATCAGGGCACCGAGCATGCCGGTGGTCGAGGCGAAGGCCGACACCACGGCGCCGATCAGACAGATCAGGAGGCGCCGAGGAGCGGGGCCTCGATGTCCGCGACCCGTTCGCCGAGATAGTCGATGGTGCCCATGCGTTCCATCTGGCCGACATAGGTGACGATGCCGCAGACCAGCAGCACGGTGGACCACGCGCAGCGGTCCACGGCGCCCTTGGCCGACTCCGGGGCGGCCAGGGACAGGACGACCGCGATGGTGAGCGCCATCAGGCCCACGTCCAGGTCGAAGAAGAGCGCGCCGGCGACCAGGCTGAGGAGCCCGAGGAGGGTCAGCGCGCGCGGGAGGTCGAGGCTCGGGGGTTCCGGCGAGGTGGTGGTCCCTTCGGCCGCGCCGCGCCCCTCACCCGCACCGTCACCGGCGCCGCCACCACCGGCCGTCGCGATTCGCCCGAGCAACTTCCGGCCGCCGAAGATCAGGAAGATGATGACGCACAGGCCGACGTTGAAGAGGAACGACGCGGTGAACAGCAGCGCGGGGTCGCCGGGGAGATCGTTGCGCTCGACCACGTTGTTGGTGATGCTGCCGAACACACCGATCGGCGAGAAGCCTCCGGCGCTGGCCCCGTTGGCGATGAACAGCCCCATGAGCACGGGTCTGATGCCGTACGACGCGGCGAGGCCGAGCCCGATGGGAGCCACGATCCCGACCGCCGCCGGCGTGACCGCGCCGACCGCCGTGAGGACCGCGGTGACCAGGAACATGACCCAGGGAATGAGCGCGATCCGGCCGCGTACCGCCTTCACCGCCGCGTTGACGAGCCAGTCGACGGTGCCGTTGCTCTTCGCGATCCCGAACAGCAGGGTCACGCCGACCAGTACGACGAACAGATCGCCGGGGAAGCCGGAGAAGATGTCGTCCGTGGACTCGTCCACCACAGTGGAGCCGACGACGAACGCCGCCACGATGGCGAGGACTCCGAGGTGAACCGAGGAGAAGGTCGCGATGGCGAAGATCAGTACCAGGGCGATGATGGAGATGACTTGATCTGACACGAGGGCTCCCTTGCCGTCGGCCGAAGGGCATGTCGCGTTGCATCAGGGCGCGTCGGCGCGTCACGGGAGGTGCGCGCGGCACCGGAGATGCCGGAATGTGAGGCGGCGCGCGAACGTTCCGCCCAGATCCCGGACCGGGTCCCGGAGAAGCCCAGGGATGGGTGAGTCATTCCGCCAGACGGAAATCGATTTCCGCAGTCGGGAGTATTGAAGAGCTTTTCCGGCGGCGTCAAGGGTCCTGCCGGAATCCTTCTCGACGGACGCCGCGGCGGTGCGGCTGCCCGGCGCCCTCACCGTACGGCGGGGACGAGACGGCCCGGCCCTCGTCGCGCGGACCGTCTCGGGTCACTCAAATCCGCTGCCGGACGGGCCCGTTCATCTCTCGCGCGAGTGACCCAGGGCCACGCTGACCTGCCGCGCCGTCTCGCTCACCAGCGCTCCGTGCGCGGCGGTCGACTCCGGGGTCATCCGGCTGGTCGGCATGTTGACGCTGATGCTCGCGACCGGCGTACCGGACTCGCCCAGGACCGGGGCCGCGACGGCGGAGACGTCGGAGCGCCATTCCCCGGTGTTGGTGGCGTACCCGCGCTCACGGATCCGCGCCAGCTCGGCGCGCAGCGCGTCCCGGTCGGTGACGGTCGCGTCGGTGAACTCCTCCAGCCCTCCGGCGAGTTGACGCTCGATCACCTCCGGCGGACTGGAGGCGAGCACGGCCTTGCCGTTCGCCGAGGCGTGGATGGGCAGACGAATACCCAGGGCCAGGATGATCCGTACCGCCTTCGAGGTCTCCAGGCGCTCGATCAGCACCACCTGGTCGCCGTCCGGGACGGTCAGATGAACCGTCTCGTCGGTGCGTCTGCGCAGGTCCTCCATGAGCGGTACGGCCACGTCGCGCAGGCTCAATTCCCCCGTGGCGCGGCGGCCGACCTGGAGCGCCTTGGTGGTCAGGACCCAGCGGGTGACCTCACCGCCGGCCGGGCGGATCCAGCCCGCGGTGTCCAGCGTGCGCAGCGCCCGCTGGGCCGAACTCTTGGGCAGATCAAGGGCGCGGGCGAGGTCGGCGACACCCACCGGCTGACGCGCGGCAACCTCTTCCAGCACCCGAAGCGCGTTGAGAACGCTCTGCATCCGTTGACTCCCGAGTGGTCGGCTCTTATAGTCCGTGTGCTATCAGGCGATACATTGTGCCACACTGTGGCACAGATTCCAAGGGGGTTGGCCACCGTGACCACTCGCACCGGGCGGCACTTCTTGCAGATCCCGGGCCCCACCAACGTCCCCGACCAGGTACTGCGCGCCATGTCGGCGCCGACGACGGACCATCGAGGTCCCGAATTCGCCGCGTTCACCGCGGACTTGCTCGCCCGCCTCGGACCGGTCTTCGGCACCACCGGACCCGTCGTGGTCTTCCCCGGCTCCGGCACCGGCGCCTGGGAGGCCGCACTCGTCAACACCCTCAGCGCCGGTGACCGGGTCCTGCACGTGGAGACCGGCCACTTCGCCACCCTCTGGCAGCGCATGGCCACCGAACTCGGCCTGCGCGTCGACTTCGTCCCCGGAGACTGGCGGCACGGCGCCGACCCGCAGGCCGTCGCCGAACGCCTGGCGGCCGACACCGGCCGTACGGTCAGAGCCGTCTGCGTCGTGCACAACGAGACGTCTACCGGCGTGACCAGCCGGATCGCCGGGATCAGGCGGGCGATGGACGCGACGGGACATCCGGCTCTGCTCCTCGTCGACACCATCTCCTCGCTCGGCTCGATCGACTACCGGCACGACGAATGGGGCGTCGACGTCACGGTGGCCGGCTCCCAGAAGGGGCTGATGCTGCCACCGGGCCTGAGCTTCAACGCGGTCAGCGAAAAGGCCCTCGCCGCCTCGCGCACATCGGGGCTGCGCGCCTCGTACTGGGACTGGGGGCCGGTCATCGAGGCCAACAGCCGCGGATTTTTCCCGTACACCCCCGCGACCAACCTCCTCTACGGGCTCGACGAGGCGCTGCGGATGCTTGAGGCGGAGGGACTGCCCGCGGTGTTCGCGCGGCACGACCGGCACGCCGCCGCCACCCGAACAGCCGTGCGCGGCTGGGGACTTGAGGTGCTGTGCGCCGACGAAAGAGAGCACTCGTCGGCGCTCACCGCGGTCCTCGTGCCCGAGGGTGTGGACGCCGACAAGGTCCGGCAGATCATCCTCGACCGGTTCGACATGTCCCTGGGCGCCGGACTCGGCAGGCTCGCGGGGCGGATCTTCCGGATCGGCCACCTCGGGCACTTCAACGACCTGACGCTCGCGGGCACCCTCGCCGGGGTGCAGATGGGCCTTCGACTCGCGGGCGTACGCGTGGATCCCGGCGGGCTGACAGCGGCGCTGGACGTCCTGGGCGCGGAGTGAACACGTAACACCGAGGAGGTTGCCGAGCATGACCGTCACCGGGGGCGAACGCCCCACCCACGACAGCGCGGAGGACCGGGAGGCGGCCCGCGATCTCCGGCGGGACCTGGTCAGGGATCTCGACGGAGAGGTCCGGTTCGACGACTACACACGGCAGTTGTTCGCCCGGGACGCCAGCATGTACGCGATCACCCCGCTCGGGGTGGCATTCCCCCGGCACGCCGACGACGTCGCCGCGGCGGTCGCCGCCGCCGCGGCCCGCGGGGTGTCCGTGGTGCCGCGCGGCGCCGGAACAAGTCTGGCCGGCCAGACCGTCGGCCCCGGCCTCGTCCTCGACCTGTCCCGGCACATGAACCGCATCGTGGAGCTGGACGCCGGCAGCGGTACGGCGCTGGTCGAGTCCGGAGTCGTCCAGGACCAGCTCAACCGGGCGGCGAGCCCCTGGGGGTTGATGTTCGGACCGGACACCTCGACCAGCAACCGGGCCACCATCGGCGGGATGATCGGCAACAACTCGGCCGGCAGCGGATCGGTGCGCCACGGCATGACCATCGACCACGTCCGCGAACTCGACGTGGTGCTCTCGGACGGGAGCAGGGTCCGGCTGGACCGTGCCGACGAGGCCGAACGCGCCCTGCGGGCCACCCGGTCCACACTGGAGGGCGCGCTCTACCGCGAACTGCCGGAGATCGTACGGGCCAACGCGACCGCCATCGCCGAGGGCTTCCCCGCCCACTGGCGCCGGGCCTGCGGCTACCGGCTGGACCGGCTGGCGCGCGAGGACACCGGCTTCGACACCTGGCCGAATTCGTCGTGGGTTCGGAGGGGACACTGGCCGTCGCCACCAGCGCGCTGGTCGATCTGGTGCCCAAGCCGAGCCGTACGGTGATCGCCGTCGGCCACTTCAGCTCGGTGGCCGGAGCGATCGACGCGACACAGGACGCACTGGCCTGCGACCCGGCGGCCGTGGAACTGATGGACCGTACGATCCTCGACCTGTCCCGCCGCAAGATCGAGTATGCGGCGCTCGGCGACCTGCTGAACGGAGAGCCCGAGGCCCTTCTCTTCGTCTCGTTCAGCGGTGACGACGAGGACGAACTGCTGGGGCAGTTGAAGCGGCTCACCACGCTGTGGTCCCGGCACGGACACGGCTACCACACCCTGCGCGCGGTCACCCCGGCCCAGCAGTCGTCCCTGTTGAAGGTCCGCAAGGCCGGTCTCGGTCTGCTGATGGCGGCCAGTGAGGGCACCCGGCGCCCGCTGGCGTTCGTCGAGGACACCGCTGTCGACCCCGTCCATCTCGCCGACTACACCCGCAGGTTCAAAGAAGTCCTCGACCGGCACGGGATGACGGCCGGTTTCTACGGCCACTGCTCGGTCGGCTGCCTGCACATCCGGCCGTATCTCGATCTCGCCGACCCGGCGGACGTCGTGAGGATGCGCAGCGTCGCCGTCGAGATCAAGGATCTGGTCGCCGAGTACGGCGGGGTGAACTCCAGCGAACACGGCGACGGGCTGGCGCGCAGCGAGTTCAACCGGGAGATCTTCGGTGACCGGCTGTACGAGGCGATGCGCCAGGTCAAGCGGCTCTTCGACCCGCACGACGTGCTCAACCCCGGCAAGATCGTGGACGCGCGGCCGATGACGGAGAACCTGCGGGACGCGGCGCTGGCGCCCGCGGAACCGCTGCGGACCCGGCTCTCCTTCGAGGTCATCGGCGCGGGAGCGGCGCACGGGGCGGGCGGCGGCGCGGACGGCGGCACCGGTGCCATGCGCGCCGCGGCGGACCGCTGCATGAACATCGGTCTGTGCCGCAAGGCCGGCGGCGGCACCATGTGTCCCTCGTACATGGCCACTCGTAAGGAGGAGGACTCCACCCGGGGCCGGGCCGCCGCCCTCGTCAAGGCCCTGTCCGAACCCGACCCGCGCGCGGCGCTCGGGGACGAACGTCTCCACGAGGTCCTCGACCTGTGTCTGATGTGCAAGGCGTGCAAGAGCGAATGCCCGCTCGGTGTCGACATGGCCACCCTCAAGAGCGAGGCGCTCTCGCACCGCCACGACAGCCACGGGGTGCCGCTGCGCTCCCGCGTCTTCGGTTCGATCCGGCTGCTGAACCGGCTGGGCTCGGCGACCGCGCCACTGTCCAACCTGCCGGGGCGCAGCGCCCTGTTGCGCCGGCTGATGGACCGTACGGTGGGCATCGCCCCGGCGCGACCGCTGCCGGTCTTCGTACGCCACAACCTGTCGCGCTGGTTCCGGCGCCGTCAGCCCGCCACCCACGCGGTCACCCAGGGCACCGTCACCTATCTCGCCGACTCCTTCACGACGTTCACCGAGCCGGACATCGGGCGGGCGGCCATCCGGCTGCTGGAGCGGGCCGGTTGGGACGTCCGGCTGGAGAGCGGTGTCTGCTGCGGCCGGTCCAGCCTCTCCAAGGGGCTGGTGGACGACGCGAAGAACAAGGCCCGTCGTCTCGCGGACACCCTGAGCGCATCGACCGAGGCCGGCTCGCCGGTCGTGGGCTGCGAGCCCTCGTGTCTGATGACCCTGCGGGACGAGCATCTGTCCCTGCTGCCGGACGACCCCGCGGTCGAGGACATCGCCGGGAGGGTGCGCCAGGTCGAGGAGTTGCTCGTCGAGGCGATCGACGACGGGCGGCTGCGACCGCGTGAGGACTCCTGGCTCGCCGGGCGCACGCTCGTCTACCACGGCCACTGCCACCAGAAGGCGGAGGTGGGCACGGCCGCGACGGTCGCGCTGCTGAGCCGTATCCCGGGCGTCTCGGTGGTCGAACTCGACGCCGGGTGCTGCGGGATGGCGGGGTCCTTCGGCTTCGAGTCCGAGCACTACGACGTGTCGATGACGGTCGGCGAGGACCGGCTCTTCCCGGCGATCGAGGCGGAGCCGCCGGAGACGGTCGTGGTCGCAACCGGGGTGTCCTGCCGCCAGCAGATCTTCCACGGCACCGCGCGCGACGCGTGGCACCCGGTCCAGCTGCTGTGGGAGGCGGTCACGTCCGACTGAACGGACCGGGCCCGGCGGCGCGGGCCCGGCGGCGGCCGCCCCGGCGTCAGGCCGCGTACGCGTGGGGTGAGTAGGTCAGATAACCCCGGCCACCGCCCTGGTAGTAGGTCGCTTCGTCGACCGGGGCGAGCGGCACTCCGCCCCGGAGCCGTTCGACCAGATCGGGGTTGGCGATGAAGCCCCGGCCGAAGCTGACGAGATCGGCGCCCAGTCCGAGCCAGTGGTCGGCCTCGTCCTTCCCGGTCTGCTTCGGGCCCATGGGGTACACCGGGTTCATGACGAGGGTGCCCGGCCATGCCTTGCGCAGGGCGATCAGGACGTCTTCGTCGGTGGTGGCCTCGATGTGGACGTAAGCCAGGTCGAGGCGGGCCAGCTCGGTCAGCAGCGCGGTGTACATCTCGGGGATGTCGCTCTCCTCTACTCCCCAGAAGGTGGCGCCCGGTGAGAGCCGGATGCCGGTCCGGTGAGCGCCGACGGCCTCGGCGGTGGCGGTCGCCGCCTCGACGGCGAACCGGATCCGGCGTGCGACCGGACCGCCGTAGGCGTCCGTGCGCAGGTTGGCGTTGGAGGAGAGGAACTGGGAGATCAGCAGCAAGGTGATGCTGCGGCTGGGCGGGGCGGCGGCGGGCGGGTGAGTCACGGGTGAGCCAGGGGTGAGCCCGCGGTGTCACCGGTTTCGGTGTCCGTGCGTCCTGGTCGCCGTTCCGGGCGGTGCCTCCCACCCGGGTCGGGCGGTCCGGCGGGTTCGGTCGGACCGATCGGGTCCGTCGCGATCACGACCACCTGGTCCTCGGCGCTCCACTCACGCCGCTCGCCCTTGTGGGGGTTGAGCCGGACCCCGTGGCCGGGGGCCGCCGCCCGCAGGTCGTGACGGCGGTAGCCGATGGCGCATTCGCCGCGGTCACGCGCCGCGGCCACGACCGAGGCGAAGGTGGCCTCGCTGCCCGGCCGGATGTACGTCCCGGCCGGACGAAGGCAGATCGTGCTGCCCTCGGCGGAGAACAACTCGTCGAACACGGCGGCCAGATGACGGTCCTGGGCGATCTGCGCCATGAGCAGTCCGGTCAGCTCTCCGCTGACGACGACGTCCGAGCCGGGGTTGACGGCGGCCAGGGGCCGGTTTCGGTCGTCGGTGAGTTCGCTGACGACGCGCAGCTCCCGTCCGGTCCGTTCTTCCAGCAGCCGCAGGGCCAGCAGGGCGACCAGCGTCCAGTCGTCGGGATGGTCCGGCCCGTCCGCCGGATCGGGGCCGAGGACGACCAGTCCGTCGTACGGGGCGAGGTCGAGCCCGAGCAGCGTCTCCGGCCGCGCCAGGGCGGCGGTCCTGAACCGTACGAGCGGGGCGGCATCGGCCGCTGGGGGGTCGTCGGGCTCCGGCGTGTGGTCGGGCTCCGGCTCCCTCGGTCCGGGCACGGCCCGGTCCGTGATCACATCCAGTACGGAACCCGGCCCGGCCGTGCGCCGTAACTGCCCCAGGAGAAGGGGCCCCCGCCGGTTCCAGCCGAGCACCAGCAGACGTGCGGCGGCCTCCGCCGGGGGCGGGCCCTCGGCGATCACCGACGGGTCGACGAGATGCCGGCAATCGGCCGACCGTGTCGTGCGGTCGTCGCGGGCGAGGACGATCAGCCGGCTTCCCGGTGCGACGACGGTGTCGGCGGGGGGATTCAGCGACGTATGTCCCAGGGGGCCGAGCAGTCCCACCACGCAGGAGTCGGCGTGTCCGAGGAGCGTCGCGCCGAAGGGACCGCCGGTGAAGGCGGTCGCGTCGGCGAGGTGGAACTCGTCGCCCGCGAAGTCGAGCAGATCGCGCAGTACGAGGGAGAGGCCGGGGCGGCCGACGCACTGCGCGATCAGCCGGGCCGTGACCGTGTCGGTCTCCAGGACCGTGCCGCGCGGGCCGGCGGCCAGCCGGGCCGGCGCGCGGTAACGGTCGTCGTGCACCGCTGCCAGCACCGGCGGTCCGCCCGTCCCCTCGCCGATGACCGCTCGCAGCGCCAGCAGGGTCCGGAGGATCTCGGCGTCGCCCGCCGGTTCCCCGGACGGCAGCACGAGCACGGTACTCGCCGCGCCGGGGCTGACCAGCGCGAGTACGGCGGGGTCGCTCGCGGGACCGCTGCGGCAGATGAGCCGGGTGCGTCCGCCCGGACCGATCCGGGCGGCGAGCGCCCGCTCCATCTCGGTCTTGTCCCGGTCGGCGAGCAGGACGATGGCCCGGGGGCGGTGCGCGGCTTGGGCGGCGACCAGCTCACTCACCACCGTGGTCACCTGGTCGGACCAGCCGAGCACCACGACATGGCCGCGCTCCAGGACCGTGGACCGTCCACGGCTCAACTCGGCCATCCGCTCGGCCAGACTCGTCGTGATCACCCCGACGAGTGTGGAGACGCAGAGCAGGGCGACCAGCCCGAGCAGGGCCGAGAGCATCATGCGCAGTGGCGTACCGGTCATCGCGCCCAGGCGCAGGGTCTCCGCGCTGGTCCGCCAGGCCGCGGTGAGCCGGCCCGACAGCGAGCGCGGCGATCCGGGGTCCGTCCAGACCAGCACCGCGCTCACCGGGACGACGACGGCGAGGCACGTGATCACCAGCCAGCCCATCAGGGTGCCGGTGCTGCGTGCCAGCGTGCGGTCGAACAGGTAACGCGCCCGGTCCCGCAGTGAATTCGACCGGCGCCCCGTCATTCGTGCCACTCCCACCCGCTCTCTTCCGCGACGGCGCTGGTCGGCCCGCCTCCGCACAGTGCTGCTTCGGGTGGCGGAACACGCCGTGTTCGCGGGCCGATTCACCCTTTCGGGCGGGCAGCCCGGAAGGGGGCCGGAACGGGGCCGGTCACAGCCCCGGCGCGCCCCAGACGGGAAACCAGCGCGCGAGGTCCTTCTCGATCCGCAGATCGTTCTCCAGAACCGCTCTGACCTGGAGCTCCCGCTGGTTGTCCCGCTTCTCGGCGTCGCCGGGGCGCGGCGCGAAGGGGTAGAAGGTGCCGCGCTTGTAGAGGTAGACGAGGGCGAGTGACCGCTGCTCCGGGTCGCGGAAGCTCATCAGTGAACAGAGGAGCTGGGGGCCGAAGCCCCCCTCCTGGAGCAGCGTGTTGACCGCGTGCAGATCGTTGACGAGCGTGGCCGTGTCGTCGGGTGCCTGTCTCGCGAGCAGCCAGGTGTAGCCGTACGAGTCCTGGCTGAACTCCACCGGGTGGCCGTTCTGCCCGGCGTCGGCGTCGAGCAGTTCCTGTACGTCCTGTCTGATCCGGGCGAAACCGCCACCCTCGACGCCGGCGAAACAGACCGAGCCGAGGCCGGTGGGTGTGTAGCCGGCCCCGGCCTCAAGAGTGAGCGCGGCGGACGGGAGGGCGAAGAGCTGGTCGAGGTCGGGGCGGACCGGTTTGCTCCGGCCGAGGATGGTGTCGAGAAGGCCCACGGGACCAGCTCCTCACGTCTGACGATCGGGCGGGGTCGGTGGCCGGGGTGTCACGGGCGGGAGAGGTCGGCGGACATCCGCGCCAGCTGCTCCAGCCGCTGTTCGAGAGTCGGGTGGGAGGCGAGCAGTCGTCCGAGGCTTCCCTTGGAGGCGAACGCCGGCACGAAGTAGAACGCGTTGTACGGCTCCGCCTTCCGCAGGTCCTCCGTCGGGATCCGCGCCATCTGGCCGTCCACCTTGGTGAGCGCCGACGCGAGCGCCGAAGGCCGTCCGGTGAGCAGCGCCGCCGTCCGGTCCGCGGAGAGTTCGCGGTAGCGGGAGAGCATCCGGGTCAGCAGGAAGCCGATCGCGTAGACGACCGCGCTGACCAGCGGTATCAGCAGGATCACCAGACCGGCCGGGCCTGAGTCCCGGGCGCTCCTCGACAGCCCGCTGTAGAGGGCGATGCGGGTCAGCAGACCCGCGAGCACGCCCAGGAAGGACGCGATGGTCATGACGGCGACGTCGCGGTGCGCGACGTGCGACATCTCATGGGCGAGCACGCCCTCCAGCTCCTCCGGTTCCAGTCTGCGGAGCAGCCCGGTGGTGGCGCAGACCAGTGCGCTGCGTTCGCTCCGGCCGGTGGCGAAGGCGTTCGGGATGTCACTGTTCGAGATGGCCACCTTGGGTTTGGGCATGTCGGCGAGTGCGCAGATGCGGTCGACCGCGCCGTGCAGTTCGGGTGCCTGTTCGGGGGTGACCTCGCGGGCGCCCATGCCGAAGGCCGCGATCTTGTCGCTGAACCAGAACTGTGCGACGAACATCCCCACCACGAGGATCAGGATGATCGGCCAGAATTTCCCCAGTACGGCCAGCAGCACACCGACCAGGACCACGTACAGCAGACCGATCAGGAACATGGTGGTCACCATGCGTGTGGTCAGGCCGCGGTCCTGCGTGTAGCGGGTTCGTGTCATCACTCGCCTCCATCAGCTCTTCTCTTCTGCCATTTTCCTCCTCATCTCGGCAAAACGTCGTAAACGGGGTGTAGGGAAGGCGTCCCCGGACAGCAGGTGCACTCGGGGCGGAGATGACCTTCGATTTCCAGATCGCCATGGTTCATGCGCCGACCGCCGCAATGCCCTTCCTTCGTGTGCACTCGACCGGCTTTCCGCTCCGCGGCCCGTGCGTCGGCCGGATAGTGAGGCCCGTCCGGTCCCCCGCGGGGGGCGACCGCCGAAGACGGAAAGAAGGAGCGCCCACCATGCGTACGACCGAGGCGACCGACCGTGTCCAGCTCGTGTTCTCCCTGCTCGACACCGACGGGAACGGAGTTCTGGAGGCCGCGGACTTCGAGCTGCTGGGGAGCCGGGTGGTCGCGGTGGCGCCATGGGCCGACGACGCCGCGAGAGGCGCGATGATCGGAGCCTCGCGCCGGTACTGGCGGACGCTGGTCACCGAGCTGGACGCGAACGGCGACGGGCGGATCAGCCTGCAGGAGTTCACCGCCTGCGTACTGACCCCAAAGCGGTTCGAGGCGACGATCGACGACTTCGCCGAAGCGCTCGCCGCACTCGGCTCCCCGGACGGCGACGGCCTTGTCACCAGGCCCGCCTTCGTGGCCCTGATGATCGCCATCGGCTTCGAACGGCCGCGCATCGAGGCGCTGTTCGACGCCTTCGGTCCCGTGGACGGCGATCGGATTCCGGTGGCCATCTGGGCCGAGGGGATCAGGGACTACTACCGGCCCGAGAAGGCGGGCATCCCCGGTGACCACCTGACACCGGGGCCGGTGCGGTGACCCGGGCCGACATGTCCACGGGCATGCCGGGCCGCCTGGCGACCGCGTCCGGATTCAAGGCGAACCCTGGAGGGTAGAAATGAGGTGGTTTGTGCCGCCATGAGTACGGCTGCCGACCTGAGAACGCCCGGAACCCTCGGAGATCCAGGGCGGCGCCCCGCGCGAGCAGGGAGGTATCAGTGACATGACCGGGATGCAGTTCGGAATCTTCACCGTGGGTGACGTGACCCCCGACCCGACCACCGGTGGTGCTCCTGCGGAGGCGGAACGCATCCGGGCCACCGTGACCATCGCGCGGAAGGCGGAGGAGGTCGGCCTCGACGTCTTCGCGACGGGTGAGCACCACAATCCGCCCTTCGTGCCGTCCTCCCCCACGACCCTGCTGGGCTACATCGCCGCGCTGACCGAGCGGATCATCCTGTCGACGTCGACCACGCTCATCACCACGAACGATCCCGTCAAGATCGCCGAGGACTTCAGCGTCCTGCAACACCTGTCCGGTGGCCGGACCGACCTGATGCTGGGACGCGGGAACACCGGGCCGGTCTATCCCTGGTTCGGCCAGGACATCCGCCAGGCCGTCCCGCTGACCGTCGAGCACTACGCCCTGCTGCGGCGTCTGTGGCGTGAGGAGGTGGTCGACTGGGAGGGCGAACTCCGCTCGCCCCTCCAGGGCTTCACCCTCGCCCCCCGGCCGCTGGACGGTATACCGCCGTTCGTCTGGCACGGCTCCATCCGCACGCCCGAGATCGCGGAAATGGCCGCCTTCTACGGAGACGGGTTCTTCGCGAACCACATCTTCTGGCCCCCGTCGCACACGCGGAAGATGGTGGAGACCTACCGGCAGCGCTTCGCGCACTACGGGCACGGCTCACCGGAGGCCGCCGTCGTCGGCCTCGGCGGGCAGGTGTTCATGCGTCCCGACAGCCAGGACGCCGTCCGCGAGTTCCGGCCCTACTTCGACAACGCGCCGGTGTACGGGCACGGGCCGTCCCTGGAGGAGTTCAGCTCGCTCACACCGCTGACGGTCGGCTCCCCCCGGCAGGTGATCGACCGGACGCTGGGCTTTCGCGAGTACGCGGGCGACTACCAGCGCCAGTTGTTCCTCCTGGACCACGCGGGACTGCCGCTCAAGACCGTGCTGGAACAGCTGGACCTGCTCGGTGAAGAGGTGGTGCCGGTCCTCCGTAAGGAGTTCGCCGTCGGCAGGTCCCCCGAGGCGCCGGACGCTCCCACGCATCAGTCGCTCCTGCGGGAGCGCGACGCGAGAGCGGCGAAGGCGCAGCCGTGACCGGCGGCACGCCCGGCGCCGGCAGCCGTGCTGAACGCAGTGGAGGCAGTGGGGAGTTGGATGCGGTGACGACCAGACTCACGATCATCTCCGGCGGATTGCGGGAACCGTCGTCGACGCGCATGCTCGCAGGCCGCCTCGAAGCGTCGGTCCGTACGGAACTCGCCGCCGCCGGCGTGAGGGTCGAGTCGTCGTTCGTGGAACTGCGCCCCCTGGGACACGCGATCATCGACGCGATGTTCAGCGGATTCCCCTCCCCGCCCCTGGAGGAGGCGTTCGGTACGGTCGCGGACGCCGACGGGGTCATCGCGGTCACGCCCGCGTTCAACGCCTCGTTCAGCGGACTGTTCAAGTCGTTCTTCGACGTGCTCCCCGAGGAGACGCTGTCGGACATGCCGATCCTCATGGGCGCCACCGGCGGCACCGAACGGCACTCCCTCGTCCTTGAACACGCCCTGCGGCCGATGTTCTCGTATCTGCACGCCATCGTGTCGTCGCGGGGTGTCTACGCGGCCACCGACGACTTCGGGTCCCGGACGAACGGCGCGGTCCTGGGCGAACGCATCGCGCGAGCAGCGTCCGACTACGCCCGGCTGGTGCGGGGGTGCGGCTCGCACCGTCGGCGTGATTCCTTCAGCGAGGACACCGCCGCCATGGAACGGCTCCTCGGCGGCGGCCGGTCCTGAGTCCGACCGGCCCGGGGCCGGGGATGTGACCGGGCTCAGACAGAGGCTGGGCCGCCGCCCAGGACCCTGGCGGTGAAGGCCGCCAGGTCCGCCCTCATCCGCTCACGCGGCATGCGCTCGCCGACGAGGTGTTCGACAAGGTCGGCACGGGTGGCGGCGAGCAGCGCGTGGGCGGTGAAGGCGCCGTCGGTGAGACCGGGGATCTGTTCGAGTACGGCTCGGAGCGTGCCGTGCCACCGCCGGTAGTGCTCGGCCCGGTAGGGGCTGTCGCTGCCCGTCTCCTCCAGCGCCAGGGCGAGATGACGGTTGTCCAGCTTGAAGCAGAGCACGGCGTCGAGCAGGGCGGGTACTCGCTGGAGCGGCGGGGTGCCGGGTCCCAGCGGCGGCGGCCCCTCCTCGACGGCCTCCCTGATCGGTTCGAGGCGCGCTCGGTACAGCGTCTGGATCAGGCCGGTGCGGTCTCCGAAGGCACGGAAGAGGGTCGCCTTGCCGACGTTTGCCGCCACGGCGATGTCGGCCATGGTGACGGACTCGGGGCTCGCGCCGCGGGCGAAGAGGTCGTCGGCCGCCGCGAGGACGGCGGCACGGTTGCGGGCCGCGTCCTTGCGGGGCTTGCGCTCGGTCATGAGGTTCCTCCGGTTGCGAAACGGACCTTGGGTCCGTATTGTTCGAAGGGAAGCGGACCCACGGTCCGTATCGTACTGGACGGAGTGCTCATGCCCACGAACACGAGCAAGGACACGGCCCCGGCGGACCTGTACCGCCACGGTCTGCGGCTGCTGCTGGACAAGGACATCCCCGCCTGGGTCGACCTCTGGGACGACGACGGAGTGTTCGAGTTCCCGTTCGCGCCCGAGGGCCGGCCGAAGCGGCTGGAGGGCAAGGCGGCGGTCGGCGACTACATGCGCGGATACCCCGACTTCATCGACCTCCACGACTTCCCCTCCGTGGAGATCCACCGGACGACGGCCGCGGAGACCATCGTGGTCGAGATGCGCGGGGTGGGCCGTCTGGTGAAGACCGGCAGTCCCTTCGACATGACCTACATCGCCGTGGTGACCTTCAGGAACGGCCTCATCACCCACTACCGCGACTACTGGAACCCCCTCGCCCTCCAGGACCCCGCGAGCGACTTCACGAGGAAGAGCTGAAGCACTGATGACCACTCACGGCACGACCCTGGTCCTCGGGGCCACCGGGACCACCGGCAGCCGCGTCGCCTCCCGGCTCGCCGCGGGCGGGCACCGCGTCAGGGCCGCCGGCCGACGCGCGGCCACCGTGGCCGGCGCGCGGTCCGTCCGCTTCGACTGGGCCGACCCCACGACGTTCGACGAGGCACTGAGCGGCACGGACCGGGTCTATCTCCTGCCGCCGATCGGCTCCTCGGACCCGGCCGCCGTCATGCTGCCCTTCCTGGAGCGGGCCCGTACGGCCGGTGTGCGCCGCGCGGTGCTGCTCAGCTCGTCGGCGATCCCCGCCGGCGGCCCGGCCACGGGACAGATCCACGAGGCCCTGCCCGGCCTGTTCGACGAATGGGCGGTGCTGCGGCCCTCGTGGTTCATGCAGAACTTCACCGGCGGCCACCCGCACGCACAGAGCATCCGGGCGGACGGGACCGTGTCGACGGCCACCGGCGCGGGCCGGGTGGCGTTCGTCGACGCGGACGACATCGCCGCCGTGGCCGTACACGCGCTGACCGACGACCGACCCCCGAACACCGATCTGGTCATCACCGGCCCGCGGCCGCTGAGTTACGGCGACATCGCGGCCGTCGTCACCGAGGTCACGGGCCGGACCGTCACCCACCGACAGCTGACGTACGAGCAGATGCGCGACCACCTGGCGTCCTCGATGCCCGTCGAGTTCGCCGCGCTGCTCGCCGGCCTCGACCGCGCGATCGCCGAGGGGTCCGAGGACCGCACCACCGACACGGTCCACCGCCTGACCGGCCGCCCGCCGGGCACCTTCCGCGCCTTCGCCGAACGGGAGTTGACCGCGACCGCGCCGAACTGACCCCGGCGCGGTCCGCCCGGCCGCCCCCGGTCAGACGCGGGGGCCGAGGAACAGCCCGCCCGTCGCGTCGATGACCTGGCCGGTGATCCAGCGTGCGGCGTCGGAGGCGAGGAACGTGACCACGTCGGCCACGTCATCGGGTCCGCCCAGCCGGCCGAGCGCCGTCAGTCCCGTGATGAGTTCGGGCACGCCCGGCCCGTCGAAGGACGATCCGTTCGTCGCCGTCAGGGTGGCGCCGGGAGCGACCGCGTTCACCGTGATCCCCCGGACCCCCAGCTCGTTGGCCAACGTCATGCTCATCGTCTCGACCGCGCCCTTCGTCATGGCGAAGGACGTCTGCGTGGCGTTGGCCATCCGGGTCGCCACGGACGAGAGCGTGATGATGCGGCCACCGTCGCGGAGCAGGGGTAACGCTCGCTGGATGATGAAGTAGGGCGCCCGCACGTTCACCGCGAAGAGGTGGTCGAACTCCGCCCGCGTCGTGACTCCCAGCCGGCCCGCGGGCACGGCCGCCGCGTTGTTCACGAGGATGTCGAGCGGTCGACCGGCGAGGCCCGCCTCGACTCCCGCGAAGAGCGTCCCGACGTCGTCGTCCACGCCCAGCTCCGCCCGCACGGCGAACGCGGTTCCGCCATCGCGTTCGATCGCCTCGACCGTCGCCGTCGCACCGTCCTTGTCCGTCCCGAAGTGCACGACGACAGTCGCCCCCTTCGCCGCCAGCCGGGCCGCGATCGCCTGCCCGATACCGCGCGACGCCCCCGTCACCAGAGCCGCCTTGCCGGTCAGATCATCACTCATGACAACCACCCTATTCCGGTAGCGACTACCAATCTGGTAGTGACTACCACTGCGGTAGTGTCTACCACGTGACCGACCAGCACTCAACCTTGCGGGCGCAGCGACGATCCGAGACGCAGCGCATGATTCAGGCGCACGCGGTACGGCTGTTCACCGAGCGGGGTTACGACGCCACGGCCGTGACCGACGTCGCCGTGGCCGCGGGTGTCTCGCCCATGACGGTCTACCGGCACTTCCCCACGAAGGAGGACCTCGTCCTCTTCGACCAGAACGGCAGGATCGTCGGCGAGCGGATCGCCGCGTCGTCCGCCGCGCAGCCCCTGGTCCGCCGGATCGGCAACGCGCTCATCGAGTCGGCCACGGCCCTGACCGGCGGGGCCCACAGGGGCAGCCCCACGGCGGACGAGCGGTTCCTGCTCGCCCGCCTGCGGCTCATGATCTCGACGCCCGCCCTGCGGGCCAAGCACCTGGACAACCAGTACGTCCTCCAGCGGGCGATCGTCGACGGTCTCGGGGACGAGGCCGTCGATCCCGACACCGTGTTCCGTGCCCAGGCGGCGGCGAGCGCGTGTCTGGCCGCGATGCACACGGCCGTGATGCGCTGGGCCGAGGACGACGGACGGACCGACCTGCCCGGACTGATCACGCAGGCGTTCGCCGCCGCCTTCGGCGACGCCCTCTTCGACGCCGGTCACCGTTGACTGCGGACACCCCTAGGCCGTGTCCTGCAAAACGTCCTTCAGGAACACGATCCCGTCCATCGCGGGCAGATGCGCCGGGTGGAGTGGGAAGTAGCCGAAGCAGGGGGACACCCGGGGGGCGGGCCGCGCGGCGCCGAGGGCGGCGGTCAGCCGGGCGGGATCGATGAGGCAGTCGTCCTCGGGGAGGGCGTACAGGACCCCTTCGAGGGTGTCCGGCGGCGGGGCGCCCACTCCTTGGTGCCGCATCGTGCCGATGCCCATGGCCAGGAAGGCGTACTCCCCGCCCAGCCGGGCGCTCACGATCGCGCCGGCGCTCCACCACTCCAGGGGCATGTCTCCCATCCGCATCGAGCTGATGTCCCTCTGGAGATGGGCGTTGTGGGCGTGGACCAGAACCGGGCCGCGCTCGGCGAGGGCGAGGAGGTTGTCGGCCATCATCTGGTCCCGCACGCCGACCAGCCGCGTCATACGGCCCGGTGAGGTGTCGGCCATCCAGAAGTGGTAGCGCAGCAGTCCGAGGGCGGTCCGCCCGTACAGGCGCGCCCGGTCCCAGTCCTCCCGCGAGGTCGCCCTGATCAGGTGCGGCGTCCACTCGTCGAACAGGGACGTCAGATCGTCGGCGAGCACTCGCAGTTCGTATGCCTCGGCCGATTCCCCCGCGGACGCGGCCGGGTCCCTCATCGCGGCCGGATCGGTCCACCGGGCGTCGGCGCCGAGCAGGCGGTCGAGCGTCCGCGCGGTACAGGGGAGCAGATCCGGGTCCACCTCGGCGGCCAGGTAGTCGTGGAGTGCGGTGAGTGCCTGCCGTGGGCTCGCGGCGCCGGTGATCTCCAGCGGGCCGTCGAAACCGGCGAAGCGCACCTGCTCGGGCGCGGGCCTGCCCTCGTTGTACGCGCGAGCCCAGCGCACGAGTTCGCGGTTGGCCCCGGACGCGCCGAACCCGTGGCTGAACCCGTGCTCCATGACCTCGTCGATGGTGCCCGTGCCCGAGGTGACGTAGGCGTCCACGGCCAGCCCCATCAGACAGTCGCTCTCGATCGCGATCGTCCGGTAGCCCTCGTGCTCGACGAGCTGCCGGAAGAGCTGGTTGCGCAGGTCGAGCGGAGTGTCCACGCCATGGGTGGGCTCGCCCAGGGCGAGCACCCGAGGCCGGGAGTCAAGCAGTTCCATGACGGCGGCGGCGTCGACGGCTCGGGCGATGTCTTTGCTGTCTGTAACCATGCCTTCAACGTTATCGTTGAACCTCCGGTTGAAACTTTTCCGCGATATCAAGGGAATCATGGCGGCAAACCCTCAAAACGGCAGACAGCTCAGACCGATCGACCTGGCGCGCGGGCACGGTCTGTCCACGCAGGCGGTCAGGAACTACGAGGAGGCCGGAATCCTGCCGGCCGCCGGTCGCACACCGCACGGCTACCGCACCTATACGCCGCTGCACGCGCTGGCCCTGGCGGCGTTCCTCACCCTGGTACCGGGCCATGGTCACCACATGGCGGCGTCGATCATGCGGGCCGTGAACGAGGGCGGGACGGACGAGGCGTTCCGCCTCATCGACGAGAGCCACGCCCAGTTGCTCGACGACCGGCTCACACTCCTGGCCGTGGAGAACGCCCTGCGTGATCTGGGGTCCGCGACGACACCCGTCGCGGCGGTGGCCGGGCCCGTCCGCACGTTCATCGGGCCGCTGGCGGACGAGCTGGGCATCCGGCCCGCGACGCTGCGCAAATGGGAGCGCGCCGGGCTGGTGCAGCCGCGCCGCGACCCGCTGACCGGGTACCGGGTCTACGACGAGGCGGATGTACGGGACGTAAGGCTGGCCCATCAACTCAGGCGCGGGGGCCATCTGCTGGAGCAGATCGCCCCGCTGATCGCCCAAGTGCGCGCGGCCGGGGGGCTGGAGCCGTTGGAGGCCGCGCTGCACGACTGGCGCGGGCGGCTGTCCGCCCGCGCGAGGGCGATGCTCAGCGGGGCCGCCGAGCTGGAGGCGTACCTGCACGCGCGCGGCTGACACGAGAGCGGCCGGACCGCGAGGGCGTACGGGTCGCGCGGTCGATCCGGCGCCCGTTCCCGGTCAGGCGGGGCCGCCGGGCCCCGCCTCCCGCTCCCCCGCCGTCTCGGCTTCGGCGACGCGCTTGATGTTCGCCAGCCGCCGGTCCCAGTCCACCGCGAGCGCGGCCATCCACCGCGCCGTCGCGTCCAGCGCGGCGGGCCGTACCTCGTACCGCACCTCGCGTCCGACCCGGCCGCCCGAGACCAGTCCGGCGGCGTCCAGGACCGCGAGGTGCTTGACCACCGCCTGCCGCGAGACGGGAAGCTGTGCGGCGAGAGTGGTCGCGCTGACCTCGCCCTGCGCGGCGAGCAGTTCGAGCAGCTGACGCCGTGTCGGGTCGGCGAGCGCCACAAGCACGCTGTCGACGGCCCCGCCGGCGTCCCGGCGCATGTCCGTCACGCCGACGGCTGTTCCGCACGCGCCTTGAGCGCGCCCAGTTCCTGGGGCCAGCCGACGGTGTTGTCCTTCACCGCCCGGCCGCGCAGCTCCTCGGACCCGCCCAGCGCCGCGAATCCGCTCTCGACCACGCGCAGCCGTGTCCCGTCGCCTTCCGGGGCCAGCGTGAACTCCACGAGGGTGCTGTTGTCCTCGCGCAGCTCCTCGCCCGGGAACGCGCTGGCCCAGCGGTACGCCAGGTACGTCGGCGCCTCGACCTTCTCCACCCGTACCGGGAAGTCGCCGTACTCGGCGTTCTTCGCCACCATCGATTCGCCCTCCTTCGCCACCGTGCCGGGCAAGCTCGCCTTGTCGGCCACCCAGAAACCGGGCTGGGCCACCAGCGACCAGACCCGTTCCAGGGGCGCCTCGATCAGGGTTTCGCGTTCGATCCGGTCCTCGCTCATGAGATCCTCCCTCGCTGCCATCAAGTGCAACTCCAGAGTTGCACATAAGACATTCGGAAGCAACCCACAGGTTGCATCTGGTGTCACGGCCGGCGAAGGGCGATCCGCCGTGACGCCCCGTCGGCGACCGCCTGCCACCCGACGGCGTGCGCCCCGGAACGCGGATCGCGTTCCGGGGCGCACGGTCACTTCCGCTCGGCGTCCCGAGCGGCGGTTCAGTCCACGATCATGGTGTTGAGCGGCACCGCTCCGGCTTTCGGCGCGAACCGTCCGCCGAAGTAGCCCTCGACCTCGGCCTTCTCGGCCGCGTTGGGGTAGGCGTTCGTGCAGCTGGTTCCCGCACTGGAACCGGACATCAGGCTGGTGCAGGGGCCGGGCTTGCGGTCCGGCAGACCCAGGATGTGGCCCAGTTCGTGCGACGAGATGCGGATCGTGTTGTGACCCTCGATCACGGCCTGACGGCCGATCCAGACGGTTCCGTTGCCCAGCGACGTGGTCAGCGCGCGGGGCCAGCCGTTGTCCGCCAGGACCCGTATGTTGGCGGACTGGCCGGACGCCACGGGCCGCAGCTCGACGGAGTCGACGCTCTCGTTCCAGATCGCCGCGCCCCGGTCGACCGCGGACCTGAACTCCGCGGAACCGCTGGCGTCGTAGGTGACCACACGCGCGGCCAGGGCTCCGTCCGCTTCCGCGGTGGGAGCGGCCACGGCCTGGCCACCCAGCAGGGAAGCGGTCACGGCCAGGGCGGCGGCGAGCGCGCCGGTCAACTTACGAACGTGCATGGTCGACCTCCTTACATCAGAGACAGTCGTGCACATGACATAACTTCCACTGCTCACTGCCCACCGACGACTCACACCAATCCGTCAATCCGACGCCCCGCACCGCGGACCGGAGACAGGAGCCCCAACGCCTAGCGCCCCGGTACCGGTCCCGGACCTCGGGCTGTGGCCGGTAGCCGGCCGACTTGTAGGTGGCGACTGCGCCGGTGCGTTGGAGCTGGGGGTGCAGACCATCGCGCTCGACGAGCCCGGTCGCCGCAGCGCGGCCGCCGCGGCGACGGTGATCGCCGCACCGTAGCCGTGACGGCGGTGTTCCCGGTGCACGCCCATCGGTTCGAGCAGGCCGGGCCGTCCCGGACCGGCCGACCACACCGTCACCGCGGCCACCGCGTCGCCGTGTTCGTCGTACGCGAGCAGAGACCGGGCCTCGGCGTACGGCGGTCCGGCCGCCATCGCGTGCCAGCCCTCGTCGGTGAACCTCGACCCGTCGAACGCCGCCCGGCGCACCGCGACATACGCCTGCGCCCGCTCCGGTCCGACCACCCCGATCCGCACACCCGGGTCCTCGACCGGCTCCGTGAGGTCGCGGCGCAGCGGTGTCCACGGCTCGTCGGTGTCCCGGCCCTCCTCGCGCAGAAGGTCCTGGACCAGTGCGCCCGTCGGTGCCTCGATGTTCGCCCTGCCCTCGGGCAGCACGCCGCGCTCCGGCGCGGTCACGTCCTCGACCAGCCGCCGGGCCAGTTCCTCCTCCTGGTGCGCGTCCGGCGCGATCGTCATCCGCAGCGGTCCGGGACCGTCCAGCAGCCCGACGGCGAGGATCCGTCCGTTCCGGCTCCATGTCCTGACCGCCGGGGCCGTCGCTTCCGCGCCCGAGCGCCAGAACCAGCCCAGGTCGCCCGGATGCAGTTGCGTCGGCGCCCCGTCGTCCTGCCACTCGCGCAGTGCGCCCACCGCCTCGCTCAGCCCGTCGACTCCCGGCCCGCACAACACAATCCCCACGCGCCCGATCACACACCACCGCGCCACCGGTCCGCACCCGGTTTCCGACCGTCAAGGGCGTCCGACGCCCACCAGAGGGCCGGTCGTTTTCACAACTGGTGGCGCAGGCACGGCGGATGATCGACCGATACGGGTTCACCGCGATCAAGCTCAAGGGCGGTGTGTGCCCGCCCGAGGAGGAGATCGAGGCGATCAAGGCCCTGGCGCCGGGCGCTCGGCATGAGGGCACGCGCGGTACGGCGCGATCCGCGGGCAGCCCTGCCAAGTGACGTGCGACTGGACCGGGTTGACGGCGAGGACGGGCTCGACGACCTGTTGGCGGGCTCGGACGTCGTCGTCCTGACCGTGCCGCTGTCGGCGGCGACGACCGGTCTGATCGGGGCGGCGCAGCTCGCCCGGATGCGCCCGCACGCCCTGCTGATCAACGTGGCGCGCGGCCCCCTCGTCGACGAGGACGCGCTGTTCGACGCGCTGTCCGGGCGGCGGACCGGCGGCGCCGGGCTGGACGTGTGGTGGAGCCACCCCAAGGACGGGAGTGGCGGGCGCGGCTGCACCCACCCGTTCCACACGCTCGACCATGTCGTGATGACGCCGCACCACTCCGGCCACACCCGGGAGACGTTCGTTAACAGGGCGCGCGAGATCGCCGACAACATCGGCCGGCTCACCAAGGGCGAGCCTCTGACGAATGTGGTGCGCGGCGGCAGCTGAGTACGGCACGGGCGGGCCCTTCGGTCTGACGAACTGACGCACCGTCAGTAGTGCGGCGCCCGCCACCGCCAGCACCGTCGCGACTGCTCTGGCCCGGCCGACGTTCAGCTTGTCGGACAGCGGGCGCGCCAGCAGTACGCCGCCGGCGGCGGCAGGGGCGAGCAGGGCCGAGTAGCGCAGGCTGTCGGCGTGCACCGCGCCGACAGCCGCGAGTGCGACCAGGCTCATCAGCGAACCGGCGAGGAAGAACCCGCTCATCGTGGAGCGCAGCTGCGGCCCCGTCATGCGCTGCCAGACCAGGGCCATCGGCGGACCTCCGATGGACGTCGCCGTACCCATCAGTCCCGACGCCATCCCCGCCAGCGCGACGGCGCGCCTGGTCGGCGCCGGCCGGAAGCCGCGGACGCTCGCGAGGACGCCCACCACGACCACGCCGGCGACGCACAGCGCCAGCCACCGAGCGGGCAGCAGGGCCACCAGCGCCGCGCCCGCGATCACGCCCGGTACCCGGCCGAGCAGCGCCCACCCCGCTCCGCGCAGGTTCACGTGCGCGCCGTCCAGCAGCAGTACCGAGGCCGTGACCCCGGTGGAGAGCAGCAGCACGACAGGGACGAGGGAGGGCGCTGCCAGCGCGATCACCGGGGCGGCGAGGAGCCCGAGCCCGCAGCCGATCGACACCTGGAACACCGTGCCCAGCAGGACGACCGCGGAGAGCAGGGCGAAGGTCGGCAGGCTCACCTGTCCGCCGATGCCGGGCCGGCCACCGGCCCGGCACCCACCGGCTCGATACCCAGCGGGAAGTGACACAGAGCCTCGTGCGAGCCGTCGCGCACGCTCACCGGTGGCTCCTCGGCGCACTTGTCGACCGCGTACCGGCAGCGGGTACGGAACCGGCAGCCCGACGGCGGGTCGAGCGGCGAGGGGATCTCCCCGCGCAGCAGAACGCGGTCGCCGCGCGGCGGGGCGCCGGAGACGTCCAGCGCGGGCGCCGCCGACATGAGCGCCGAGGTGTACGGGTGCACCGGCCGGTCGAACACCTCCTCGGTGGCGCCGTGTTCGATGACCTTTCCGAGGTACATCACGGACACCCGGTCCGCGACGTGCCGGACCACCGACAGGTCGTGGGAGATGAACACGTAGGAGACCTGAAGCCGTCGCTGGAGATCGGAGAGCAGATTGAGCACCTGCGCCTGCACCGACAGGTCCAGCGCGGACACCGGCTCGTCGCACACGATCAGATCGGGGTCCAGGGCCAGCGCGCGTGCGATGCCCAGCCGTTGGCGCTGTCCGCCGGAGAATTCGTTCGGGTGGCGGAAGGCGTCGGCGGCCCGCAGTCCGACGAGGTCGAGCAGTTCACGTACGCGGGTCGCCCGCGCGGTGGGTGCCACGTCCCGGTGGGTGCGCCACGGTTCGCCGATGATGTCGGCCGCCGACATCCGCGCGTTGAGCGAGGCGAAGGGGTCCTGGAACACCATCTGCACCCGCCGGCGCCAGGCCAGCAGTTCCTTCTTCTTCAAGGTGAAGGGGTCGGTCCCGTCGAAGCGCACGGTCCCGGCGTCCGGCCGCTCCAGCAGGAGCAGCACCCGGGCCAGGGTGGACTTTCCGCAGCCCGACTCGCCCACCACGCCGAGCGTCTCGCCCCGGCCGAGGCGCAGGTCGACGCCGTCCAGCGCGGTCAGCCTGTTGTGTCCGGCGGCGTTGCGCGGGACCCGGAACGACTTCGTCACCCCGGTGACTTCCAGCAGCGGGGCTGTCCCGGAGTTGGTGTTCTCAGACACGGGTGAGCTCCTCGGAGAAGTGGCAGGCGACCGCGCGGCCCGCCCCGTCGTCGGTCACGAGCCGGGGGCGTTCCTCGGCGCAGCGTTCCCTGGCGAGCGGGCAGCGCGCCTGGAAGACGCAGCCCGGCGGCACCGCGCTCAGCTCGGGCGGGCTGCCGGGGACGGCGGGCAACGGACCGCCCCTCTCGGCGTGTTCGGGTACGGAGTCGAGCAGGCCCTTCGTGTAGGGGTGTCGGGGATTCGCGAACACCGCACGCACCGGGCCGGTCTCCACCACGTTGCCCGCGTACATGATCGCGACGTCGTCGGCGCGCTCCGAGACCACGGCGAGGTCATGGGTGATCAGCAGGACCGCCATGTCGCGCTCGGCCTGGAGTTCCCGCAGCAGCTGCATGATCTGCGCCTGGACGGTGACGTCGAGCGCGGTGGTCGGTTCGTCGGCGATCAGTACGTCGGGGCCGAGGGCGACGGCCATCGCGATGAGCAGCCGCTGGCGCATGCCGCCGGAGAACTGGTGCGGGTACGAGCGGGCGCGGGCCCGGGGTTCGGGGATGCCGACGGTCTCCATGAGCTCGATCGCCTTCTCCCTCGCCTGGCGTCTGGACAGGCCGCGATGGATCCGGAACGGTTCGCCGAGCTGTTTGCCCGCGCTCTGCACGGGATTCATCGCGGTGAGCGCGTCCTGGAAGACGATCGACAGCACCGGTCCGGCGAGCCGCTTGCGCGCGGTGGCGCTCAGCCGCAGTACGTCGGTGCCGCCGACGCGGATGGCTCCGCCGACCACGTCTGCGACGGGTTCCAGCAGCCCGGCGATCGACTGCGCGGTCATCGACTTGCCGCAGCCGGACTCGCCGAGCAGCGCGAGGGTGCGTCCCTTGTCGAGGGTGAAGCCGACCGAGTCGAGGGCGCGGACGGTGCCGGAGGGCGTACGCAGGTCGACGCTGAGGCGCTCGACCTCCAGCGCGCGGCGGCTCCCGCCGTCCCCGGCGACCGGCGCTTCGGGCCGCGCGGCTCCGGACGTCTCGGGGGTCCCGGGGGTCCCGGGGGTCTCTGGGGTCTTCGCCGTACCCGCCGCGGACACCGGCGGGGCGGGCCGCTCCGCACTGTCGCTCGCGGCCGACTGCTCGCGCTTCTTCCTCGGCAGCGTCAGGCGCCAGCGCTGCGCGGGGTCCGTCGCCAGACGTACCCACGCGGCCAGCACGGTGGCCGACACGGTGGTGAGGACGATGGCGAGTCCGGGCAGTACCGCGATCCACCAGGCCGTCTGGAGGTACTGGCGTCCCTGGGCGACCATCAGTCCCCAGCTGATGTCCGGCGGCTGGATGCCGATGCCGAGGAAACTCAGCGACGACTCGGTCAGCATGACGAAGCAGAAGTCGAGGGTGGCGACGGTGAGGAGCGTCGGCATGGCGATCGGCAGGATGTGCCGGTAGATCGTCGGCCAGGTGCCGGCGCCGAACGTCCGCGCCGCGTCCACGAAGAGGCGGCTCCTGAGTTCGGCGCCCTCGGCGCGCGCGGTCCGCAGATAGACCGGGATCCGGGCGAGGGCGAGGATCAGCACGATGTTCGTGGCGCTGGGCGCGAAGACGTAGAGCACGACGACGGCGAGCAGCAGGGAGGGGAAGCTGAGGATCACGTCGGCGACCCGCATCGCCGCGCTCTCCCGCCAACCGCCGCGGTAGCTCGCCCACATCAGTTACGGGGGCGCCGGGGTACGAGGTCAGCCGGGTGGCTCGGGACTGTTGCCGGGGCCCCGGGCCAGCAGATGTTCGAGGCGGTCGAAGCGTGCGTGCAGGGCGCGCAGTTCGCGGGCGGCGTCCGTCTCCCCCGTCGACTCGGCGTGTTCCAGGGCGAGCGCCACCCCGCGGGCCCTGCGCGCGGCGCTGCCCACGAACCAGGTGGCCAGGGAGGCGGTGACGATGCTGAACACCGAGATCCCGACGAGCATCACGGCGCCCGCGATGACACGGCCGGGTGCGGTGACCGGGTACAGATCCCTGTACCCGACGGTGGTCGCGGTCTCGACGGACCACCACAGCGCGAGCGGGAACGAGGTGATGGTCGCCCGGGGGCGGGCGTGCCGGGGACCGCGAGCCCGGCAAGATCCGAACGACAGACCCTAGCCGTGGCCGGAGCGTGCGGGGAGCAGGACACACCCGGTGGGCCGGAGCGCGGGTGTCACGGCTCCCGGGTTTCGCCGCCGCCTCGCCCGCACGTGACGCCGCCCTCGCCGGCAGTCGGGTCCGGCCTCGTCAGGCGAACTCGTCGTGGTCCGCCAGGACTTCGGCGATCACATGCCTGTTGACCTCGGCCGGTTCCCCGTCCGTGTCGATGTTCTGGGACAGGACCAGCAGCGCCTTCCACAGCGCCCATCCTCGGGCGCGCGCCCAGGTGCCGTCGTCCTGACCGACCGTCCGCCGGAACGCCTCCCGGCTCTCGCCGTGGAACATCCCCCACGCGATCACCAGATCGCAGGCCGGGTCCCCGACCCCCGACGTACCGAAGTCGATGACGGCCGTCAGCTTCCCGTCCGCGACCAGCAGATTGCCGGAGGCGATGTCGCCGTGGAACCACACCGGCTCCCCGCGCCACTCGGTGGCGAGCGCGGCCTCCCACACGGCGGCGGCCCGGTCGGTGTCCACCCGGCCCTTGAGAGAGGCGAGGAAGCGCCGCGTCTCTTCGTCGTAGTGCGTGGGCGGCGTTCCCCGGTAGAAGCTGTGCTCCCCCGCGGCCGGGCCGCCGGTGGCGTCGCAGCGCTGGAGGGCGAGCAGGAACCCGGCCACCTCGACGGCGAACGCCGTCATGTCCCCGATCCGCTCGGGCCGCGCCGTCGCACCCGGCAGCCAGCCACGCACCGACCACGGGAAGGGGTATCCCTCGCCGGGGACCCCCAGGCCGAGCACCGGCGGTACGGCGACGGACAGTTGGGGTGCCAGCAGGGGCAGCCACCGGTTCTCCTTGGCGACGGCGGGGACGTAACCGGCGGCGGTGGGCAGGCGGGCGGTCATGCTCTCACCGAGCCGGTACGTCCGGTTGTCCCATCCGTCGACCTCCACCGGGGTGACGGGCAGGGCGCTCCACTGCGGGAACTGCGCGGCGATCAGACGTTTCACCAGGGCCGCGTCGATACCGGCGCGGCCGTCGGGGGGAGTTGGGGCCATCCTCGGATCATCGCGCCCGGTGATCACGCCGGGCAACGCATTATCGAGCGGCGACGGTGACGCCGGTGGTGGCGGTGGCGTCCCGGTGCGAGGACGGTGTGAGTGGGACAGCGGTGCCCCGGAAGCGGGACTGCCTATGATTGCGGCATGTCATCCTCCGGCGTCACCCCGGACCGAAGTCCCGGTGCGGCGCCGCCCGATGGCCCGGCCTCTTCCGGGCTGGATCGGACGATCAGGGCGCTGTCGTGGTGGTGGACGGCCTCTCCGCTCATTCTGCTGACTCCCGTGCTGGCCCTGGCGATGGGATTTCCGGTAGTCCGGGCGCAGTTCGGCATCGAGTTCGCCTCGGCGGCCCTGGTCGGTGCGGTGGTCGCGCCGGTCGCTGGCTTCGTGGTGGCACATGTCGGGCACCGTCGGCGGGTCCGCCGGAGGTTCACCGTCATGGGAGCGGTGTCCGCCGTGCCGATCCTCTTCATCTGGGTCTTCGCGGTGCTGCTCGCGGAGTGCCCGGACGGTTACCACTGCTAGGGCTTGTCCGGCGGATCTTCGAGGGCCCGCCGGACAGGAGCTAGAGCTTCTCGGGGAACCGGCCGCAGAGCCAGTTGCCCGGCTCAGCCGGGTCGTCGCTGATCCAGAACTGGCGCCACAGCAGCGCGAACTCCTCGCGGCTGAGATGACCGTCGCCGTTCAGGTCGAGCAGGTCGAAGACGCCCGTCATGTCCACGGGCTGCCCGTTCCAGGTCTCGACGAGCCTGTGGTGTTCCTCCGGGGATATACGGCCGTCGCCATTGGTGTCCGTGGCGTCGAAGACCGTGTCGGCGGTCGCGGTGACGTCCGCGACCATGGCCGGGAGCCGGTCGACGAGCGCGAGCATTTCGTCCAGGTCGACAGCGCCGTCACCGTTGGCGTCGCCCACCTCCAGGAGCGCCGCCCACCAGCCCATCAGCAGGGACTCGACCCCGGCGCGCAGCTCCGTCCCCGGTTCCACTCCCGGCAGCCGGCTCCAGCGGGCGACGAGCGCCACGAAGTCCTGCTGCCGCAGATAACCGTCACCGTCCGCGTCGAACGCGGCGAACATCCCCTTGAGCTTGCGCTCCTGAAACTCGCTGGCCATGAGCGGCCTCCCTCGACGCCGAACCGAACCGGACCACGAACCGCAGCGACCGCCACGCAACTGTAGGCGGAGGCGCGCCCGCATCTCCACGGGCACATACGCTCGATAATTCACCCTGCGAGGGGAGGACCGGCGCGGCCGACCGGGGCAGCGCCGCCCCGGTCAGGTGTCGTCGGTGCGGCACGAACGGCGGGACGAAGATGCAGTCCCCGGGCGCGGTGTCGTACCGGTCGGGGCCGACACCGGAGCCGTCGCCGCGCTCCTCGGCGGGGACCGGCCCCCGGCCGTCTTCCGGCCGGACACCGTCGTCCTCGCGGGGCTCCCAGGTGGCGCCGCGGCCACCGCCACCACCTGGGACGAGGAACTCGACGTACGCACCTCCCGCCCGGCCCATCGGGGCACGCTCACCGACGACTCACAGGTGCGGCGGGGCTCGCTCGGCGACGCGACGACGGCACACCGACCGTCGCGCCGGGCGCCGCCGAGGCCCTGGCGCAGGTCACCGACCGGTTCTCCGCGCTGCTGGGCGGCTCGGCCTCCTGGGCTCCGGCCGCCGGCGCTCAGGGGCCGGAGAGCCAGGTGCGGATGCCCGCGAGCGCGGTGGGGCCGTAGTCCTCGTCCACACTCCGGGCGAGGTCCGCGACGGATATCGTCTCAAGTGCCGCACGCCAGGCGGCGTCCGCCCCGGCCATCGCCCGGGAGATCGCGCAGGGCCGGGTGCATGCCTCCGGAGGTGTCGCCAGCGGACCGCGCTGCCGGATCTCGGTGCAGACGAACGCGGGCTTCGAGCCGTCGACGGCCTCGACGACATCGAGAACGGTGATCAGTTCGGGGGCCCTGGTCAGGGAGTATCCCCCGGCGTTGCCCTGGCTGGAGCTGACGAGACCGGCCCGCGAGAGCGCCTGCAACTGCTTGGCCAGATAGCTGGCGGAGACGTCGTGCAGCTCGGCGAGCCGGGCCGCGGGCACCGGATCGGGCGCCGTGGTCAGCACCACGCAGCAGTGCAGCGCCCACTCGACGCCGCCCGTCAACTTCATGACCTCACCCCTGCTCCGCGCCCTCTTTGACTCGGACAAAGACTATCCGACTATGATTACGGACAATAAATATCCGAGTTGAGGACGGTGTCCTCAACGGGAACTCCCGCGCGCCCGTCGGCAAGCGGTGAAGGGTGACAGCCATGAAGATCACAGTCGTCGGTGGCACCGGACTGATCGGCTCCCAGGTCGTGGACAAACTGACCGCCGCCGGGCACGAGGCCGTCCCCGCGGCGCTGTCCACGGGAGTCGACCTGCTCACGGGCAAGGGCCTGGACCAGGCGCTGGACGGCGCCGAGGTCGTCGTCAACCTCGCGAACTCGCCGACCTTCGACGAGGCGTCCCTGGACTTCTTCCGCACCTCCATGACCAACCTGCTGGCCGCCGGCGAGAAGGCCGGCGTACGGCACCAGGTGATCCTCTCGATCGTCGGCGTGGACCAGGTGCCCCAGCTGGACTACTACCGCGCCAAGGCCCTTCAGGAGGAGCTGCTGCGCGAGGGGCCCACGCCGTACTCCATCGTGCGCGCCACCCAGTTCTTCGAGTTCATGGACGCCGTCCTGTCGTGGACCTCGGACGAGTCGACCGTCCGGCTGCCCGCGACTCCCATCCAGCCGATGGCCGCGGCGGACATCGTCGACAACGTGGTCGAGGTGGCGACGGGCGCCCCGCTCCGGGGCATCCGCGACATCGCGGGCCCGGAGGTCTTCCGCCTCGACGAGCTCGGCCGGCTCACGCTGGCCGCGCGGCACGACGGCCGAACGGTGACCACCGACGACCGGGCCGGCATGTTCGCCGTCATCACCGGCGACGTCCTCACGCCGGGGCCGGACGCCCGTCTCTCGTCCACGCGCTACGAGGAGTGGATCCGGCGGGCCGCCCGGTAGTCCCCGGCAGCGCGGCCCCTCACCCCCCTTCCCGACGGTCGGATTTCAGCGGTCGGCTCCCTCGGCCACCGGGGCGAAGTCGCGCCCGCCCGCGATCTCCGAGGCGGGCAGCGCCTCCGTCAGCCGCCGCAGCTCGTCGCGCGACAGCGTGATGTGCGCGGCGGCGGCGTTCTCGTCGGGCCGGGAGCGGTGGCGCGTGCCGGGGATCGGTACGACTCCCTGGCCGAGCAGCCGGGCGAGCCACCTGCGCGACCGTGACGCCCTTGTCGGCCGCGATCCGCTCGACGCGCTCCACGAGCACGCGGTTCGCCGCGAAGGCCTCCGGCTGGAAGCGCGGGAGCCGGCGCCGGGCGTCGTCCGGGGCGGGGCGTCGAGACTCCGGACGCCGCCGGTGAGCACCCCGCGCCCGAGCGGTGAGAACGCGACGAAGCCGATGCCCAGTTCGTCCATGAGGCCCTCTCGCCGTTCTCCGCTACGCGCTACAGGTCAAACCGGCGCGGCCGACCGGGGTCCGGCCGGGCGCGTGGCGGGCGCGCGGGTCGTGGGCCGGGCCGGACAGCGCCGGATCAGCGGCCGACGGCCTTGCGCAGTTGTTCCTTGTTCATGGACGAGCGGCCTTCGACGTTCTTCTTCTTCGCCTCGGCGTAGAGCTGGTCCCTCGTCGGTCCCTGAGGGCCTCGGTGGGAGCGCTCGCCCCCGCGCTGCGAGGCGGACTTGGGGTCTCGCGTGGACGTCCTGCTCGCGGACCTGGCCTCACCCGAACGGGCGCGTTCCTTGTTGACCGTGCGCGAGGCGATCTCCTTGGCGCGCCCTTCCGGCGTACCGCGCTTCTCGGCGCCTTCCTTGATGTGCTCGTACTGTCGCTCGCGCTTGCGGCTGGATCCTGCCGGCACGGTGGGCCTCCTTGGTCGTACTGTCCGGTGAACCGCTATGGGTACCCCCTCGCTCACCGGTTCTCACACGGATCTGACACCGCGCGTCACGGACGTGCACGCGGACGCGAACTCCGCGTCCCCGGGATCAGGTGTCGTCCTCGATCTTGATGGCCTCCCGGAGGCTCTTGACGGCCGTGCCCGGCTTGCCTTCCTGCGTCTCCAGGAGCGCCGCCGCGATGGCGTCCAGCTTCAGCTGGATGGCGTGCTCCGCACGGCGCTCGGAGTTCTTCAGCAGGGCCAGCAGCAGCAGCGTCACCGCGGTCATCGATTCGCCGGCGAGCAGCAGCCAGGTCACCTCCAGCTTGGCGAAGTGCGCGCCGATGACGATGCCGACGAGGACCATGCAGATCCCGAAAAAGGCCGGTGAACTCGAGAAGTTGGAGGCGTACTCGGCAAGGCGGGCGAACCGTCCGGGCCTGTCGCCACCACGGTTCGCGGGATGTTGAAGCGTCATGCACCAGACCGTACCCACGTTCTTTCCGTCCTCGGACGGAGGCGTCGGGCGCACTGTGTTTCCTCTCACGCATACGTTCGGATCCGAGGGGCACCCGCACTGACACCACGAACGATGGCCAACCGAAATGAACCGGACAGGGCGGACGGCAAGCCTCTCCGGACGACGTACGACAGGCGGGGAAATGGCTACGACGGAAAGCAAGGACGGCGAAGAGAAGCAGGAGCGTATCGACATCTCGACGGCGATGCGAAAGGCCGCCGGACAACTCGCCGAACTGCTCCGCTGCGAGCCCAGTTCCGTGTCCGCTCTCAAGGCCACGGACGAGGGGTGGACAGCTGACGTGGAAGTCGTCGAGATCGAGAAGATCCCCGACACCACCAGCGTCATGGCCTCCTATCGCGTCTCACTCGACGGTCAGGGCCAACTCGTGGGCTACGAACGAATTCGCCGGTATTCACGGGGCCAGGTCGACCGTTGAGTCGTACCTGCTCCGTGATCGGGCCGACCAGTAACACAACTCATTGGAAGGAAGGCCGACGATGAGTCTCGTGCAGCAGAGCAACGCCACCAACTCCGGTGGCAGCGGATCCGGAAACCTCTACGACGTTCTTGAGCTGATTCTCGACAGGGGGCTCGTCATCGACGCCTTCGTTCGTGTCTCGATCGTCGGCATCGAGATCCTCAAGATCGACGTTCGCGTCGTCGTCGCCAGTGTCGACACGTATCTGCGATTCGCGGAGGCGTGCAACCGACTGGACCTCGAATCGGGCCGCAAGGCACCGACACAGCTCACCGACATCGTCGGTGACTCGGTCGAGAGCGGAGCCAAGGGCAAGTCGAAAGGAGCGCTGACGGGAGCGGTGGAAGCCTTCACCGACTCGTTCCAGAGCGGCCGTTCCGACTCCGACTCGCGCTCCGGCTCCGGCTCCGACGACGACGAAGACAAGGAGAAGGAGAAGCGGCCGGCGCGCAAGACCGCTTCGTCCAGCGGCAGCCGCCGCACCACCCAGCGCCGGGAGGAGTGACCGATGCCCACGTACATCTACGCCATCACCGCGGCCGACCATCCGCTGCGGCTCGACGGCCTCAACGGTGTCGGCGACCCGCCGTCCGCCCTGCGGACCGTGAAAACCAAGGCCCTCGGCGCCGTCGTCAGTGACACACCGCCGGACCTGCGTGCCAAGCGCCGTGATCTCGTCGCGCACCAGAGCGTGCTGGAACGGCTGATGACCGACGGCGCCGCGCTGCCGATGCGGTTCGGCCTCGTCGGCCCCGACGACGACCAGGTGCGCACCGCGCTGGAGGAGGAACGGGACAGCTACACCACCCGCCTCACCGAACTCGACGGGCGCCTGGAGTACAACCTGAAGGTGTCGCGGGAGGAGCAGAGCGTGCTGCGTGAGATTCTCGCCGAATCCGCCGAGGTACGCCGGCTGAGTGAGTACACGCGGCAGAATCCCGCCGCGCAGGACGAGAAGGTGGCACTCGGCGAACTCGTTTCCCGCGAGATCCAGGTCCGTCATGAGGCGCTGGCGGGCGAACTGCTCAGCGCACTGGCTCCGTCGGCGGAACGTGACTCCCGGGCCGATCCCACCAAGGCGCATTTCCTGAATGTGTCCTTCCTGGTGAAGCGTGACGAGGCCGCCGCTTTCTCGCAGGCCGTTCACGAGGAGGCGGAACGCCGGGGTGACGACTACGAGTTCACCCTGAACGGACCGCTGCCCCCTTACAGCTTCGTCTGACTTCCGCCCGTTTTTCGACAGGCTCCCACTGATCGGAGGATCCGCCATGGGCCTCATCACGCAGATTCTCACTCTGCCGCTCGCACCCGTGCGAGGTTCCGTCTGGGTTCTCGATCAGGTGGTGCTCGCGGCGGAACGCGAGTACTACGACCCCGATCCCGTGCGCAAGGAATTGGCCGATCTGGAGAAGGAGCTGCTGAGCGGCGCTGTCAGCGAAGAGGAATTCGACCGGCGCGAGGACGAACTGCTGGACAGGCTCGATGAGATCGAGGCACACCGGCGCCGTCTGAGGGCCAATCCCTGACACGGGGAGATTGAGGTGCACGAAAGATGACAGGCAACGTCAAGATAGGTGTCGCCCTGGTGGGCGGTTACCTGCTGGGACGCACGAAGAAAGCCAAAATGGCCATCGGCTTCGGGATGTTCCTGGCCGGCAAGAAACTGAGCTTCGATCCGAAGCAGCTCGGCAAACTCGTGGCGAACTCGCCCGTTCTGGGCACTCTCAACGACCAGGTCCGCAAGGAACTGGTGGATGCCACGAAGTCCGCCGCGACCAATGCCCTGACACAGCGGGCCACCGGTCTGGCCGACTCCCTCCACCAGCGGACCCTCGGCCTTGAGGGCAAGGACGACGGCAAGGACGCACGTGCCGAGGACGGCGAGGACGACGAGCGCGACGCCGACGATCGGGACGTCCGCGATGACTCCGGGTCGGACGAGGTGGACGAGAAGCCGGCGCCGCGCCGTAAGACGGCCGCCAAGCGGTCCGCCAAGCCCGCGGCCAAGACCGCCGGCAAGACCGCGTCCGGCCCCCGCAGGACCGCCTCGGGCCGTACCGGCGAGGCACGGAAGAAGACCGCTTCGCCGGCCGGGCGCAAGGAGAGGGGTGGCGGCAATGGCTGACTCGACCCTCACCAGGTTCAAGGACGACGTGGCGAAGAATCCGGCCACCGACCGGCTGAAGGAAGAACTCCAGAACTACCTCAAGGCGCGCGCCACGCACGCCGTCACCAACCTCGGGCAGCGGCTCGGCGAAGGTGTCGGCAAGCTGGCCGACCCCAAGAACGGTCCCGGCGGGGCGGTGAAGTCCCTGGCCAAGGGCGGCCAGGCGCTCGGCGAGGGCAAGTCCCCCGCGCAGGCGGCCATGGCCGCCGGTACCTCCCACCTGAAGGACACCATCAAGGACAAGGCCAAGGGTTTGTTCGGCAAGGGGCGCAAGGGCGGCGGCGGCAAGTCGAAGAGCGTCACCATCACCGAGGACATCGACGTCGGTGTGCCGGTGCGTGAGGCGTACGACCAGTGGACGCAGTTCCAGGAGTTCAGCACCTTCGCCAAGGGTGTCGTGAGCGTCGAGAAGGCCGACGACACCAGCAGCAACTGGAAGGTGAAGGTCGCCAAGTCCACCCGCAGCTGGAAGGCGAACGTCACCGAGCAGGTGCCGGACGAGCGCATCACCTGGACCACCGAGGGCGCCAAGGGCACGGTCAAGGGCGTGGTGACCTTCCACGCCATCACCGACAACCTGACGCGGGTGCTGCTGGTTCTCGAGTACTTCCCCAAGGGGCTGTTCGAGAAGACCGGCAACATCTGGCGTGCCCAGGGCCGCAGGGCCCGTCTCGACCTCAAGCTCTACCGCAAGTTCATCATGATGCGCGGCGAGGCCACCGACGGCTGGCGCGGTGAGATCCGCGACGGGGAGGTCGTGCTGGAGCACGACGACGCCGTCGCGGAGGAGGAGGCCCGCGAGCAGGAGGAGAGCGAGGACGCTCCGGAGGCCGAGGCCGACGAGGAGTACACGGACGAGGAGGAGCTCCCCGAGGAGGAGCAGGAGGAGCGGGCCGAGTACGACGACGAGGACGAGGTCGCCGACGAGGAGGACGCTCCCGCCGACGAGGCTCGCGCCGAAGGAAACGCTCCCGAGGAGGAGGCTCCCGCCGAGGCCGAGTACGAGGACCTCGACGAGGACGAACTCGTGGACGACGAAGAGGAAGAGGAGCCGGCCCCGCGTTCCCGGCGCCGTACCGCCTCGGCGAGTCGCTGACATACTCCGCCGACAGCACAGACAGGGCTGATTCCAGTGTCCGATTCACTGGCCGGCCGTATGGGGACCTCCTCCGGGATGTCCCCATACGGCCAGCAAGGGTCATCCGCAAATCTCGCCGACATCCTTGAGCGTGTCCTGGACAAGGGCATCGTCATCGCGGGCGACATCCAGATCAATCTGCTCGACATCGAACTGCTCACCATCAAGCTGAGGCTGCTGGTCGCGTCCGTGGACAAGGCCAAGGAGATGGGCATCGACTGGTGGGAGCACGATCCCTCGCTCTCCTCCCGCGCCCGGCCGGCGGGGTTGGTGAACGGATCCCAGGGCGACCACGGCTCGCGCGGCGTTCACGGCTCGTCCTCCGATGACGGCGAGGCCGGTCCGCTGGCACTGGAGAACGCGCAACTGCGCGCCGAGCTGGCCGAGTTGCGCGCCGCGGTGGAAGAGAGGGGGAAGCGGTGAACAGCACCGACGTACGCGCCGTGGCCCCGCCGATGAGTTACGTCTACGCGGTCGGCCGCGCCGGTGAGTCGCTGGACTCCGCTCTGTCCGGCCGCACCGGGGCGCACGGCGGCGCGCTGCGGACCGTGCGCGCCGGAGACCTCGTGGCCCTGGTGTCGTCGGTGCCTCATGACGCGTTCGGTACGGAAGGTCTCCGGGCGCAGATGGAGGACATCAAGCAGCTCGAAGTGCTGGCCCGTGCGCACCATTGTGTGGTCGAGGCCGCCTACGAGAGCGCGACCGTGCTGCCCATGAGGCTGGCCACGGTGTATCTGGACGATGCCCGGGTGACCGAGATGCTGGTCGAACGGGCCGTGGAATTCGGTGACTTGCTCTCCCGGCTCGAAGGCCATGTCGAACTGGGCGTCAAGGTCTACGCCGACCCGCGAGAGGCCGCCGCGGTGAGCGAGGCGGCCCGGACGGCCACGGGGCCGGGCGACGCCGCGGTGACCAGCCCCGGGCGCGCGTATTTGCGGCAGCGCCGCGAACAGCGCCGTAACCACCGCGACGCCTACCAGGCGGCCGGGGCGGTCGCCGCCGAGGTGCCCGTCCGGGTGGGTGCGACCGTCCGCGCCCGGCTGGCACACCGGCCCCAGCAGGGGGACCTCGCGCCGGGAGCGGGCGAGAACATCGCCAACGAGGCGTATCTGGTGGAGGCGTCCCGCGTGGCCGAGTTCCACGCGGCGCTCGCGGGGCTCGCCGACGGCGTTCCCGGCGTACGCGTCGAGATCACCGGTCCGTGGGCGCCGTACTCCTTCGCGACACCGCCGGCCGAGGGCACCGGGGCCCGCAGCGGCGGCGAGGACGGCGGGCGACGGTGAACGGCGAACTGAACGAGGCCCTGCCGACGGTCGGATTCGCCGAGACGCGGGGCCGAAGGCCACCGGGCGGCTCGGACCCCGAGGGCGGCTCCGGCGGCTCCGGCGGCTCCGACGACTCCATCGAGTCCCTCGCCGGACGGCAGGTCGCGCTCATCGACCTGCTCGACCGGCTGCTGACCGGCGGAGCGGTCCTGACCGGGGATCTCGTGCTCTCCGTCGCCGACGTGGACCTCGTGCACATCAACCTGCGGGCGGTCATCCGCTCGATCACACCCGACGGACCGGCCCCGTGGTGAACCGCACGGGCCGGGCGTCGCGGGCGCGCAAGGAGACTCACGATGGCTGACACACCCCGCGGCGACGATCTGCAGGAAGTCGCACGGGCCGCGGCGCGCGCGTTCGATCTCGTACCGACCGGGCCGGACGAGCCCCGACCGCGCGACGGCATCGCCCAGCGCCTCGAAACCGACCCGGACACGGTGGAGCGGGACCTGATCAAGCTGGTCCTCACCATCGTCGAACTGCTGCGCCAGCTCATGGAGCGCACCGCCCTGCACCGGGTCGACCAGGGCGATCTCCGGGAGGACCAGGAGGAGCGGATCGGTATGACGCTGATGATCCTCCAGGACCGGATGACCGAACTCTGTGAGCGCTACGACCTGACCATGGACGACCTCAATCTCGACCTCGGCCCGCTCGGTTCCCTGCTGCCCCGCGATTCCGGCTGAGCCGGACGTCGGCGTTTTAGGCCGCACCGAGCGGCAACACGAACGTCATGACTGCAGAGAGCGAAGCAAACAAGGACGCGAACGGCACGGCGGGAAAGGTGAACGCGACCGCCAAGTCGGCCGCCGGCAAGGGGCGGCAGACGGCGAAGCGCACCAGCGCCCCCGCCCGTAAGACGGCCAAGGCCGCCGGGAGCCGCGCGGAGACGGGCTCGGCGGTCGCTGCCTCGAAGGCCAAGGAATCGGGACGCGCCGCCGAGGAGTCCGTGGAGAGCGGTGTGCGTTCGGCGGGCGACGCCACCAAGCGCGCCGGCCAGGCGGCCGCCAGCGGCTGGGAGAGCGGACAGCAGGCTCTCCTCTCCACCGCGGGCAAAGCCGCCGCCACGGCCTCGACCGCGTGGACCGTCGTCAAGCACCGCAAGGCCATAGCCGCCGGTGCGGCGGCGGGTGTGGTCAGTCTGGCGGGCGGCGCCTTCGCCCTGGGCCGCCAGACGGCCAAGCCGCACGCGGGACCTCTGACCCGCATGACGGGCGGCCGGCTCTGAAGGCCGGCGGCCGGGAGGCGGCTAGGTCCTGTCGTCGTCCGACCCCGGTACGTGTACGTCGAGGACGTCGATGTTGACCTCGACGACTTCGAGCCCGGTCATGCTGCCGACCGCGTCGGAGATGCCCGAGCGGATGTCGTCGGTGGTCCGGGGAATCGGATAGCCGTACTCCATGACCACGTTCACATCGACGGCGGCCTGCTTCTCGCCGACTTCCACCCGTACACCACGGGTGACGTCGTCGGAGAGGGACATCTTGTCCCTGGCGGCTCCCAGGGTCCGGGAAATACCGCCGCCCATCGCATACACCCCCGACGCGTCACGGGTGGCGATACCGGCTATCGAGGCCACTACCGAGTCCGCGATCGTCGTCTTTCCTCTGACTTCGTGGCGGTGGTGGTGGCCGTTGGACATTGCTTTCGGTGTGGCTTCGTTCGCTGTCGTCATGACCGACCCGTCTTCCTGAATCGTCACAGTGGGGCTGAGTTGTCACAGTCGGGAGAGATTCTTCTCGGGCGGCTGTCCCCCTCCCCACTGTGCTCCGCGCATCCGGACAGCGCCATTCGGGTGAGAAAAGTTCTCACCGACGGAGACCCGGGGGAATTCAGCGTTTGTACGCGTCGCGGCGGCGGGCCGTCCTGGCGTTCCGCGCGTCGCGCTGTTCGCCGGATCCGTCGCCGCGTCCGCGTGAGCCGCTGTCCTTCACGGGCCTGCGGGTGTGCTTGCGCGCTTTGTGGGCCTTCCCTGCCGGTTCCGACGGGACAGCTTCGCCGGTGCTCTTCCCCACGGCCTCGATGCTGTCCCCGGCGCTCCCGCCGACGTCCTTGACGGCCTCGTCGGCGCCCTCGCCGACGTCCTCCACCGCTTTGCCCGCACCCTTGCCGACGCCCTCGACGGCCTCTCCGGTGCCCCGGCCCACGCTCTGCGCGGCGTCCCCGGTGCCCTTGCCGATCTCCTTGGCCGCTCCCCCGGCGCCCGCGCCGACCTCCTCGACGGCCTCCCCCAGACCTCTGCTCAGCTGCTCCAGAATCTCAGGGTTCCGGTCGATCGTCGTCAATACACGGTTGACGATGGTCGCGACGTTGTGAAGTCGGACCTTCAGTTGCGCCTGTGCCTCGACACCCTTGATGTCGAGGTCCACCGAACCCAGCGTGACGTCCGCGCCGACATTCAGCTTGACCAGATCGAGAACTTCGGCCTGCAGAGACACATGGGCCCGCAGGTCCTGCACATCGAGCTGAATCTCTTCGATATTCAGCACCGGAACGTCGAGATACACATCCGGCGGCCCCTGGTCGACCACCTCGCCCTCGGCGTAATCGTCCGGTTCCTCTTCCGCGTCGACGACTTCCGCGTCTTCCGCGTCCTCGGTGTGTTCCGTGTCCTCCCCGTCGAATTCTTCCTGGTCGTATTCGTCCCGGCCCTTGTCGCTCTGGGACATACGGCACTCCCTCACTGAGCGTGGCCCCCGCTCCTCAAGTGTCATGCGCCTGCTCCGCCGCCGCAATGAGGTGCGCCCCCCGGGGCACTGGGCCATCGTGAAAGGAGAGGTAAGTGCGAACTCGGTCCGGCGAGGAAAAGGAAGAGCTGGTGATCGTCCGTGCCCACCCCATCCGGTGAGAGGCCGCGCCGTACCAACCCGACCAGGGACGGACCGATACTCGTCGAGGGACCCGTCGAGGTCGTCCTCAGCGACGGGAGCACGGTGACGTCGGACCGGTTCATGGTCGCCCTGTGCGCGTGCAGGCGCAGCCGGACGTACCCCTGGTGCGACACCAGCCACCGCCGGAAGTCCAGGGAGTGAAGCCGGTGGAGAGCGCGCGGGCCCAGCAGGACGGGCCGGCCCTGCCGACGGGGCGTGGCGAGCTGAGTGACGGCCTCGTACGGGTGCTGCTCGGCCGCCCCGGTGCTCGGCTGCCGTCGGGCTCGGTGGCCGGTGAGGCCCTTCCGTACGGGGAGGATCTGCACCTCGCGCTCTACATCTGCTACGAGTTGCACTACCGGGGGTTTCGCGGTGTCGACCCCGACTGGGAGTGGGATCCTGAACTGCTCCGGCTGCGCGGCGGACTGGAGCGCCGCTTTCTGGCAGCCCTGCGCGCGGACACCGGGCGCAGGACGGACGCCGGCGAGGCGTTCGCCGGGATTCTGGTGGAGCGCCTGGACGCGGACGGGCCGACTCATTTCCTCAGGGACGAGGGCGAGTTGTGGCAGCTGCGTGAGTACGCGGCCCAGCGTTCGCTCTACCACCTCAAGGAGGCCGATCCGCACGCCTGGGTGATCCCACGGCTGCGCGGCAGGGCCAAGGCGGCGATGGTCGCGGTCGAGTTCGACGAGTTCGGCGGCGGCCGGGCCGACCGGATGCACTCTCGGCTCTTCGCGGAGCTCATGTCGGACCTCGGGCTGGACACGGCGTACGGCCGGTACGTCGACGCGGCGACGGCACAGATGCTGGCGAGCGTCAATCTCATGTCGATGTTCGGGCTGCGCCGGTCGCTGCGCGGCGCCCTGGTGGGGCACTTCGCCGCCGTCGAGGTGACCTCCTCCCCCGCCTCCCGCAGACTGGCCGAGGCCATGCGGCGGGCGGACGCCGGCGAGGCGGCAGTGCACTTCTACGCCGAGCACGTGGAGGCCGACGCCGTCCATGAACAGGTGGTCCGCCGGGAGGTGGTGGGCGGTCTGCTGGAGGAGGAGCCCTGGCTGGAGACGGACGTGGCCTTCGGCGTCGACGCCACCGACCTGCTGGACACCCGCCTGGCCACCGAGACCCTGGCCTCCTGGCGCGACGGCGTCTCCAGTCTCCGTACACCGCTCTGACGTACATCACACCGCTCCGGCCGGTCCCGTGGCGGACCCGGCACCGCGGGCGGGCCGGGGCGGACCCGTCGATGTCCGCCCCGGCCCGCCCCGTCCCCAGGGTGCGACGCCGGTGGGTCAGACGCCGTCGGTGGCCAGTCGCGAGCGGATCTCGCGGGCGGCGGCGACCATGTTCTCCAGCGAGGCCCGGGTCTCGGGCCAGCCGCGGGTCTTCAGTCCGCAGTCCGGGTTCACCCAGAGACGGTCGGCCGGGATGGCCTCAAGTCCCTTGCGGAGAAGGGCTGTCGCCTCCTCGGTGCTCGGAACGCGCGGGGAGTGGATGTCGTAGACACCGGGCCCCGCCTCGCGCGGGTAGCCGTGCGCCGCGAGTTCGCGGGCGACCTGCATGTGGGAGCGGGCGGCCTCCAGGCTGATGACGTCGGCGTCGAGGTCGTCGATGGCCTGGACGATGTCGCCGAACTCGGCGTAGCACATGTGGGTGTGGATCTGGGTGTCCGGCCGTACCCCGCCGGTGGTGAGGCGGAAGGACTCCGTCGCCCACGCCAGATAGCCGGCGTGATCGGCGGAGCGCGGGGGCAGCGTCTCGCGCAGGGCGGGTTCGTCGACCTGGATGACCGAAGTGCCCGCCGCTTCGAGGTCGTTGACCTCGTCGCGCAGTGCGAGTGCGACCTGGCGTGCGGTGTCGGCGAGCGGCTGGTCGTCGCGGACGAAGGACCAGGCAAGCATGGTGACGGGCCCGGTGAGCATGCCCTTGACCGGTCGGTCGGTGAGCGACTGCGCGTACGACGTCCAGCGCACCGTCATCGGCTCGGGCCGGGAGATGTCCCCGGCGAGGACCGGCGGGCGGACATAGCGGGTGCCGTAGGACTGCACCCAGCCATGACTCGTGGCGACATAGCCGGTCAGCTGCTCGGCGAAGTACTGCACCATGTCGTTTCGTTCGGGCTCACCGTGCACCAGGACATCGAGCCCGGCCTTCTCCTGGAAGGACAGGACCTCCTGGATCTCTTCCCTGATCCGCTCCTCGTATCCGGCGGCGTCGATCCGCGCGGTGCGCAAGTCGGCGCGCGCGGTGCGCAGTTCGGCGGTCTGTGGGAAGGAGCCGATGGTGGTCGTCGGCAGTGGCGGGAGTCCGAGGCGCGCCCGCTGCGCCGTGGCGCGCTCGGTGTACGGCTGGGAGCGCCGTCCGTCGGCGTCGGTGACGGCGGCGGTGCGGGCGCGCACGGCGGGGTCGCGGGTGAGTGCGGAGCCGGCCCGGGAGGCGAGGGCCGCGCGGTTGGTGATGAGTTCGGCCGTGATGGCGTAGGTGCCCTGCCCGAGTCCGCGTGCCAGTACCGCGATCTCCTCCGTCTTCTGCCGGGCGAAGGCGAGCCAGCGGGTGATCTCGGGGTCGATGTCGCGTTCGGCGGTGGCGTCGAGCGGGACGTGCAGCAGGGAGCAGGATGCGGCGACGTCGACGCGGTCGGCGAGGCCGAGGAGCGTGCCCAGGGTGGCGAGGGACTTCTCGTAGTCGTTGATCCAGATGTTGCGTCCGTCGACGACGCCCGCGACCAGTCGCTTGCCGGGCAGCCCGCCGACGGCCGCGAGGGCGTCGAGGTTGGTGGCGGCCGATTCGGTGAGGTCGAGCGCGAGCCCGTCGATCGGGGCCTTCGCCAGCACGGGCAGCGCGTCCCCGAGCCGCCCGAAGTAGGAGGCGACGAGCAGCTTGGGCCGGTCGGCCGCCGCGCCCAGGTCACGGTAGGCGCGGGCGGCGGCGTTCAGTTCGGCCGGCGTACGGTCCTGGACCAGCGAGGGCTCGTCCAGTTGCACCCACTCGGCACCCGCCGCGCGCAGGTCGGCGAGGATCTCGGCGTACACGGGCAGGAGCCGGTCGAGGAGCGTCAGCGGCTCGAAGTCGGCGGCCACGCCCGGGGCGGGCTTGGCCAGCAGGAGATAGGTGACGGGCCCGACCAGGACCGGACGGGCGGTGAGGCCGAGCGCGAGGGCTTCCCCGAACTCGGCGACCTGCTTGGCCGGGTCGGCGGTGAAGACGGTGTCCGGGCCCAACTCCGGCACCAGGTAGTGGTAGTTGGTGTCGAACCACTTCGTCATCTCCAGCGGCGCTACGTCCTGGGTGCCACGCGCCATGGCGAAGTAGCCGTCCAGTGCGTCGGCGTCGACCGCCGCGCGGTGCCGCTCGGGGACGGCGCCGACCATGACGCTGGTGTCCAGGACGTGGTCGTAGTAGGAGAAGTCGCCGGAGGGCACTTCGTGGATGCCGGCGTCGGCCAGCTGCCGCCAGTTCGAACGGCGGAGGTCCTGAGCGGTCCCGCGGAGGGCGTCGGCGTCGACGCGGCCCTTCCAGTAGCCCTCTACGGCCTTCTTCAGTTCCCGGTTCTGTCCCTGGCGGGGGTAGCCGTACACGGTCGCCCGTGCTGCCGCGGCTGCGGACTGCGCTGTCACGGAACTCTCCTTCGCGAGATGTGTCCTTGGGTCCCGGGGACGGGACGCGGGCGCGAAGGGACGACCGACCGTACGGACCACGTCGCGTCGTCGGACGCGCGTGCCGCTCGATATGTACGCCGACCCGCCCACGAGGTCACCGGAACGTCCGCGCGCGATCGTTCACGCACGGGCAACGGGCAGGTCTTCGGACTCGTGGGCCCGTCTCGTATCGGTCACGAGACACCTACTGGCCGTCGCTTCCCAGACCCGTCCGGGCCCAGTGCGTATGACGGCGGTCGTTCCCACTCACCGCTGCGGGGCAGTCCCGGATTCCCACCGGGTTCCCTCTTACGACGCACCTGCCTGGCGGACAGGAACGAACCAGCTGCACCGACCAGCCTAGAGGGCCGGGTGGCGGGCGCACACGTGTTGACCACATCGCGGACGGTGAAATGGACGGGCCCCGGTCCGGGCGCGCGACGGACCCCCGGCGCCGCGCGTCCGGGTGCGCTCAGGACGCGGCGGGCCAGTCTCCGCGGCCCGCCAGCCGCACGACGAGGGCGGCGATGTTCCACGCGTCGTCGTCGCCCCGGTGGTGGCGTCCCTCCAGCGGGAGGCCGGCCACCCTCAGCGCCTGGGCCATTCCGGGGCGGCGCCGCAGACCGTAGGAGGCGGTGAAGGCGATCTTCGCGTTGGTGTGCCGGTGGCCGAAGGGGTACTCCGTACCCGTGTGCCGGCACTGGCGGGTGAACTGGTTACGGTCGTAGTCGCCCCAGCTGGCCCAGGGCAGCAGACCGGCGCGGTGGTCGCGCGCCAGTACCCGGCAGGCTTCGGCGAAGGGCGGGCCCCCGGCCACCTCGGCCGCTGTCAGCCCCGTCAGCTCCGTACAGAACGGGCTCACCTCCGACCGGGCCGGGCGCACGAGCAGCCGGTGCTTGGCGAGGCGCTCGCCCGCGCGCAGGTCGACGACGGTCAGCCCGATCTCGATGATCTCGCTCACCTGCCCGGGTGGTGGCGGGCCCTCCCAGCAGGTCGCCTCGACATCGACCACGTTGAGCAGCTGCCCCTCGACGTCCATGGGAGTCAGGGTAGGAACGACCCCGGCCGCGGGTCACCCGATTTTCGGCGAGGGGCTGTGGGGAAGGTCGCGCGTCAGGGTGGGGACGGGGCGCGGGATCGTACCGAAGTCCTGGTCCGGGTCGACGGGAAGTCGGTTGATGACCGCTTCCAGCCGGGCCGGGAGCGTGGGGCGGCTGCCGGAGCGGCACTGGGTGAGCAGTTGGTGGCGGATGCTCTCCGGCAGCAGCGGGCGCGCGGCCGGGGCCGGTGGCGGGCTGTCCGGGGCGGTCAGCCGACGGGCCTCCGCACGCCAGTGCCGGGCGTCGCTGAACTCGGCACGCCGCCCGTGGGCGAGGTAGAGACAGAAGGCGGCGGTGCGGTTGCCGCCACCCGCGGCGAACTGCCACCAGAACTGGGCGGCGTCGTGGTCACGCGCCAGATGGAGCAGCGCGCCGAAGACGACCGCGCCCTCGGGGTCGGGCCGGTCGTCATCGGCCAGCCGTGCCAGGGCCGTTGCCGCCTGTGGCGTGTCGACGATGAGGGCGACCGCGAGGTCGAGATCGCGGGCCGCCTGCTCGTGCGCGGCAGGGGTGCGCGGCGCGGCGGGAGCGGAGTCGGACTGTACGCGGGCGGCCTTGGCCTCGACTCGCCGCCGGGCCGCCTCGGTGTCGTAGTCGGTGTAGGTGTCGACGAGGACCTCTGCCTGGGCCAGCAGAGCGCTGATGGAGGCGTGGTCGTTGGTGCGCACGTCTACCCTTCCGTCTCGGTCGGTTCGATGGCCATGTCGAGCTCGCGTGCCAGGCGACGGCGGGCGTGCTGTGCCTGGGAGCGCACGGTGGCGAGTTCGATGCCGAGGTACTCCGCGACGTTCTCCTCGTCCTCGCCGAGGACGAACCTCAGGACGATGATGTCGTACTGACGCTCCGGCAGCAGGTCCGCGATGGCCCCGTACAGGCCGAGTTCACCTTCCAGGACGGTGAACCGGTCCCGGGTGTCGTGCCGGAGAAGTTTCGCGACGGCCGCGTGGAAGGCGGCGGTATCGACCAGGAGCGGCTGGAGTCCGCGTTCGTCGAGCCATCGGTGGGTCTCTTCCTTCAGCAGCGACCAGGCGTACCGGGAGACCGACTCCTGGGCCAGGGCGTGTTTCCAGTCCCGCTTCAGGTGCGCGCAGGCGTTGTCCACCACGGTCTCGGCCGCGGGCCGCCCGCCGACCTGCGAGTGGGCGTAGCGCATCCATAACTCGCGGTGGTAGTCGTGGAAGGCGTCGAAGGTCAGACCCAGCCGTCCTTGTCGGGCGTCCTCGTCGGTGTCGTCTCTGGGACCGGGGGCGTTGGCAGCCCGCGTCTTGTGGGTTGGTGCGGCCATCACGTTCCGCTCTCGGGCGCGCGGGGCGGCGCGTACGGCGCCGGGGCGGCGCCCGACGGTGTGTGGGGGGCGTACTGGGGACCGCGGAGGTGGCGTGCTCCGGCGCGCACTTCGGTCGCCGGTAGGCGTCTCGTGACGGTCCTCGGGTGGCCGGTGAAGACCAGGGCGGAGGTTCCGCGGACCGCCCGGGCTTCCCGATCGAGTTCCACGCATGTCCTTGGGGGCTGGGGCACCGCACCGCTCCACGGCGGAGGGGATGTCGGTGGGGACGGGATGTCCCACTCGACAGCCAACCGGATGAACGGGCGTCTTGTGCAAACCTTCGGTCAGTTGTCTTCGCCGACGGTAATAGTATGACTACTTAGACGTTCGGGGGGCGGTTTCGGAAACGCGTTCCCCGTTCGTCCGAACAGGCCGCCATGGCCCGGCGGAACGGCCCTCGCTCCCACGGTTGTCCCGTGCGGACGGCGGGAAGTGAACCCCGGTGGCGGAGGGGGCGCCGGCGCGCGCGAACCCGGGCCGACCGGACAGCGAACCACTCCTGGGGGCGTGGCATGGCGGAGAACAGCACGGTGGACCTGAAGCTGGATCAGGCGCATTCGGCCCGTATGTACGACTACTACCTCGGTGGCACCACGAACTTCCCCGCCGACCGGGAGGCGGCCGGCAAGGCCCTTGCCGCCTTCCCCTCCATCCTGGCCACCGCGCGCATCAACCGGCGCTTCATGCGCCGCGCGACGCGGTTCCTCGCCCAGGAGGGCATGACCCAGTTCTTCGACATCGGCACGGGCATCCCCACCTCCCCCAACCTCCACGAGGTCGCCCAGGAGGTCACCCCGGCGGCGCGCGTGGTCTACACGGACAACGACCCGATCGTCCTGGCCCATGCGCGGGCGCTGCTCCACAGCCACTCCGAGGGCCACACGTCGTACGCGCACGCCGACGTCACGGATCCGGCCGCGCTCCTGGCGACACCGGAGATAGCGGACACGCTCGACTTCACCCGTCCCATCGCGCTGAGCCTCAACGCGCTGCTCCACTTCGTCACCGACGACCGTGTCGACGGCGGCGCGCACGGCATCGTCGAACACCTCAAGGCGGCGCTCCCCCCGGGCAGCACCCTCACCATCACCCATGTCACCCCCGACTTCGACCCCGAGGGAATCGCCCGGCTCACCGGTGCCTACCGCGCGGCAGGCACCCCCGGTCAGGCGCGCCCCCACGCCGAGATAGTCCGCCTCTTCGACGGCTGGGAGCTCCTCGACCCCGGCGTCGTACCCACCCAGCGCTGGCGCCCGACCGAGGAGGACCAGGCCGAGAACGTCACCGACGCGGAGGCCGCCTGCTACGCGGGAATCGCCCGCAAACCCTGATCCGGCCAACTCCCGCACGCGGCCCGCCCATGACCTTCTCCGTGACCGTTTCAGCCTGCACCTCCCTCCGCTTAGGTTAGGCTAAGCTAACACCGCGTCGCGGACTCGTCGCCGACGCGGTGGCCGGTCTCCGGACACATCGACGCCACGGGAGACGGAGACCATGACCGCACGGACAGCGACGCCCGCGGGGACCGCGCGAACAACCACCGTCGTCGTCAAGTTCGGCGGCAACGCCATGGTGGACGCCGATCTGCGGCGGACATTCGCCCGGGACATCGTGGAGTTGTGGCACGCGGGCCTGCGTCCCGTCGTCGTGCACGGGGGCGGGCCGCAGATCAGCGCGATGCTCGACCGCCTCGGCCTGGAGACCCGGTTCGAGGCAGGCCTGCGGGTGACCACACCCGAGACCATGGAAGTCGTGCGGATGGTGCTGAGCGGCCGCGTCCAGCGGGAGTTGGTCGGCCACATCAACGCCCACGGGCCCTTCGCCGTGGGCATGACGGGCGAGGACGCACACACGATGACGGCCGTACGCCGCTCCGCCTGGGTGGACAGCCGGCAGGTCGACATCGGCCTCGTCGGGGACATCGTGGAGGTGAACCCGGACATGGTCCGCACGCTCCTGGACCAGGGCCACATCCCGGTGGTCTCCCCCGTGGCGCGCGGCACGGACGGCCAGGTCTACAACGTCAACGCCGATCTCGCGGCGTCGGCCCTCGCCGTGGCTCTCGGCGCCGAACGGCTGGTGGTACTCACCGATGTCGAGGGGCTGTACGCGAACTGGCCGCACAGCACCGAGGTGATCGGGCGTCTGACGGCCGACGCCCTGGACGGGCTGCTGCCGGGGCTGGCGAGCGGGATGCTGCCGAAGATGGAGGGCTGCCTGCGGGCCGTGCGCGGCGGCGTCCGCCGCGCACACGTGCTCGACGGCCGGGTACCGCACGCGGTGCTGCGGGGCGTCCTCGACGAGACCAGCCCCGGCACCACCGTGGTTCCCGACAACAGCCCGGACCACCGCGGAAGGACCGTCTGACCACCGAACTCCCTTGCCCGCCCGGCCGATCGGGCCGGGCGGGCCGGGGAGCCCGGCCGTCGGTGCGAACCTCAGATCCGTCCCGCGGCGAGGACGAACGCACCCGGCCGCACGCGCGGGCCGGCGGTCACAGAACCCGCGCGAGGATCCGCGCCCCGCGCCGGGGGTCCAGCGACGCCGCCCATGACGGGGGCGCCGGACGCGCGGTCGTGGGCACGAACCCGTACCGCAGGAACAGGCCGCCACCGCCGGTCGTCGCCGTGAACAGAGCGCCGAGCGACTGCGCGCGGGCCGCCGCCAGTACGGCGCGCAGGAGCCCGGCCCCCACGCCGTGCCCCTGCTTCCGCCCGGCCACACAGAAGTTGTACAGAACGCCGACCGGGCCGCGCCCCTCCCCCGGCCCTGCCGCGTGCACGCGCAGGCCCACACAGCCTTCGAGGCGGCCTCCGGGACCCTGCGCCACAAGGAAGTCGGCGGCCCGGTTGGCGTACAGCGAGAGGGGCCGCTCGCGCAACGCCCCCGAGCGCACGAAGGGTTGGGAGAGTTCGGCGAGCGCGGTGGCGTCCTCCCGGCATGCGGCGCGTACGGAGGGCGGCTTCGGCGCGAGGAGCGCGTGCGGCGTGTGCGACAGCGGGGCGGGGGGCGGCGTAGCCGTGATCAAGGCTTTCCTTCCTCGGTTCCACGTTCGGAGAACGGCCGGTCGCCGTATCACTTCGACGGACAAACAAAATAAGGTTAGCCTTACCTAAGTGACGAGTCCAGTGCTGGGGGTCAGCGCTGAAAGGGCGAGTCCGCCGCCGTCTTCTCCGTCTCGTCGCCGTCGACGAATGTCGCCACCACTTCGATGTCCCCGATACGCGAGGTGTCGACCCGCCGGGGGTCGTCCCCGAGCACGACCAGATCGGCGAGCTTTCCCGGGACGAGACTTCCCAGGTCGTCCTCCCAGTGGCAGGCGTGGGCGCCCGCGACCGTGTAGGCGCGCAGGGCCTCGTCGACGGTGATGCCCTCGTCCGGGCCGATCACCTGCCCGGCCCCGCAGGCGCGCTCGACCATGAACTGGACCGCCCGCAGCGGGGATCCGTCCGTGACGGGCCGGTCGGAGCTGCCGACGAGGGGGATGCCGTGGTCCAGGAACGCTCTGCCCCGGTAGAGCCAGGGGGCCCGCGCCTCGCCCATGATCGCCGCGTAGTCGTCGCCGAAGTAACGCAGGAAATTCGGCTGGACGACGGCGCTGACGCCGAGCCGCGCGAGGCGCGGGAGCTGGTCGGGACGGATCAGTCCGGCGTGTTCGATACGGTGCCGGGCTCCGGGGCGCGGACGCAGGCGCTGGGCCCGTTCCAGGGCGTCCAGGGCGAGATCGGCCGCGCGGTCGCCGATGGCATGGACGGCGAGCTGCCATCCGGCGAGATGGCCGTCCACGATCGTGTCGGCGAGAGCGTCCGGGTCGTCCTGCAACTGGCCGGTGTGGTCGAGCCCTTCGTACGGACCGCTGAGCGCGGCGGTCCGGGCCATCATCCCGCCGTCCGTGTAGATCTTCAGCGCGCCCACGGAGAGACGGTCGTCGCCGAACCCGGTGCGCAGGCCGAGGTCGAGCGCTCGGGGAATGCCGTCGCTCTCGTGCGCGGCGGCCGGGCGCAGCCGGTCCGCGGCCACCATGAGCTGGACGCGTATCGGCAACAAGCCCTCTTCCCGGGCGAGTTGATAGGCGCCCAACTCGACGGGGCTGTGCCCGAAGAGAGTGCCGCCGATGCCCGCCTCGGCGCAGGCGGTGATCCCCTCGGCCAGACAGGTCCGGGCGGCGCGCCCGATCGCGTCGGCCAGCTCCCGCTGGGAGTGGGGCAGCCGCAGCGCGCGGGCGACGCCCATGGCGCCCTCGGCGAGAAAGCCGTTCTCGTGCGGGAGACCGGCGGGGAGCAGATCGAGAACCGCGGAGTTGACTACGCAGCCGTGCCCGGAGTCGTGCAGCAGGGACACCTTGCGCCCGTGGCTGACCAAGTCCAGTTCGGCGGCGGTCAGATGGCGGCCGAGGGCCCGCTGGTCGTAGCCGGCGACGCTCACCCAGTCGCCGGGTGAGCCTCTCCTTACGACGGCCTCGGACACGGCGGCGAGTACGTCCTCGATCCGGGTGAGGCCGGCGATGCTGAAGGTGTTCGCCTTGAGCCCGGCCCAGGCCAGGTGCACATGGGAGTCGATGAATCCGGGCAGCACGGTGGCGCCCCGGAGATCGATCACCTCATGTGCGGGCAGGGAGGTCACAGCCTCGTCCAGGCCCACGATCCGGCCCCGCCAGATGCCCAGGTCATGGGCGACGGGGTGGTCCGGATCCATGGTGAGGAAGCGGGCGTTCGTCAGTCTGGTGCGGAGCATCGGGGCCTGCCGGTCTCGGGGGAGGTCAGCCGTCCGTGGACGCCGCGAGGGACCGGGGGCGCAGATCGGTCCAGCGGGCCTCGATGAAGTCGAGGCACCTGTCACGCGTGTCCTCTTCGAGGACGATCGTCCACCCTCCGGGCACCTCGGCGAAAGACGGCCAGAGCGAGTGCTGTCCCTCTCCGTTCTCCAGGACCAGGAAACGGCCTTCGGGGTCGTCGAAGGGATTGGTGCTCATGTGTCAGTTCCTCCTAAGGTCCACCAGAAGGAGAGACCTAACGTTAGGTTAGGCTCGCCTAATCACAGGGGAGCCTAACGTTTCCCCTTCCCTCTCACAAGGAGACGTGCATGCGCCTCGCGGCCGACGAGGAGAGCCCCTTCGGGGCTTTCGGGCTGCCCGGCAAGCCCGGCAGCGACGAGTTCTGGGCGGCGGCGCGGACGCCCGCGTGGGCACCGGCCGACGACGGAGGCCGGACAGCCTTGTTCCTGTGGCGCGGATCTCCCGCGAGCGTCGTCTTCGAGAGCTGGTCCGAGCCGGTCCCCCTGCGCCGGTGGCGCGACACGGACTGCTGGTACGCGGAGGTTCCCGTGCCCGCGCGGCTGCGGGTGACCTACCAACTCCGCACGGGGGACGCGGCGTTCGCCGACCCCTGCAACCCGGTGGGCACCGGCGCCGACCGGTCCGTCGCCGCGACCCCGGACCTCCCGGCGCAGCCGCACTGGCCGGCGTTCGGCGCCGATGCCGTACTCCCCCTCCCCGGCACCCGGCTGCGCTGGAACAGCGAACGGCTCGGCGGACGGCGGACCGTGCGCGTCCACCCGGCGGGCGGTGGCGGACCGGTGGTCCTGCTGCTCGACGGGGACGACTGGCTGTATCTGCACCCGGCGATGACCGCGTTCGACTCGGCCGTCGCCGGTGGGCAGATGCCACCCGTCACGCTCGTCTTCCTCCCGGCCAGGGACAGGGAGGCCGAGTTCGGGTGCCGGCCCGAGTTGTGGGAGGCCGTCCGGGACGAACTGCTGCCGCTGGTGGCGGAGTCCGGGGTGCCGGCCGAGCCGGACCGGCTGGTGGTCGCCGGGCAGAGCCTGGGCGGCTTGAGCGCGCTGTACGCGGCGCTGGAGTTCCCGGACCTGGTGTTCCGTGTCGCCTGCCAGTCGGCGTCGTTCTGGTGGACGCCCGATGCCGCGGCCCTGGCGGATCCCCTGGGCGGCCCGGCCGGCGGCACCCTCGCCGTACGCCTGCGGGAGCGCCCCGACCTGTCCGGGCTGCGGGTCGCGTTCGACGTGGGGGAACACGAGACGCGGATGCTGCCCCACTGCGAGCCGGTCGAGGCGCTCACCGAAGCGGCCGGTGCGACGGTGCGGGTCTCCCGGTCGCCGTCGGGCCACGACCGGGTGGGATGGCGGCACGCCCTGCTCAGGGATGTCGCCTGGGCACTCGGCTGAGCCGCTGTCCGATCCGGTGACGTACGCGCGCGAACGTCACCGGATCACCGCGTCACCGCCTCACCCCGTCACCGGATCACCGCGTCACCGCCAGGCAGTACTCCTCGTCCGTGGCGAGGAGGTTGCGGTGGGTGTCCTCGGCGGTGATGACTCCGTCGTCCAGGACGAGGACCCGGTCGGCGGCGTCCAGGAGCGCCGGGCTGCTGGTGATCACTACGGTGGTACGCCCCCGGCGCAGCTTCGCGACGTTGCGCGCGATGAGCTGTTCGGTGACCGCGTCGACGGCCGTCGTCGGGTCGTGCAGGACCAGGACGTCGCTGTCGGTCGCCAACGCGCGTGCCAGGGACAGCCGTTGGCGCTGGCCCCCGGAGAGGTTCGCGCCGCGGTCGCGGACTCCGTAGTCCAGTCCGTCGCGGTGGAGTGCGACGACGTCGGTCAGCATGGACGCCTCGACGGCCTCGGGAATCATCCGGCTGGTGCCCGACGGGTCGATGTTCGTGCGCAGGGTGCCCGCGAAGATCTCCGCGTCGTAGGGGTTCACCAGCAGGTGCTCGCGGACCGCCTCGATCGACAGATCGGTGACCGCCTGCCCGCCGACCCGCACCGTTCCCTCGTACGCGTCCGGCGGGACGTTGAGGGCCAGGACCGACGCCAGGTCGGCCGCCGCGCGCGCCCGGTAGACGGCGACCGCCACGAACTCACCCGCCGGCACCTGGAACTTCAGCCGGTTCAGGGTCCCGTACCGTACGCAGTCCACTTCGAGGTCGCCGCTCGGTGCCGGGCTCTGCGAGCCCGGGGTCGTCACCGGCGGGGCGGACAGCACGAGCGCCATCCGCTCGGCCGACGCGCGCGCGATCATCACGTACTTCGGCATCTCCGAGAACAGCTTCAGCGGTTCCATGATGAACTGCGCGAGGCCCACGGCCATGACGAGTTCGCCGATGGAGATCCGGCCGCCGAACGCCAGCCAGCCGGCCGTCAGGGTCACCGCGGCGGCGAGGACGGCGTTGAGGGCCAGCGCGGTGCCCGCGTACACACCGTTCACCTTGGCGACGGTGATCGACTGACGCTTCGCGTCCGAGCTGACCTTCCGGTAGGACAGGAACGCGGCCTGGTTGCCGCCGAAGCCGTGCAGCGGGCGCAGACCGGTGATCAGGTCGGCGACCTTCGCACCCGCCCGCGCCACCCGGGCCTGCTGCTCACGGGTGCTCTCGCCGATCCGCTTGGACATCACGGCCAGGATCGACAGGATCGCGACGGTTCCCGCGATCACCAGCAGGCCGAGCCGGATGTCGGCCAGACCCAGTGCGACCGCCGCGACCAGCACCGCGACCAGCGAACTGATGAGCAGCGGCACCACCTCGATGATGTCGGCGGTCTGGTCGGCGTCCTCGGTGGCGATGGTCAGCACCTCGCCGGACTTCAGGTCGACGTCCCTGGCCACCGGCTGGAGTCCACAGGCCGCCACGCGCACCCGCCAGCGGTGCGCCTCGGTCGTGTTGGCCTTCTGAAGGGTGCGCATGCCGAACCGCCACGACAGCGACACGGTCGTGATGATCACGGCCAGCGCGCCGATCGACAGGCCGAGCGCGCCGAGGCTCCTGTCCTGCATGGTGTGCTCGACGATCAGGCCGAGCGCGATGGGAAAGGCGGTCTCCCCCGCCTGGTACAGCCCCATCAGCAGGGTGCCGGTGGTCATGGCACCGACGTTGCGGCGCAGCGCGGTGCGCAGGATGTCGGCCCCGGGGCGGGGCCGCTGGGTGTCAGGAGTTGTCTTCAAGGTGGCGGGCAATCGCTTCCGGGGTTCGCAGGGTCAGCAGATCACGGATCGTGACGACGGGTCCGTACTCGCGGCGGAGCAGCCCGATCAGCCGCACCGCCAGCATGGAGTGTCCTCCGAGGGACACGAAGTCGCTCACCGCGCTCACCTCGTCGTCGTCCAGGTCCAGGGCCTCGGCGAAGAACTCGCACACCACGGTCTCGGTCTCGGTCTCCGGGCCGCGCTCCCCCGCCGTGGTCAGCGCGCCGAGCGGCTTGGCCTCGGGCAGCGCCTTGGTGTCAGCCTTCCCGTTCACCGTCAGCGGGACGCCGTCGACCTGTGCGTAGTGCGTCGGGCGCAGGAAGTCCGGCAGTGCGGCGCCCACTTCGGCGGCGACCACCGCCAACTCGGAGCCGTCCAGTACGAGATAGGCGGCCAGCCGGTACGCGCCGTCGACCTGGGGGTCGGGCTGGGCCACGGCGGCGGCGAAGCGGACCGCCGGGTGCGCCGCGAACGCGGCCTCGACCTCGCCGAGTTCGACCCGGTGGCCCCGGATCTTGACCTGCTGGTCGGTGCGGCCGAGATACGCCAGGTTCCCGTCGGGCCGCCGGAAGACCAGGTCCCCGGTGCGGTACATGCGCTCGCCGGGTTCGCCGAACGGGCAGGCCACGAAGCGGTGCGCGGTCTGGGCCGGCTGCCCCAGGTAGCCGCGCGCGATACCGATGCCCGACACGTACAGCTCTCCGGGGACTCCGTCCGGCAGGGGCCGCAGCCACGGATCCAGCACGTACACCTCGGTGTTGTCGATCGCCACGCCGACCACCGGGTCCTGGCATTCGAAGGTGCCGACGCCGAGGGTGTTGATGGTGTATTCGGTGGGTCCGTAGAGGTTGTAGCCGACCGTCCCGTCCGTCTCGGCGAGCCGCTGCCACAGTGACGGCGTGACGGCCTCGCCGCCCAGCAGTACGAGCGCCGGGCGCCGTCCGGGGTTGTCGAGCAGCCCCTCGGCCACCAACTGCTGTGCGTAGGTGGGGGTCACGTTGATGACGTCGATCCCGTGCTCCAGGCAGTACTCGACCAGTCGGGGCGCGTCACGGCGCAGTTCCTCGTCGCAGATGTGCACTTCGTGCCCGTCGGCGAGCCACAGCAGTTCCTCCCACGACATGTCGAACGCGAACGACACGGTGTGCGCGATGCGGAAGGTCCGGTGGCCGTGCTCGGCGAGGACCGGCTCGAAGATCCTGCGCTGATGGTTGATCAGCATGTTGGTGAGGCCCGCGTATTCGGTCACCACGCCCTTGGGCCTGCCGGTCGAACCGGAGGTGTAGATCGTGTACGCGGGGTGCCGCAGCCGGTCCGGGTCCTCCGGTGCGAACGTCCGGTACGGCGCCGCGTCGGGCAGCGGCCGGTCCAGTTCGATCAGGTCGCCGGTCAGCCGAGGGGACACGGCGCTCAAGGTGAGGGTCACGACCGGGCGGGCGTCCGCGACGATCGCGGCGATCCGCTCGTCCGGGTGGTCCAACTCCAGTGGCACATAGGCGGCGCCGACGCGCAGCACGGCGAACAGCGCCACGATCGAGTCGAGCGAGCGCGGGATCGCGAGAGCCACGTTCGTCTCGGGGCCGATGCCCCGCCCGGCGAGCACTCCCGCCACCGCCCGGCTGCGGTCGCGGAGCCCTGCGAAGGTCATGGTGGCGCCGTCGGCGACGAGCGCGATCCGCTCGGGATCACTGTCCGCCGCCCGGTCGAACCGGTCGACCACGGTGTCCGTGCCGACGTGCCTGCGCTCGGCGGGTCCGGGCTTCGGCCCCAGCCCCCGCAGGGCGCCCACCGGACCCGTGGCCCGGGTCAGGTCGTCGAGCACGCGCAGGTAGTCGTCCAGGAGCCGGCGGGCGTTCTCGGTGTCGCCGTCGCGGTGCTCCAGCTTGACGGTGAGCCGGTCCCCGGGCGTGACGACCCAGGTGAAGGGGTAGTGCGTGGAGTCGTCGGCCCGTACCGATTCGATGCCGTGCCGGGAGTTCATGGCGGCGAACGCGTCCATGTCCAGGAAGTTCTGAAGCACGAAAAGGTTGTCGAACAGGGTGTCGTGCCCGCTTGCCCGCTGGATCTCGCCCAGCCCCAGGTGCTCGTGCTCCATCGCCTCGACCCTGGCCCTCTGTACGGCCGAGAGGTACGCGCCGACCGTGTCGTCCGGGCGTGCCCGTGTCCACATGGGCACGGTGTTGAGCAGTACGCCGACGATGTCGGACAGCCCTTCGCCCTCCCGGCCCGAGACGGTCACGCCGAACGCGGCGTCGCTCCGTCCCGTGTGCGCGCCGAGGAGCAGACCGAACGCGCCGGTCAGCACCGAGTTGAGCGTGACACCGTGTCCCTTGGCCGATTCCCGCAGCCGCTCGGACAGTTCGGCGGAGACGGTGTGCGTGAGCGCGCGCGGCAGGTCGTCGGAGAAGGACGGCTCCGGACCGGCGAGCAGCGTCGGACCGGGGAGACCGGCCAGGTGCTCGGCCCAGAACCGTTCCGATACGGCGGGGTCCTTGGCGGCGAGCGTGCGGGCGTACTCCTCGAAGCCGGGGGTGGCCGGGGACGCGTCCAGTGGCTCGCCGGCGACGACGGCCCGGTAGGCCTCGAACAGGTCCCGCAGCAGGATCTCGCGGGACCAGCCGTCCCACAGCAGCAGGTGGTAGCTGAGCAGCAGGCCGTCCCGGTCGTCCGGCAGCCGTACCACGGTCAGCCGGATCAGCGGTGGCTCGGCCGGGTCGAATCCGGTGTCACGGTCCGCCTCGCGCAGGGCGTCGATCTCCGCGTCGGTGGACAGCTGGACGGTGAGTACGTCGACCCGCCGGCCCGCCTTGAGGCTCTGGACCGGGTTCCCGTCGTCGTCGGTGGTGAAGCCGGCGCCCACGACCGGGTGCCGGGCGATCACGTAGGCCATCGCCTCCGCCAGCGCGTCGGTGTCCAGTCGCCGTCCGAAGGTGAAGTAGCTCTGTGCGACGTAGTGTCCGGCCCGGCCCGCCATCTGGGCCTGGAAGAACAGTCCGCGCTGGAGCGGAGTGACGGGCGCCGTGCGCTCGGCGGTCGCGGAGGTGTCCGCGATGTGTTCCAGCGCGCGCAGCCAGTGCTCGGTGATCTCGTCGGGGATGCCTTCGGCGAGGGTGAAGGCGGCGTGCAGGCTCCCGGTGGCGTCGTCGGTCCACGCGTTGACCTCGACGGCGTACGGGGTGCCCTGATCGCCGCCGGTGAGGTGGAGCGCCTGCGATTCGCCGCCCCTGCCGAGGTAGTTGAACAGCACCTGCGGGCGGGCGTTCAGGAGCGGGGCCGTCTGCGGGTCGAGGTACCGGAGTTGGCCGTAGGCGACGTGTCCGCACTCGTCCGGCTGGCGCTCGGCGACCTCGCGGGCGGCGGCGACCGGGTCGGTGTGCGCGGTGAGCCGTACGGGCGCGATGGAGGTGAACCAGCCGACCGTACGGCTGTAGTCGTGGTGGTCGAGGGCGGGGACCCGGCCGTGCCGCTCCAGTTCGATCGCGAGATCGGTGGGCGCGGGCTGCACGCGCGTCAGCGCGGTGCGCAGGGCGCCGCACAGCAGCTCGGTGAGACCCACGCCGAGCGCGGCGGGCGCGGTGCGCGTCACGAGGTCGCTGGTACCGGGCGCCAGTACGACGGTGGTCTCGCGCGGCCTCTCGACCGCGGTCAGCAGAGCGGGTGCCTGGAGCGTGGTGATCCAGTGGCCGAGTCCGTCGGTCGCCCGGGTCGATCCCGAGGCGAGTGCTTCGGCGTACTCGGCGTAGGAGGTGGTCGGTGGTGCCAGGGCCGTTCCGCTCATGGCGGTGGCCAGGTCGTCGAGGAGGATCAGCCAGGACACCGAGTCGACGGCGAGGTGGTGGACGGTGACGACCAGGGTGCGGCTGGACTCCAGCCAGGAGAAGGCGATGACGTCGCCGGACTCGGGGTCGAGCCGGCCGGCGGCTTCGTCGGCCGCCGCCGTCGCGTCGGTGGTGTCCGGCCGGACGACGGTGATCTCGCGGGCGGGTCCGGTGCGCGGTGACCAGACGCCGTGCTCGACGCGCAGCCGCAGACGGAGTACCGGGTGCGCGGCCACGACGGCGTTCGCCGCCTCCTGGACATCGGCGAAGCCGGTGCCCTCGGCGACCACGAGGGTCCTGGCCTGGGCGAAGCGGGCGAGCGATCCGCCGAGTTCGCGCTGGCGCAGGATGATCGGGGTCGGTGGGAGCGGGCCGTCCTCGCGGCGGGAGGGCGCGGGGGCCTGGGCCCGCGGTGTGCGCGAGGCCAGGTCGGCGGCGAGCGCGTGCGGTGTCCTGAACAGGAATACGTCGCGGGGCGCGATCGGCAGGCCCAGCGCCCTGGCGCGGTTGATCACGGTGATGGCGACGATGCTGTCGCCCCCGGCCATGAAGAAGTCGGTGTCACCGTCCACGGTGGCGGCGCCGGGCAGTGTGTCGGCGAAGATGCCGGTCAGTGCGGCGAGCGCGGACTGGTATCCGGCCCCGGATGTGTCGTCCGGTGCGGCGCGATCGGTGAACTCCCCCGGCTGCGCCCGTGCCTGTGCGGCGCGTTCGGTGAGGGCCTTGCGGTCCAGCTTGCCGTTGACCGTCAGCGGCAGGGCGTCGACCGGCAGCAGCCGGCCCGGCACCATGTGCACGGGCAGCTTCGCCGCCAGCAGACCGGTGGCGTCGTCGGGCACCCGGCCCACGACGTGCGCGACCAGGTGGTCGCCGCTGTCCGCCACGGTGACGGCCACGTCGACCACACCGTCGAGTTCCCTGAGCGCGGACTCCACTTCACCGAGTTCGATACGGAAGCCCTTGAGCTGCACCTGGTCGTCGGCGCGGCCGGTGAACTCCAGCTCGCCGTCGAGCGTACGGCGGGCGAGGTCGCCCGTGTGGTACATCCGGGAGCCGTCGCCGGTGAACGGGTTCGCCACGAACCGGCCGGCGGTCAGCCCCGGCCTGCCCAGATAGCCGAGCGACACCTGGTCGCCGGCGACGTAGATGGCGCCCACCCGGCCCGGCGGCACCGGCCGGAGCCGGTCGTCCAGCAGATAGGTGGCCAGACCGGGGATCGGGCCGCCGATGGGGCTGACGTCGTCGCCGGGGCCGAAGTCGTCGTCGGTCAGCACCCGGTGGGTGACATGGACCGTGGTCTCGGTGATGCCGTACATGTTGACCAGTTCGGGCGAACCGGTGCCGTGGCGCTCGACCCAGCCGCGCAGCCGCGCGGGATCCAGTGCCTCACCGCCGAAGATGATCCGGCGCAGCGCCGTGACGGGCCCCTCGGCGTGCCGGTCGGCCTCGATGAACTGGTGGAACGCCGACGGGGTCTGGTTGAGGACGGTCACTCCGCGCTCGCGTACCAGCCGGTGGAAGTCGACCGGGGAGCGCGTCAGCCCGTACTCCGGCACCAGCAGCTCACCGCCGTGCGCCAGGGCGCCCCACAGCTCCCAGACCGCGAAGTCGAAGGAGAACGAGTGGAACTGCACCCACACGTCCCGCGGGCCGAAGTCCATGTCGGGGCGGGTGTTCGCGAGCAGTGACACCACGCTGGAGTGCGGGACGACCACGCCCTTTGGCCTCCCGGTCGATCCGGACGTGTAGATCACGTACGCGGGCTCGCGCCAGTCGACCTCGGGCGCGGACGCGTCGGGGCCGGGGGTGGCGGGCGGCGGCTCGTCGCCCTGTACGAGTACCCGGGCCGGCACGCCCGCCCGGGACAGCAGCCCGGTGAAGCGCTCGCGCTGTTCACGCTCCACGAGGACGACCTGCGGGGCGGCGTCGGCCAGGATGTACTCCAGGCGTTCGTCCGGGTAGGCCATGTCGAGCGGCACGTAAGCGCCGCCCGCGGTGACGACCGCGACCAGGGCGACGACCTGCTCGACGGAGCGCGGGACGGCGACTGCCACCCGGGTGCCCGGCCGGACCCCGGCCGCCCGCAGTACGGTGGCCAACTCGTCCTTGGCGTCGGCCAGTTCGCCGTAGGTCAGGGACCGGGTACCGCCGTCGAGCGCGCACTGGGTGACGGCGGTGGCGGCCGGGTCGCGGCCCGCCGCGGCGTCGAACAGCGCGCCGAGGGTCGTCGGCGTGATCCGCGCGGGAGCCGGGCCCGCCTCGGGTGTCAGATCGGCGACCGGGGCGTCCGGCCGGGTGAGCAGGCCGGTGAGGGTCCGGGTGAACGTACGCAGGATCGCCTCGGCGCCCTCCTCCCGCAGCAGTTCGCCGTCGTAGATCAGGTTGAAGCGCGGACGCCCGTCGCCCGCGCGCTCCACCACCAGCGTCAACGGGTAGTGCGGGGCGCCCTCGTTGACGATGTCGGCGATGCGCAGCTCGTCGTCGGGCCCGCGCAGCGCGTCCACGTCGGTCGCGACGTCGAACACCACCAGGGTGTCGAACAGGGCGCCGACGCCCGCCAGCCGGCCGATCCTCGCCAGTGAGACGTGCTGGTGGGGCAGTACGGCGCTCTGGTGTTCCCGGACGGCGGCGAGCAGGTCGCGCGCCGTGGTGGTGTCCGTCCAGCGGGCGCGGAGCGGGATCGTGTTGATGAACAGTCCCACCATGTCCCCGATGCCGGGCACTTCGGCGTCGCGTCCGGAGACCGTCGAGCCGAACACGACGTCCCGGCCGCGCAGGATGCCGCCGAGCGTCACCGCCCACGCGCTGTGCACCGCGACGCTCAGCGGTACGCCGGCCGACCGGGCGGCGGCGTCGATGTCCTCGCCGTCCCGACCTGGATCCACCGCCGTGTCGGCGAACCGGTCGGACGGGGTGTGCTCCTCGGCGACCAGGGACGGTCCGGGCACATCGGCGAGTTCACCGCGCCACACCCGGTCGCTCTCGTCCTCGTCGCGGTCGGCGAGCCAGCCCAGATAGTCGGCGAAGCCGCCCAGCGGGTACACGGTGCCCGGTACGTGGTACTCGGCCAGCAGCGCGCGGAGCATCGGCGGCACCGACCAGCCGTCGGCGATGATGTGGTGCACGGTCTGCACCAGGACGTCGCGGCCGGCGCCGGCGCGGATGAGCGTGTACCGCATCAACGGGCCGGTGGCCAGGTCGAATCCGGCGCGGCGGTCCCGCTCCGCGTGGTCACGGATCTCGTCGTCGGTGATGCCGGGGCGGTCCAGGGTGGTGAACGGCGCCTGCGCACCGTGTTCCTGGACGCAGACCACGCGGCCGTCGGCGAGCGCGATGAACCGCGCGGCCAGGTTCGGGAACAGCGTGAGCAGACGGGTGGCCGCCGCCGCGAGCCGGCCGGCGTCCACTTCGCCGTCCAGCGTGATCAGTTGCTGCTCGACATAGCTGCCCGCCGAGTCGTCGTCGAAGACGGAGTGGAAGTACAGGCCCTCCTGGAGGGGTGTCAGCGGCAGGATGTCGCGCAGTGCCGGACCGTCCAGTGCGTCGACATCGGCCTGGGTGAGCGGCACCAGGGGGAAGTCACTGGGCGAGTGGCCGCCGTGGTCGAGCGCGGCGAGCCCGGCCAGGGCACTTCGGAAGTACTCGCAGAGAGTCGCGATGTCGTCGTCGGTGAACATCCCGTCGGGCCAGGAGACGGTGGTGACCAGTTCGTACGCGCCGGTCGAAGCGGGTTCGGCGATGGCGTTGAACTCCAGGGCGCGCGGCAGACGCATCCTCGGATCGCGCTTCTCGCCCAACTGTCCCGTGGTTCCGCTCAGTTGCCAGTCCCCCGACCCTCCGGCGTCGAAACGCCCGAGGTAGTTGAACAGCACCTGCGGTGCCGGCGCGTCGAACTCGGAGTCGGCCAGATACCGCAGGGCTCCGTAGGAGACACCGTTGTCCGGTACGCGCGCGAGGTCTTCCTTCACCGCCTTGAGCGCTGCGGCCAGATACTCGGGCGCGGTGAGGTCGGGCGCGGCGCCGGGGTCGACGGTCACCGGGAACAGGGTGGTGAACCAGCCGACGGTGCGCGACAGTTCCGGTTCGAAGCCCGCCGTGCCCGCGACGAACCGCCCCTCGCGGCCGTGCCCTTCGAGTTCGATGTGCGCGTACGTCTGGTCCTGCCCGAGATCGCGGCGCCACCGGGCGAGGGAGACGGCGAGCGCGGTCAGCAGGACGTCGTTGACGCCCGCGTGGAACTTCGCGGGAATCTCTCCCAGCAGCGCGGCCGTGACCTCGGGTCCGGCGGCGACGGTCCGGGTCCGTTCCCGTGCGACGGTGTCCGTCCCGGTCAGAGCCCGCCTGCCGATCGGTCCGTCGGCTCCCGGCAGGGGACGCCGGAAGTAGGCGCTGTCCGCGTCGAACGCCGCGCGCTCCAGCAACTGCGTCCAGCGTCGGAACGAGGTCCCCACCGGGGGCAGTTCCACGGGGGCGCCCGCGGTGAACTGCCGCCAGGCGGTGGCCAGGTCCTCCATCAGGATCCGCCAGGACACACCGTCGACCACCACGTGGTGGGCGGCCAGGACCAGTTGACGTGCTCCGGGGCGCCAGACCGCGCGCAGCATCGCGCCGTCGTCCGGGTCGAGCGCGTCGGTGGCGAGCGCGACGCACTCGTCGAGCGGCCGGTCGCTCTCCCGCCATACCGGACCGGACCGGTCCGTCCCCGGAGCCGACCGTGCGGGCGCCTCCGGGATGTCGAAGCTCCAGCGGTCCCCGCGTACCAGTTTGGCGCGCAGCATGTCGTGCCGCCCGACCACGGCGCCGAGGATCGCGTCGAGGGCGCCGGCGGTCAGCTCCGCAGGGGTGTTCAGCACCACCGACTGTACGAAGCCGTCGATCGCGTCCGTGGTCTCGCCCAGCCACCGCACGACGGGCGAACCCGCGACGGAACCGGTCGGCACGTCGCGGTGGTCCACGGTGGTGACGTCCTCACGGCTCGCCACCGCCGCCAGCGCCCGTACGTTGCTGTGGGTGAAGATCTGGCGCGCCGTGACGTAGAGGCCCGCCTCGCGCAGCGCGCCGAGGAGCGAGATCGCCAGGATGCTGTCCCCGCCGAGCTGGAAGAAGTCCTGGTTGACACCGACCTCGTCGAGCCGCAGCAGCGCCGCGACGGCCGCGCAGACCACTCGCTCGTCCTCGGTGGCGGGCGGCAGGACCGTCCCCGTCCCGATCACGGGTTCCGGCAGCGCGTTCCGGTCGACCTTGCCGTTCGCGGTGAGCGGGAACTCCGTCAGTACGACGGTGTGGGCGGGCACCATGTACTCGACCATGTGCTCGGCGGCCCATGTCCTGACCTCGTCGGCAAGCAGACCCTCGCTCCCGGCGGCCGGGATCACATAGCCCACCAGATAGGTGCCGCCCGCCGCGTTCTTCTTCGCGACGACACACGTGTGCCGTACCGAGGGGTGTTCCGCGAGACCGGCCTCGACGTCCTCGATCTCCAGCCGCATGCCGCGGATCTTGATCTGGTTGTCGGCGCGGCCGAGAAAGTCCAGTGAGCCGTCCGGGGCGAACCGGGCGAGGTCGCCGGTGCGGTAGAGCCGCGACCCGTCGTCGGCGAACAAATTCGCCACGAACCGGGACGCCGTCAGGCCGGGCGCGTTCACGTACCCGCGGCCCAGGAGGAACCCGCCCGCGTACAGTTCGCCGCCGACCCCGACCGGGACCGGGCGCAGTTCGTCGTCCAGCACGTACAGCTGGGTGTTGGGGTTGGCCCTGCCGATCGATGTCGACAGGCGTTCCGCCGCGCCCCGGTAGATGACGTGCGAGACACCGATCGTCGTCTCGGCGGGGCCGTAGCCGTGGTAGAGGGGGATGTCGAGGCGAGTGCGGAACCGTTCGTACAGCTCCGGGGTCAGCACCTCACCGCCGCACCACACGTGCCGCAGGCTGTCGAGACGTCCGGTGTCGCCCGCCATCTCCAGCAGGACGTCCAGCATGGACGACACCAAGTAGGTGAAGGTGACGCGCTGTTCGGCGATGACGCTCAGCAGATGGTGCGGGTCGCGTTCGCCGCCGGGCCGCAGGACGACCAGTCGGCCGCCGGAGACCAGGGGCAGGAAGATCTCGTTGATGGAGATGTCGAAGGACAGGGGCGCCTTGAACAGCGACGCGTCGTCGTGGCCGAAGCCCAGGATCTCCTCGACCTGCCAGAGCAGACGCTCGCTGATCGCCTCGTGCCGGATCATCGCGCCCTTGGGCCGGCCGGTCGAACCGGACGTGAAGATCACGTACGCGAGGGCCGCGCCGGGGACGGATATCCCGGTCTCCCCGGCGGGGTGGGAGCCGAACTTCCAGTCGTCGATGTCGACCTGCTCGGCGTCCGGTTCACCCGGACCGGGCTCGCCCGTGGCATTGAGTTGCAGGGCCACCCGGGCGTCCTGGACGACGACCGCGCGGCGCGCGGCGGGCCACTGCGGGTCGAGCGGCACGAACGCGCAGCCGGCCCGCAGTACGGCGAGCAGCCCGACGACCATCTCCGCGGAGCGGCCCAGCGAGATGCCGACGACCTGTTCGGCGGTGAGGCCGCGTTCGATCAGACGGTGCGCCAACTGGCTCGACAGCTCGGCCACCTGACGGTACGTCAGCGACCGGTGGTCGTCCACGACGGCGACGGCCTCCGGCCTCGTCCGCGCCTGTTCGAGGAACATCTCCACGATGGTCGGTCGGTCCCGGTCGGCCGTGTTGTCGTTCCACTCGGTGAGGGTCCTGAGCCTCGCCGACGCGCTGGTCGGGGCGATGGTGCCGAGCGGCCGGTCGGGGAAGTCGGCCAGGTCGTCCAGCGCGAGCTGCGCGTCGGCCGCTGCCACGCCTTCGGGGACGGCGATGCTCCAGCCCTGTGAGCCGCTGTCCGATCCGCCGGCCGAGCCGTCCGTCCCGATCGCGTGGGTCTCCCAGCCACCGGGCCCGGCGCCGCCGTTGTCGACCCAGCCGAGGACGTCGGCGAACAGTGTGCCGGGGGCGAGTCCTATGCCCTCGGGACCGCGGCCCGTCGCCCAGTACGACAGCCCCACGGCGCACGCTCCGGCGATGGTCCGGTCGCAGTAGTCGCCGGTCCGGCGGCGTACGTCGGCCAGACGCGCGGGAGAAAGCAGTACGAGACGAGCGCTCGGTTCCAACATCGAAGACTCAGCATCCCTTCCAGGCATGAAAAGTTAGCCTAACCTAACTTAGGCTCGCCTAATTAAGGTGGCCCTAACTGCCTTCTCGCCAGGCCTGCCACAGTCGTGCGTACCGGCCGCCCAGAGCCACCAACTCCTCGTGGGTGCCACGCTCCACCACACGTCCCGCGTCCAGTACGGCGATCCGGTCCGCCGCCATCGCCTGGGTCAGCCGGTGCGCCACGAACAACGTGGTCCGGCCCGCACACGCGGCCAGCACGGCCCGCTCCAGCTCTGCCGCGCCCTCGCTGCCCGCCTCCGCGGTCGACTCGTCGAGCACCACCACCGGTGAGCGGCCCAACACCAGCCGGGCCAGGGCGATCTGGGCGACCTTGGCGACGTCCAGCCGCTCGCCGCCCTCACCGACCGGGGTGTTGAGCCCGTCGGGCAGCGCGTCGACCCACCCGCCCGCACCGACCGTGCGCAGCGCGTCCGTCAACTCGGCGTCGGTGGCGTCCGGCGCGGCGAGCCGCAGGTCGTCGGCGAGCGGACCGGAGAACACATGTGTCTCCTGCGTCAGGATGCTCACCAGGGCCCGGGAACCGGCCTCGTCCATGCCGGCGAGGTCGTGCGACCCGATGCGCACCGCCCCGGACTGCGGTGTCCCGATACCGGCGATCAGCGCGGCCAGGGTGGACTTGCCCGCACCGGTCGCACCCACCAGGGCGAGCGAACCGCCTGCGGGAATCGTCAGATCGACGTCCCTCAGGACCGGTTCGCCGCTGTCGGGATAACTGAACGTCAGCCCCTCCACCGTCACGGCGTACGGCGCGGCGTCCGCCGGGGCGACCGAGCGGTCGCCCACCAGCCGTTCCTCGGTGTCCTCCGCCAGCACCCCGACCAGGCGGGTCAGGCTCGCGCCCGACTTCTGCGCCTCGTCGAAGGTGAACATGATGGCGCCCAGCGGGGTGAACAGCCGGTGGAACATCAGGGGGGCCGCCGACACCTCACCGAGGGTGGCGGCATCGGCCTCCAGCAGGGCGTACCCCACCAAGAGGATCAGGACGAGCCCGATGAACTCGGCGCGGTTCTCCCGGCCGACGAATCTGCCGAAGAACCGGAACACCTCGACACCGAGATTCCGCACGCGCCACGACTCCCGGGTGACCGTCTCGCGGACGGACTCCTCAAGTCGGTACGCACGTACGGTGTCGATGCCGTTCAGGCCACTGATCAGCGCCTGCGCGCGATCGGCCTGGGCCACCCGCTGTTTACGGTAGAGGGGGGCGGAGCGCGGGAGGTACCAGCGCAGCGCGAGCACGTACGCGGGCAGCGCACCGGCGCCCGCCAGACCGAGCCGCCAGTCCAGTCCGAACATGCCCGCCGTGGCGATGAAGACCAGTACGCCGGCCGAGAACACGGTGGGGATGGCCGTCCGGATGCCCTTGGACAGCACGGCCACGTCGTCGCCGACGCGGGACAGCACATCGCCCCGGCCGACCCGTTCGATCCGCTCGCTCGGCATCCCCAGCACCGCCCGGACGGCGTGCTCGCGCAGCCGCGCGAGCAGATCCGCGCCCAGGCGCCCGATCAGATACGTCGACGCGGCGGTGGCCGCCGCGCCGAACAGCGCGGCGGCCCCCATCAAGACTCCGACCGTGACCAGGACCGAGCGCGACTGGCCCTCGACCACCCCGTCGACCACCCTGCCCAGCAGGAGCACCGGGAGCACCTGGAGCGCCGCCCCGGCCACGGTGCTGAGCACGGTGACGAACGTCAGCCACGGAGTCTCGCGGCAGTGCGCCACGACCCACCGGGAGGCTTCGCCCCCGGTGGCCGTGCGCAGGGTGGCCGGGGCCGCGCGGGTGTCGGTGGCGCTCACCCGGACATCGGGTCTCGTCGCTGACTGATCACCGTCGTCATCCTTTACTTGGCCGACTTGACGAGTTCGTCGATCGCGTACGGCAGGGACGGCAGGGTGCCCTGGGACATGGCCGCACCGACCGCCGGGCCCTCACTGTCCAGCAGGTAGGACACGTTGCCGTTCTTGACCGCGGGCAGATTGGCGAACAGCTCGAACTTCTTCAACGCCTCGGTGTCCGCCTTGTCGTTGACGACGAAGATGCGGTCCACGTCGATCAGATCGATGCGCTCGGGGGAGAGCTCGGTGGAGAAACCGCCGTCCGCGATGTCGTCGATCTTCGTCTGGTACTTGAACCCGGCGCCGGTCACCAGCTGTCCACGTACGTCGGTGGAGGTGAACGGGGAGATCGAGTCCTTGTACCAGGAGATGACGACGGCGGTCTGGTCGGCGAACCCGGGGTTGGCCTTCTTCGCCGTGTCGAGCTTCTCCTGGATGCCCTGCACCATTTCGGTGCCCTCGTCCTCCTTGCCGAGCGCCTTGGCGATGTGGGCCGCGTTGTCCTGCCAGGGAGCGCTGAAGGGCTCCTTCTCGGCCTTGGTACGGCCCACGGTCGGGGCGATCTTGGAGAGCTTGTCGTAGCCGGCCTGGTCGATCTCGGAGTAGACCGCGATGATCAGGTCCGGGCGAAGGGCGGCGATCTTCTCGTAGTTGGGGCCCGAGTCACCGTTCTTCATGATGACTTCGGGGCGCGCGTCGCCCCACTTGTCCTTCACCCACGGCCACTGGGTGTTGATGTCGGGCGACTTGCCCGCCGGGTTCGGATACTGGTCGACCATGCCGACCGGCTTGATGCCGAACGCCAGGACGGCCTGGTCGTCCGTGTAGCCGACCGTGACGACGCGCTTCGGAGCCTTGGTGACCTCGGTGGACCCGAACGCGTGCTCCACGGTGACCGGGAACGCGCCGCCGGCGGCCGCGGCCGGGGCGTCGTCCTTCGGCTCGTCCGCCGAGTCGGAACCACAAGCCGTGAGGAGGCCGATGCCGAGGGCGGCGGCGGACAGTGTCGCCGCCAGTCGCCGCCGTGGCTTCGCGAGCGTCGTTCTGTGGAAGAGCATCCGAGAGTCCCTTGTGATCGCACTGTCCGCTGCGCCCTTGTCTTAGGGCAGCCAAACCTTATCCTGAGCAGGTGAGGTTAGCCTAGCCTAACCTATGAAATCCCTTTACCGGCACTTGGGTTGAACCGGCCGATTCGGGCGAGCGCGAGGGCAACGGCTAAACGTGCGTACGGCCGAGCGGCACGATGATCGGGCTGTCGCCCACCGGGGCGTCGATCACCTGGGCGCGGAGCCCGAACGCCTCGTGCAGCAACTCGGCGGTGATCACGTCACGCGGATGCCCCTGCGCCAGGATCGCCCCCTCCCGCATCACGATGAGGTTGTCGCTGTAGCGCGTCGCCAGATTGAGATCGTGCAGCACCATGACGACGGTGCACCCGCCCTCGTGCAGGTCGTCCACCAGATCGAGCACGTCGATCGCGTGCGCAAGATCCAGATACGTCGTCGGCTCGTCCAGCAGCAGCAGATCGGTGCCCTGAGCCAGCGTCATCGATATCCAGACGCGCTGACGCTGGCCGCCCGACAGCGAGTCGACCGGACGGTCGGCCAGATCGGCCACCCCGGTCATGGCCAGTGCGCGCTCCACGACATCGGCGTCGTCCGACGACCACTGCCGCAGCCAACTCTGGTGCGGATGACGCCCCCTGGCGACCAGATCGGCCACCGTCAGCCCCTCCGGGGCGACCGGCGCCTGCGGCAGCAGGCCGAGCTTCTTCGCCACGTCCCTGGTCCTGAGCCGGGCGATGTCGTCGCCGTCCAGCACGACCGTCCCCCTGGCCGGCTTGAGCAGCCGGGTCAGGGTGCGCAACAGGGTCGACTTCCCACAGCCGTTGGGGCCGATGATCGTGGTGATCACCCCTGGCGGGATCGCCACGTCGAGATCGTCTATGACGGTCCGGCCGCCGTATCCGACCGTGACGCCCCTGGCGGCCAGTCGTGCCTCACCCCCGGCGACGGGGGCGATCGCGGACCGGGTCCCGGTCTCGGTCTCGGTCTTCGACTTCAGCGTGATGGACTGAGCGGCCACAAGCCCCCCTTATTAGGATTGCCTAACCTTTTTATCATCTATCCGTCTGTCTGAGGTTCGCCCTCACCAGCAGATAGACGAGGAAGGGGCCGCCGATCGCGGCGGTGACCACACCGACGGGAAGACCGATCGGCAGCCCCGCACGCGCGACCAGGTCCGAACCGATCAGCAGCAGCGCGCCGACCAGGCCGGAGGCCACCATCGGCGGTGTCGGGTAGCGCACCAGACGCATCGCCACCTGAGGCGCCACCAACGCGACGAAAGCGACCGGGCCCGCCACGCTCACCGCGACCGCGGCCAGCAGTACGGCGCACAGCAGCAGCAGCGCCCGCACCCGCGAATGGCGGACCCCCAGGCCCGCGGCGACCTCGTCGCCGAGGTGCATCGGCTTGAACTGGAAGGCGGTGGCCGCGACGACGACCAGGAGGACGAGCGTGCACCACAGCGCCACCCGGACCTCGTCCCAGGACCGGTTGTCCAGTGAGCCGACCAGCCACACCTGTGCCCGTGCCACGTCCCTGATGTCGGCCTTGACGAGCAGCCAGGTGGTGATCGCCTGCATCACCGCGCTCACCGAGATACCGATGAGGATGAGCCGGAAACCGTCGATCCCGCGCCGCCAGGCGAGGAAGTAGACCAGCAGCCCCGTACCGAGGCCGCCCGCGAGCGCCGCGGCGGAGAGGCCCACGGAGCTGACCACGGCGGTGGCGGTGCCGCCCGACACCGTCACCAGGAACACGGCGACCGCGCCGGCGCCCCAGGTGATCCCCAGGATGTCCGGGCTGGCCAGCGGGTTGCGCGCCACGGACTGTGTGATCGCCCCGGAGACGCCCAGCGCGATGCCCACGACAAGACCGGCGAGGGCGCGGGGCAGCCGCAGATCCATGATCACGAACTCGTCGACCTGCTCGCCCCGGCCGAGGATCGTGGCGATCACGCGGGACAGACCGATGGGGAAGTCGCCGACACCGATGGACACGCAGAACACCAGGAAGGTCGCCGCCGTGAGCAGCAGGGTGACCAGCACCATCCAGGGGCGCCAGACGAAGGAGAGCCGGCCGAGCCGCACGCCCGGCGCGAGCGACCGCTTCGCGTCCGGCGCGGCGTCCGTCACCGCGTCCGTCACCGCGTCCGTCCTGATGTCCGGCGCGACGCCTCTCCCGGCCTCTGCTCCGCCGTCCGCTCCCACGTCTGTGCCAACACCCCTCTCGTTCATGCGCTCTTGAACTTTCCTCGCCACACGAGACCCGCGAAGAACGGGGCGCCGAGGAGGGCGACGACGACGCCCGAGTCCAGCTCGCCCGGCCGCACCACCAGTCGCCCCACGATGTCGGAGACCAACAGGACCAGGGCTCCGAGCACACCCGCGTACGGCACCAGCCAGCGGTAGTCGGGCCCCGTGAGATAGCGGGCCACATGGGCCACCATCAGACCGAGAAAGGCGATGGGGCCGCACGCCGCGGTCGCGGCGCCCGCCAGCAGGGTGATGGCGAGGATGCCGACGGTCCGGCTCAGCGCGATGTTCACGCCCAGCCCGCGTGCCACGTCGTCGCCCAGGTTGAGCAGATTGAGGGAGGGCAGCGCGGTCAGCGCCGGCACCAGTCCCGCGGCGACGAACGCGGCCACCGGCCAGATGACGTCGAATCCGACACCTGCCACGGAGCCCGAGTTCCAGAACCGCAGCGCGTTCAGCGACTTCTGGTCCGACAGCGAGATCGCCGTGGTCATCGCCGCGAGGAACACCGCCACCCCCTGCCCCGCCAGTGCGAGCGTCAGCGGGTTGCCGGCCCCTCTGCCGATGCTCGAAAGGCCGAAGACGACGACACCGGCGACCGCCGCCCCCAGGAAGGCGAACCAGACGTACTGGAACGGGTTGGTGAACCCGAACACCGCGATCGACGTCACCACGGCGAACGAGGCACCGGCGTTCACCCCGAGCAGGCCCGTGTCCGCGATCGGGTTGCGCGTGTACCCCTGGATCAGCGCCCCGCCGACGCCGAGCGCGACACCCGCCACGACCGCGAGCACCGCCCGTGGCACCCGCACGGTCTGCACGATGAGCCTGATCTCGGTGAGCCGCTGATCGGAGTCCGGCGCCGCGAACAGCCCGTGCCACACCTCGGCGGGACTCAGCGCGCGGGCGCCGACAGCCAGCGAGGCCACCCCCGTGATCAGGAGGATCACCACGAGTGTGCCCAGTCCCGTGCCCCGGTGCCTGCGGGCTTCCGTTCCGCCCTTGGGCAGCGGGCGCTCCACTGCAGTCGTGCTCATGTCGACGTACGTTATCCCTTTGATCTACGCGGAAGGCACGGCCGGCCGGGCCTCACGCCCGGGCCGGCGGACAGGACCTAGCGGGCGGCGCTGCCGGTTCCGTCGGCGACCCGGTGGGCCTCGCCCGACGCGGACCTGACGCCCCGGCCGAGCAGCGAGTCCAGGATCTCGCCGACCCGGATCGCGGTGTTGGACAGCAGGGACGACGTGATGCCGTGCGTGTGCTCCGTACCGCCCTGGAGGTAGATGCCGCAGCGCAGGTCGGGGTCGGTCGCGACGCGGTAGTCGCGCTCGACGCGGACACGGCCCTCGTCGTCCCGGAGGCAGCGGTCCGCGACCTCGCCGAGGAGGCCGACGGGGTCGGCGGGACCGTAACCGGTGGCGAACACCACGACGTCCGCGTCCAGGAACGACTCCTCGCCCGTGACCAGTGACTTCACCGTGGCACGGGCGTTGTCCGGGGTCTCCTTCACGTCGACCAGCCGGGACACGTTGAGGAAGCGCAGCCGTTCGGTGCCCAGGACCTTCTCCCGGTACATCTCCCGGTAGAGGTCGTCGATCAGGTCGATGTCCACCACGGAGTAGTTGGTGTTCCCGTGGTAGCCCATCAGCCGGCCCTTGACGTCCTCGGGGGCGGCGAAGTACTGGTCGACCGCCTCGGGGTCGAAGATCCGGTTGGCGAAGGCGCTGTCGTCGGCGGGGCTGTAGCCGTAACGGGAGAAGACCGCGCAGACCTCGGCCTCCGGGAAACGGCGGTGCAGGTAGGCGACGTTCTCGGCGGCACTCTGCCCGGCGCCCACCACCACGAACCGGGAGGGCGAGGTGCCCTCCAGTGCGTCGACCTTCTTCAGCAGTTCGGAGTTGTGCCAGACACGGTCGCCGCGCTCGATGCCTTCCGGCATCTGGGGGCGCAGCCCGGAGCCGATGACGAGGTTACGGGCGCGGTGGACGACGAGCCCCTCCCCCGACCGGACCGTCACGTCCAGGTACTCCACGGCTCCGTCGCGGACCACTTGGGTGACGCCGACGACCTCGTGGCCGTAACTGACCATGTCGTCGACCTTGGCAGCGGCCCACTCGAAGTAGTCGTGGAACTCCACCCGCAGCGGGAAGAGGTTCTTGTGGTTGATGAAGTCGATCAGCCTGCCCTTGCTCTGGAGGTAGCAGAGAAAGCTGAACTCGCTGGTCGGATTCCGGAGCGTCACCAGGTCCTTCAGGAAGGACACTTGCATGGTCGCGTCGTCGATCAGCATGCCGCGGTGCCAGCCGAAGGACGGCTGCTGCTCGAAGAAGTGGGCGGTCACCGACTCCTGCCTGCCGACGCGTGCGTTGTGCTCGCTGACCGCGATCGACATCGCCACATTGGACGGCCCGAAGCCGATGCCGATGAGGTCGTAGACCGGTGCTGCGTCGCCAGGAAGAACCTGTGACATGTCACTCCCATTCATACGGGGGAAGCCGCCTGTCAGGCGTGGGGGGCAGGTGGGACATACGAAAGGTGGGCACGCCGAGGAAGCGACCCCACCTTGAACTTAGGTGAGCCTAAGCTAATCCCGGACGGCTGTCGAGTGGACGGCCGGGGCCCGCGCCCTCCGACTGACCTGCCAGATGGGCCAGTTGCAAACTAAGGTAAGCCTTGCTTAACTACCCTCGGTCATTCCCTGCTCTGAGGAGGAACCCCATGCGGGTCGTCATGTTCGGTTACCAGACCTGGGGGCACCGCACCCTGCAAGCCCTTCTGGAGTCCGAGCACGACGTGGTACTGGTCGTGACACACCCCAAGAGCGAGCACGCGTACGAGAAGATCTGGAGCGACTCCGTCGCCGACCTCGCCGAGGAGCACGGCGTCCCGGTGCTGATCCGCAACCGCCCCGACGACGAGGAGCTGTTCGAGCGCCTCAAGGAGGCCGACCCGGACATCATCGTGGCCAACAACTGGCGGACCTGGATCCCCCCGCGGATCTTCGGCCTCCCCCGCCACGGCACGCTGAACGTCCACGACTCGCTGCTGCCGAAGTACGCCGGCTTCTCCCCGCTGATCTGGGCCCTGATCAACGGCGAGTCCGAAGTGGGCGTCACCGCGCACATGATGGACGACGAACTCGACGCCGGCGACATCGTGCGCCAGGAGTCGGTCCCGGTCGGACCGGCGGACACCGCCACCGACCTCTTCCACAAGACCGTCGATCTCATCGCGCCGGTGACCGTCGGCGCACTCGGGCTCATCGCCGCCGGGCAGACGGAGTTCACCAAGCAGGACCGCTCGCAGGCCACCTTCTTCCACAAGCGGTCCGCCGAGGACATCCGCGTCGACTGGAACTGGCCGGCGGAGGACCTCGAACGCCTGGTCCGCGCCCAGTCCGAGCCGTACCCCACCGCCTTCACCTTCCACAGGGGCAAGCGACTCGAAGTCCTCGCCGCCGTGGTGTCCCAGGGCCGCTACGGCGGTACGCCCGGCCGGATCTTCTACCGCGAGGGCGAAGGCGTGGTGATCGTCGCCGGATCCGACGCCCGCACCGGCCGCCACCACGGTCTGGCCATCACACGCGTACGGACCGAGGACGGCCGGGAGCTGCCCGCGACGGAGTACTTCACCTCCATGGGCGGCTACCTGACGAGCCGCCCCTGACGGCAGGGGCGCCCGGCGGTCGCCCGGCGGGAGCCAGTCGGCCGTACCGGGACGCCGACGTGTCAGGTCCCGCTCGCCCGCAAGCAGTTCCCGCAGGGGCAGCGCAGCGCCCCTGCGGGAGCCGGGGTGCGCGGGCCGCGGCGCAGGCGCTGCCGCAGTGGCGACACGACGTACTCCACTGATCCGAAGACCGCCCGGACCAAATCGCCCGCGCCGTTGAGCCTGATCCAGGCCCCGAGCGCCACGCTTCCGCGGCGCAGCAGCCCGCCCCAGTCGCGGCCGTGGAAGTGGTAGCCGGCGGGCCGCGTCAGGAAGTGGGAGAGCAGGAGGCTGTCGACCTCCACGCCGTAACGCATCACGTTGTCGAGGACGGTCGCGGCGTCCGTCAGCTGCGTGTCCGACACCTCACGGCCGGCCTCCACGTGCTCCGGGGCTCTGCCGAACGACCGCCGGACGGTGGCGATCCACACGTCCGGGCGCTCCCCGCAGTAGCCGAGCCTGGACGTCACGGACTCACTGTGCCGGGTCCGGTGCCAGGTCTGGGCCTGGGGTATTCGTACAGCAGGCTGTGGATGGAGTGCTCCTCGTTGAGCCGGGACGCCTGGACCGGTTCCAGATCGTGCCCGCACCGCAGAGCGTGCCGGAAGTCGCGGTCCGGCAGCCCGCTGAGTTCCGTGAGCTCGCCCCTGGCGATCCGGTCCCCGCGCCGCTTGGCGCAGAACGCGGCCATGAGGCTGTGGGCCGGGTCGGCCCCCGCGACGAGGTCGAACTCCCCCAGCGAGCGGTCGAACAGATGGGCCTTGATACGTGTGGCCAGTCCCTCCCCGCCGTCCGGCACCCGGCTTTCCAGAGCGGTCAGTTCATCGATCACCTCGTGGAGGGGCGTCCCCGTCGAGAGGTAGCGCCGAATGGCCAGCCTCATCAGATAGGGGTTCCCCTCGGTGATCCGCACGATGGGGGTGAAGGTGGTCCCCGTGGCATCGGCGAGCTCCGGGTCGTCGGCCCCCACGTGCCGGATGAACGCGACGGCGGCCTCCTGGGTGAGGCCGGTGACCGACTGCTCCTTGATCGCGTGGTCCGGATCGTGGACCACGCCGCGGCTGGTGACCAGCAGCTTGTGCGGCCGTACGACACCGGCCCCGCGCAGCCCGTCGACGATGGCCGTGGCCCGGCTCGCCACCTCGAGGTTGTCCACGACCACGAGCACGCGCCGCTGTTCACCCGCGGCCCGGAGCGCCACCCCCAGCTCCGCCTCCCATCCGCGTCTGTCCGGCCCGAGCGCCACGCCGAGTTGCGCGGCGAGATCGAACAGGGCCTCCCACAGGCCCGCTTCGTGGGCGCCGCCGCGGACGGTGGTCCAGACGATCCGGTCGAAGATCCCTTCGCGCGCGGCGCGCCGTGCGGCCTCGTACGCCATCGTCGTCTTGCCGACACCGCCGACACCACGGACGTTGACAACCCACGGGCCTGTCGGGCCGGCCAGGTCCCTGAGGAGTCGCTCGACGATGTACGTGATCCGGGGCGCCGTCCGGTGGGATCAGCAGCAGCCGTTTGAGGGCCGTGTAGGAGCGGTGGCCCGGCGAGTCCGGGCGGATGATGCCGGAGTGGTCGCCGGGAAGCACCCCGGTGTCGGGGAACAGGCTTCTGGCGGAGGCCGGTGTGACGATCCCGTCCGTCTCGCCGGCGAACGCGGTGACCGGTAAGGGGCAGGAGCCCCGTCCGTCTCGCCGGCGAACGCGGTGACCGGTAAGGGGCAGGAGTTCGCCGTGACGGACCGGGCGTGCACGACGCGGGTGAGGACCGTGCGCTGCGCCTCGGTGACCGCGGCGTGGATGGGACGTAACTGCCGTTCCTGCGCGTGCCCGCGACGCCACAAAGCGCGCCGCAGCGTCAGCGCCAGCTCGGAACCGGAGTTGGGGCAGGCGAACATCACGACCCGGCTGATCCGGGCGAGTTCCGTTCCCCGGCCCTCATTGAGCATCCGGGCCAGATAGCGCTGAACCACCAGTCCCCCCTGGCTGTGGGAGACGAGCACCAACCGCTCGTATCCGCCTCCCTCCACTTCGAGGAAACCGCCGAGGCTGTCCGCGACATCGTCGAACGACGGGATACGGCGCAGGGGGCTGAAGGAGGCGACCGGGGACACGTAACCGAACGGCAGCGTGTCGATGTGCGCCAGCTCCCTGTCGGCGGCGATCAGCGCTTCGAAGTGGGACCACGTCCTGAGCGAGGAGAAGAGTCCGTGAACGAGGACGGCGTCGACTTCTCTGACCGGCCTGATGTCCAGGGGCACCCGGGGCCCTCCTCGTTCATCACGAATGACGCCGTCTCAGCCGTGGGGTGCAAGGCTACGTCAACGCCGTACGCCGCCGCGGGTCGCACGCCCGGCATGTTGGTCAAAGGGTCGGAAGGTTCGGCCGGTCCAGGGCCCGTTCCGTGAGCAACTCGGCCGGTTCGTCGGCGAATTCGATGAGCCGGTCCCGACCCGGTCCGCCGCGGGCGACGCGCAATCCGTGACGGCGGCCCCCCGACTAGGCTTTGCGGGCGAGCAGGTGGACCTCGCGGAACTGGCGCCGGTCGGTGGGCCGAGGCTCGCGGATCATCCGGGCCACCTCGGCCAGGCCGCACTCGCGCAGCAGCGTGGCGAGGTGATCGGGCCACCACCGGTAGGCGGGTGCGACCGCGTGGTCGAAGACCTGTGTCGGGTGTGACGGATCCTCGCTTGCCGAGAAGCCGATCAGCAGGTGGCCACCGGGTGCCAGCACCCGGTGGAACTCGGCCAGGATGACGGGGAGTTCTTGCGGCGGAGTGTGAATGACGGACCAGCGCGAGAGTATGCCGCCCAGCGCGCCGTCGGCGATGTCCAGCTCCGTCATCGACCCCACGTCGAACCGCAGGTGTGGATAGGCCTGTCGGGCCAACTCGATCATCACCGAAGAGGCGTCGACGCCGAACGCCGCCAGCCCCAACTCGCGCAGATGAGCGGTGATGTAGCCCGGTCCGCAGCCCAGGTCCGCGACCTGACCGTCCCCGCTCGCGCCGACGACCTCGGCGAAGAGGCCCAGGGCCGCGCGGTCGAGGGGACTGTCACGCAGCGTGTCGCTGAACAGCTCCGCATAGGTGACGGCAGCGGCGTCGTAGGCATCGCGGGTGGCGCTGAGGGCATCGTGTCGGACCATGCCCGCGACAGTAGCTCCTGGCCGGCTCGGCCACGGTGGGACGGCCCTCGCCGCGTACAGGGTCGACGGGGCCCCGTGTCCGGGGACACGGACACCCGAAACGCCGGCCGTCACCCGATCCGGTGACACCACGGCTCAGGTTCGCCCGGCTGGCCCGCGGTGAGGAGACGGCCGGGGGCGCCCGGAGGGGAGAGTTCGGTCGGACGGGCACGCCCGTCAGGCCAAGAAGAGGGTATGACCATGCCTGAGAACGAGCCGGACGACTCCCACCTGTCCCGCGCCACAGGCGCTTTCTGAGCCGGCCCGCACGGTCACGGTCGCGGTGAGCCCCGAGCCTGGCACGCCCCGACCGCGCTGAACAAGTGGTGGACGCTGACCGCCGTCTGCCTGGGCACGTTCATGCTGCTGCTGGACATCACCATCGTGAACGTGGCACTGCCCGACATCCAGCGGTCACTGCACGCCAGCTTCTCCGACCTCCAGTGGGTCGTCGACGCCTACTCCCTCACCCTGGCCTCCCTGCTGCTCACCGCGGGCAGCCTCGCCGACATGTACGGCCGCAAGAAGCTCTATGTGATCGGGCTGACGATCTTCAGTCTCGCGTCACTGCTCTGCGGCCTCGCCGACAGTGGGCTGATGCCGCAACTCTCCCGGGGCATCCAGGGGGTCGGCGGCTCCATCATGTTCTCGGTCTCACTCGCCCTGCTCGCGGACGCGTTCCGCGGCGAGGACCGCGGGTCGCGTTCGGGATCTGGGGCACGATCACCGGACTCGCGGTGGCCATCGGGCCGCTGCTCGGCGGTGTGCTCACCACGGGCCTGTCCTGGGAGTGGATCTTCTACGTCAACCTGCCCATCGGCGCGATCGCCGTCGCGATCACCCTGGTCAAGGTCGCCGAGTCCCGACAGCCCGGGGCCCGCCACCCCGACTGGCCGGGCTTCGTACTCTTCACCGCTGCTGTGTCGAGCCTGGTGTACGCGCTCATCCAGTCCAGTCACGACTCGTTCTCCGACCCCGTCGGCATCGCGTGTCTGACCGCCGCGTTCGTGCTGATGATCGCCTTCGTGGTGGTCGAGTTGCGGACAGCTCAGGCCATGTTCGACCGGTCACTCTTCCGGAAGCCGACCTTCACCGGCGGCCTGGTGGCTGCCTTCGGTCTCAGCGCCTCGATCCTGTCGATGCTGCTCTACCTCGTGCTTTACCTCCAGGACGTACTCGGATACAGCGCCCTGGGCGCGGGCATGCGGCTGCTGCTGATCTCCGCCGGCATCCTGGTGGTGTCCACGATCTCCGGACGGCTCTCCTCAAGGATGCCGGTGCGGTTCCTGATCGGACCCGGGCTGCTGCTGATCGGCGGCGGGCTGCTGTGGATACGCGGCCTGAACGCCTCCAGCGACTGGACCCACCTCATCCCCGGCATGATCATGTCCGGAGCCGGTCTCGGTCTGGTCAATCCACCGCTGGCGTCGACCGCCGTCGGTGTGGTCCAGCCGGCTCACGCGGGCATGGCCTCGGGCATCAACTCGACATTCCGCCAGATCGGCATCGCCACCGGCATCGCGCTGCTCGGCACCCTGTTCTCCAGCAAGATCAAGTCCTATGTGACCGACCACATCGGCGCGATCCCCGGCGTCGGGGACTTCGGCCCGCAGATCTCCACAGCCGTCCAGTCCGGCACGGTCACCGAGGCGCTCGGGTCCCTCCCGCCCGAGGTCCGCGCCCCCGTCAAGGATCTCGCCACGGCGGCCTTCACCTCGGGGCTCAACGAGATCCTCCTCGTCGCCGCGCTCATCGCCCTCGTCGCCGGTGTGGTCTCCCTCGCCACGATCCACACCAAGGACTTCGTCCAGGCGCCCTCGTAACGGCACCGAGGGACCGTTCACCGAGGCCGCGGCCGAACAGGGGGCGGGCCGACCCGTTCGTTCTTCGAGGACGACGGCGGCATCCCCTGGTGACCCCGGCCCCCGGCCCCGGCAGCGGAACGCGACGGCGGACGGCCGGCAGGGGACGGGGGCGGGGTCGTCATGCGACGGGGCTCGCTACCAGCCGGTCCTCACCCCGTTGTAGGCCCGGCGGCAGTCGGCGTTGGTGGCCTCCACGGAGAGCTTCTGCATCACGTTCTGCCAGACCTTCTTGGCCACCTTCTCCAACTCCCGCGTCTCGGCGGGGACGTTCGGGGCGTACTTCTTGATCGTCCCGATGGCGGAGGTGGTGAACTTGTTGCACACGGGCCCGGCGGCGTTCCGGTAGCGGGTGTCCAGGTCCGTGGCCACCGCCTGGCCGTTCTTGGCGGCCCAGGTGTTCCAGGCCGCGCACGCCTGCTCGGTGAACGCCCGCTGGTCGGCCTCGGTCAGGCTGCCGACCTCGTCCAGCATTCCGCTCTGGACCTTGTCGGGGACCGTGAAGTCCGCGACGGGGAACTTGTCGAGGGTGGTGAGCAGCGCTTCCTGGCACGCGGGCGGCAGCGGCGCCGCCTGCGCGGAGGCGGGGAAGGTCAGGGCCGAGGCGGACACGAGAGCCGCGGTGAGGACCGTGCTCCGGACGGTACGCGAAAGGGTCATGGGGGATCGTGCTCCTTGCGTGAAGAACGTGGTGGTCGGGCGGCGATTCGACGCCCGGTTCCAGAACGATCTCCGGCTCCCGCAGGTCACGCGGCCGTCGGGCCGGACGGGGGCGGTGCGTCCGTCAGTTGGGTGGTACGCGCTGTGCGACCGCGCCGGGCTCCGGCGCGTGCGCGGGCGCGCCCGTATCGGCGCCCGCGTCCGCACCGCGACCGGGACGGTCCGGGGTGCGTCGCCTCCGTTCCGGAGGGAGCGCGTCGCGGGTGCGCCGGCGGAAGACCATGAACGCGGCCAGCGCCGCCCCCAGGAGCCAGAGCAGCTGGATCGCGAGGCCCTGGGCCACCGGCCCGGTGGAGAAGGCCGCGGACATGCTGGCCTGTACGGCTCCGTACGACGGCAGGAAGCGGACCACGGCGTTGTCTGAGCCGGAGCTCGACAGGGGGTTCTGCAGGGCGACGTCGATGATGCTGATCATCAGGATGGCGAACATGCCCTCCACCTCACGGCGGAGCACCGAGCCGAAGACCACTCCGAGCGCGCCGTAGGTCAGGGCGGCGCAGAACAGCGCGGCGGCGAGCATGAGGGGCTGCCGGGGTGTCCAGGCGAAGCCGGCGGCGGCCGTGGCGTACGCCGCGACGGCGGCGCAGACCAGGGTGAGCGCGGAGAGCTTGGCGAGGACCAGGTGATGACGCGGGTAACCCGCCATGGCCAGGCGCCGGTCGAAGGCACCTCCGGTGAAGGTGGCGGCGAACATCATGAAACCGGCGATCAGGGTGACCGCGTTCAACGCGCCGGTGATCTGGGTGAGGTGATTGCCGGGCGGGGTCAGGATCTCGTCCGTGGCCCGCAGCCGGAACGGCGCCGCCCGGTCGGGGATGGTCACGTAGGCCAGGGCGATCCACACGGGGATGTAGACCACCACCAGCAGCATCGCGAACCGGTTGCGGGCGTGACCGATCAGCGCGTACCGGGAGGCCGTGACGAACAGGGACCAGTGCCGCCTCATGCCGCCGCCTCCGAGCACCGGTCCCGGAGGTGGAGACGGCCGTCCTCCAGGCGCCACAGCTGGTCCAGCCGCTCGACGTCGTACGCCAGATGGGAGACGACCAGCACCGACCGCCCTGCGTCGCGCAGCCGGGTAGCCAGATCCCAGAAGCGCAGGTACGTCTCCCAGTCGAAGCCCTGGTAGGGCTCGTCGAGCAGCAGTACGTCCGGGTCGTGCATGAGTGCGAGGGTCAGGTTCAGCTTCTGCCGTGAGCCGCCGCTGAGCAGACCCGCGCGCTGGTCGAGGTACTCGGTGAAGGCCAGGGTCTCCATCACTTCCTCGGCCCGCCGCAGATCCGCCAGCCCGTAGGCGTGCCGGAAGAAGTCCAGGTGCTGGCGGACGGTGAAGGAGTCGTCCAGGACCACGGACTGCGGGCAGTAGCCGAACCTGCCGCTGTGGTGCACCGAGCCCCGGTCCGGCCGGAGTTCACCCGCGAGGATCCTCAGCAGTGTCGTCTTGCCGGCGCCGTTCTCCCCGACGATCCCGGCGAGGACCCCGGGCCTCAGCCGGAGGCCGACGCCGCGCAGTACGGCGCGCTGCCGGTAGGAGTGGTGCACATCTGCGACGTCCATCGCGCTGCTCCGTCGTGCCAGGTCTTCCGGATGGCCACGGAAGCGGTACGCGTCTTCCGATGGGCGGCGGAACGGGTCCGCCCGTGCCCAACGAGCAGGCGGCGCAACGGAAACGGCACCAAGACGGGGGGTCAGCGGGTCAGTCCAGTTCGCGCACGGCCTGCTCCCACAGCTCCGGAAGCAATTCGCCGAGCGGAAGGGCGCGGTCGGCCACGAAGGACGTCTCGGCCCAGTTGCCGAAGAACGACAGCCCCACTCCGAAGAGGTGTCCGGGCACCAGCAGCGGGAGCAGGGCGACGCCCGTCACCTCGCCGTTCCCCAGACTTCCCTTGTCGGCGACCGGCATGGACGTGGCCATGACGTCGGTGACGCGCGGGGAGAGCATCCTTCGCAGGTACCAGGCGGTCGGACGGTCCGGCATGTACTGGACCAGGTCCTGAACGGCCTGCCGCCAGGTCTCGCCCCGCAATTTACGGGTCGAGGCCATGACGTGCTCCAGCCGCCGCACGGGCGCGTCGCCGTCATGAGATCCGGTCCCACGTGACGAGGCTGTGCGCACGGGCAGTTCCAGCGGCAGGGCGAAGCAGCGGTTGCCCCAGGTCTGTTCCTCGTCCGGGCGGCGTACGTCAACGGGCAGCAGCGCCCTCACCCGGGGAAGCGGTACGCCGGACCGGGCCGACCAGAGCGACAACGCCCCGGCGAGCGCGGCCAGATGGACGTCGTGGGCCGATCCGCCGTGGGCCGCGGCGATCCGGCGGAGCGTGTCCGCCGGTACGCGGCCCCGCCACAGCCGCCGCTCTCCCGTGGGGACGAGGGGGGCGGCCGGACGCCGGCCGCGGACGGCGAGGGAGCCGGCCAGGAACATCGTGGCCAGCCCGACCGCCGTGCCGACCCGCCGGGGCAGGCCGGTCGGGCGGCCCTCCCCCGGCACCGGGCGGGCCGACGGCTCTCCCTCGCCCAGCATGGTGCGGAAAGTCATCGCGGCGGCCGAACCGTCCTGGCAGGCGTGGTGGAAGCGGTAGCAGACGGCGTACTCGTCGGGCGCATGGCCGTGGACCAGCCAGATCCCCCAGTAGGCGCCGGGCGCGAACGGGGCGTCGAGCGCGGTCCGCAGAGCGGTGTCCCACCCGGCGGGCCCCTCCGCGACCGCCTCGTGGACGTGCCTTTCGAGGGCGAAGTCCGCGTCCGGCGACCAGCGGGCGCGCCGTGCACCGCCCTCGATCCGGCTCATGAGCAGGGGCAGCCGGCCCAGGCGGGAGCCCACGTAGGTGCGGAAGTCCGCCAGGTTCGGGGGCGGACCGCTCAGATACGCGACTCCGCCGGCGTCCCAGCGGACGTCGGGGTGGCGGCGCTCCATGCCGAAGAACGCGCGGTCGACCGAGTGGGCGGGGTGGCCGGTGAAGGGAACGGACCGGGCTGACGGATCGGACTCGGGCATCGGTTCGGCTCCAGTTCGTGCCAAGGGGGGCGGGCGGGGCGAGTCCGGGCGCGGACGTCCGGGCGGCGGCCACCCCGACCGACCGGTGCGCGCGTGCGGCGACGCCGAACCCGTCACCGGCATGGGTGAGTACGGTTTATATCCGGCCCCGGGGAGCGGCCGTTCCCGCCCACGGGCCCCCGAGTACGCGCTCCCCTCCCGCCCCACCGGAACCGCCTGCCGTCCACTGCCCGCGAGGTCACCCGAAAGGGGGACGGCCCGCCGGGCGGCCCGCTCGGTCCCGACCGCTTCCGATTGCGTACGTACGCCCGGCGCCCCGGCTCACGGCGGAGAACCACCAGCCATAGCGTGGGTACTGCATTCGGGTGAGCCGGTGGGATCGAGGGCTCCATCACCGTCCGCCGTCTGACACTGTGTGCCGTGCGTCGGCGTCATCAAGCCCGGCAGAGGGCCTGAGCAACCCGGCGGGCCGGAGGAAACCGGACGATCGGCGGAGGCCCGTCGTGCCGGGTCGGCCGGACGAGTCGGGCCGCGCACTCCGCGACCGCCGGTGGCACGCCGCGCCGTGGGACGGCCGACCGCGTCCCGCCTCCCCGGCCGCCGCGACGGCCCCGGCGTCACCGCCCTCGCACGCGGTCGTGGTCCTGTCCCTTTCGGAGCCCTTGGAGCCAAGGTCATGCACGTCGCCCTCACCGGCGCCACCGGATTCCTCGGGCTGCGCCTGCTGCGCCGTCTGCTCGACACGCACCGGTCGGTGACGGTCCTGGTCCACGCGGGCTCGGGTGACGCGCTCCACCGCATCACCCGGTACTTCGCACTGACCGGCGTGCCCGAGGCAGCTCTCGCCGAACTCCCCGGCCGGCTGCGGGTGGTGGAGACCGAGTTGGAGCGACCCGGACTCGGGCTGTCCCGGCACGCGTTCCAGGAGTTGGCCGACGGCCTCGGCGCCATCTGGCACAGCGCGGGCAGCATCAACCTGGCCGGTGACCTGGCCGAGTTGCGGCGCACCAATGTCGAAGGGACCCGGCACGTGCTGGAGTTGGCCGCCGCCGGACGTGAGAGACCCGTGGTCCACCACGTGAGCACCGCGTTCGTCGCCGGAAGCCGGCGTGAGGGGGTGGCGTACGAGGACGAGCTGGACGGCGCGTACGGCTTCGAGAACGCCTACGAACGCTCCAAGTACGAGGCGGAGGTGCTGATCCACGCGTGGTCGCGGGAACACCGCCGCCCGGTCGTGGTGCTGCGGCCGAGCATCCTCGTCACGGACCTGCCGCCGCATCCGGAACTGCCCTCGCATCCGCTCCAGGTCGTCGAGCGGATCCTGCGCGACGCACGGCGCACCGCCGAGCCCGGAGGCCGTGCCCGTGTCCGGTTGGTGGGTCGTCCGGACGGCCGGCTGAATCTGCTGCCGGTGGACCACGCGGCCGGGATCATGGTGCGGCTGGCCGACCGGACGCCCTCGGGCGGAGTCGACACCTACCACGTGGTCCACGACCGCGACGTGCCCGTGCCGACGATCGTGACCCTGCTGGAACGGCTGGTCGAGCTGTCCGTCGAACTGGTCGCCGAGGAGCCGGACGACCCGTCGGCCCTGGAGGCGCTGGTCGACTGCTACCCGGACCTGACGACCTATCTGACCCACCGACGGCGCTTCGACGACACCCGCGTCCGGGCCCTGTTCGGCTCGTCGGCGGCCTCCGACCGGGTGGACCTGGACCAGCTGTGGTCCGGCCTCGTCCCGAGGGGCCTCGTTGCCGCCGGGCCGTCGCCCACCTCCGCCCTGCCGTCCGCCCCCTGCGCCTGACCCGCACACCTCCTCTCCCTGGAGCCCCTCCGTGTCCGTCCTCTCCGCTCCCGTGGCCCCCGCCGCGTCCCCGCCGGTCTTCTCCCCCGAGGAGATCGCCGCCAGGGCCCGGCGGATCCGGGAACCCGTGCACATCGTCAGCGGGCCGGCCGGCCGTGAACTGGGGCTCGCCGCCGGTCCCTTACCCGAAGGCCCGGTACTCGGGACGCTGCCGCCGCTGTACCCCGAGTGGCTCGGCGGTCGCACCTTCTGCGAGGCGCACGGCGTCCGCTTCCCCTATGTGGCGGGCGAGATGGCGAACGGCATCGCGACCACCCGGATGGTGTCCGCGATGGCCGGGGCGGAGATGCTCGGGTTCTTCGGCGCCGGCGGCCTGGCGTACGCCGAAGTGGAGCGGGCCGTGCACGCGCTGGCCGACGAGCTGCGGACCCGTGCGAACTGGGGCGTGAACCTGATCCACTCACCGGCCGAGCCCGCGCTGGAGTTCCGCGTCGCCGAGCTGCTGCTGCGCTGCGGTGTCCCCCGGATCTCGGCGTCGGCGTACATGGAACTCACCCCGGCCGTCGTGCTGTGCTCGGCCCGGGGGCTGCGGCGCGGGGCCGACGGCTCGATCGTCCGGCGTACGCGGATCCTCGCCAAGGTCTCCAGGCCCGAGGTGGCCGAGAGGTTCCTCGCACCCGCCCCCGCCGCGCTGCTGGACCTGCTCGTGGGCCAGGGGAGGCTGACCCCGCAGGAGGCCGGCCTGGCGGCCCTGGTGCCGGTGGCCGAGGACATCACCGTGGAGGCCGACAGCGGAGGTCACACCGACAACCGGCCGCTGTCGGTCCTGCTGCCGAGGATCGCCCTGCTGCGCGACGCGCTCTGCCACCGGTACGGCTACCACCGGCCGGTCAGGATCGGCGCGGCGGGCGGGCTCGGCACGCCGGCCGCGGTGGGCGCCGCCTTCGCCCTCGGCGCGTCCTACGTCGTCACCGGTTCGGTGAACCAGACGGCCACCGAGGCGGGCCTGTCCGAAGAGGCCAAGGCGATGCTCTGCGAGGCGGATGTCGCCGATGTGGCCATGGCGCCGGCGGCGGACATGTTCGAGCTGGGTGTCACGCTGCAAGTCCTGTCACGGGGGACGATGTTCGCCCAGCGGGCCGCCAGGCTCCACGCGGCCTACCGGGCGCACGGCTCGCTGGAGGAGATCCCGCCCGCCCTGCGCGCCGCGATCGAACAGAACGTGCTGCGCGCCTCGTTCGACGAGGTCTGGCAGCACACACGGGCGTTCTGGGAGCGGCGGGACCCCTCGGAGATCACGCGCGCGGAGGCGGATCCGAAGCACCGTATGGCGCTGGTCTTCCGCTGGTACCTGGGCAGTTCCAGTCGGTGGGCGATCACCGGTGAGACGGCCCGGCGAACCGATTACCAGATCTGGTGCGGCCCGGCGACGGGCGCGTTCAACCGCTGGGTCGCGGGCACGTTCCTGGCCGAGCCGGCGAACCGGTCCGTGGTGCAGATCGCGCTCAATCTGCTCGAAGGCGCCGCGGTACTCACCCGCGCGCATCAACTGCGCACCTGTGGAGTGCCGTTGCCGTCCGAGGCGTTCGCCTTCACCCCGCGCGGACTGGCATGAGCGGCCCCGGCGCCCCGGAGGCGTCAACGACGACCGTGGAGACCGGAAATGACGATGCGTCAGCACGTACCGGTGGGCAGGTGCCCGTCGCCGTGGTCGGGGTCGGCGCCCTGGTGCCCGGCGCGACGGACGCGGCGGGCTACTGGCGAATCCTGACCGGCGGCAGGGATCTGATCACCGAAGTACCCGCCTCCCGGTGGCTGGTGACGGACCATTACGATCCCGACCCGGCCGCCCCCGACAAGACGTACGCCCGTCGCGGCGCCTTCCTGCCGGAGGTGGACTTCGACCCGTTGGCGTACGGGGTGCCGCCCGCCAATCTGCCGGCGACGGACACCTCCCAGTTGCTCGCCCTGATGGTCGCCGACCAGGTGCTGACCGACGCCGGAGGTCTGCCGGGCATGGACCGGGACCGGATCGGCGTCGTCCTCGGCGCGGCCTCCCTGGAACTGCTCCCGCACATGTACGGGCGCGCGCACCGCCCGGTGTGGCTGAAGGCCCTGCGGGAGAGCGGTCTCGCGGAGGCCGAGGCGCAGGCCGTGTGCGACCGCATCTCCGCGCACTTCAGTCCGTGGCAGGAGTCGACATTCCCCGGTCTGCTCGGCAATGTCGTCGCGGGCCGGATCGCCAACCGGTTCGACCTGCACGGCGCGAACCACACCACCGACGCCGCCTGTGCCAGCTCCCTGGCGGCGCTGTCCACCGCGGTCGGTGAACTGACGCTCGGCCGCGCCGACCTGGTGATCAGCGGCGGTGTGGACACCGGGAACGACATCGGCATGTTCCTGTGCTTCTCCAAGACGCCCGCGCTCTCCCGTACCGGTGACTGCCGCCCGTTCTCGGACGCGGCGGACGGCACCATGCTGGGCGAGGCGGTCGTCATGTACGCACTGAAACGGCTGTCCGACGCCGAGCGGGACGGCGACCGGATCCACGCCGTGATCCGGGGCATCGGCAGCTCGTCCGACGGCAGGAGTACGGCGATCTACGCGCCGCTTCCCGACGGTCAGGCACGGGCTCTGCGGCGCGCCTACGAGGAGGCGGGTTACGGTCCGCGGACCGTGGAGCTGGTCGAGGCCCACGGGACCGGCACGAAGGCCGGGGACACCGCCGAACTGACGGCACTGCGCGAGGTGTTCCAGGCTTCGGGGCACGACGGGCAGTGGTGCGCGATCGGCTCGGTCAAGTCGCAGATCGGCCACACCAAGTGCGCGGCGGGCGCGGCGGGGCTGCTCAAGGCGGTCATGGCCCTGCACCACAAGGTGCTGCCGCCGACGATCAAGGTGGACAGGCCGACGCCGGCGGCCGGCGCCCCGGACGGCCCGTTCTACGTGAACACCGAGGCCCGGCCGTGGGTGCGGCCCGCCGGTCATCCGCGCCGGGCCTCGGTGTCGAGTTTCGGCTTCGGAGGGAGCAACTTCCACGTCACGCTGGAGGAGTACGTGCCCTCGGGCACCCCGGCGCGGGTGCCGCCGCGCCATCGCTCCGCGCCCAGCGAACTCGTCCTGTTCAGCGGCGCGTCGCCGTCCGGGCTCGTAGCGCCGGAGACGTTCGGCGACCGGCCGCTGGCCGCGCTCGCGCGCGAGAGTCACAGCGCGTTCTCGCCCACCGATCCGGTGCGGCTGGCCGTCGTCGCCACGGACACCGAGGACCTGAGGGAGAAGTACGCGCGGGCGCTCACACTGATCCGGCAGCGGCCCGGCACGGCGTTCTCGGCACCGAACGGTGTCCGGTACGCGTCCGGGGAGCCCGTGCCCGGCCGTCTCGCGTTCCTGTTTCCGGGTCAGGGGTCCCAGTACGTCGGAATGGGCGCCGGTCTCGCGATGCTGTCACCGGCCGCCCAGGCCGTGTGGGACCGGCTGGGCGGCGCCGGCTCCGGTGGGTGGCCCCTGCACCGGCTGGTGTTCCCGCCGCCCGCCTTCACCGACGAGGAACGCGCCGCCCGGGCCGCGAGGCTGGCCGCCACCGAGTGGGCGCAGCCCGCGCTCGCGGTGCACGCGCTCGCCTCACTGGCCGTACTGCGCGGTCTCGGGCTGCGACCGGACTGCGTGGCGGGCCACAGTTTCGGTGAGCTGGTGGCGCTGCACTGCGCGGGTGCCCTGGACGCCGACGCGCTGGTCGCTCTCGCCCGCAGACGCGGTGAGCTGATGCGGGACGCCGCCGCCGTACCGGGCGCGATGCTGGCCGTGGCGGCGGACCGCGAGCACGTGCTGGCGGTGCTCGCCCGCGACGGGTTCGGCGACATCTGGCCCGCCAACCTCAACTCGCCGCTCCAGGTGGTGCTCTCGGGCACGACGGAGGCCGTGGCGCGCGCCGAGAAGGCGTTCGAGGCCGAGGGCGTCGGCACACACCGGCTGACCACCTCGACCGCTTTCCACAGCCCGCTGGTCGCCCCGGCCGTTGACCCGCTCGCCGCGTTCCTGCGCACCGTCCCGGTCGCGGGGCCCCGGATCGAGGTGTACGCAAACGCGGACGCGGAGCCGTACCCGTCGTCGCCCGACGAGGTACGCCGCCGGATCGCCGGCCACCTGGCCTCACCCGTGCTCTTCCAGGACCAGATCGAGGCGATGTACGCGGCGGGGGTGCGGACCTTCGTCGAGGTCGGCGCGGGCGCCGCGCTGACCGGTCTGGTCGGACAGGTCCTGGGTGACCGCGAGCACGCGGCCGTCCCCGTGGACCGGGCGGACCGGTGCGGGGTCGGCGCCCTGCACACCGCTCTCGGAGAACTCGCCGTACGCGGCGTCCCGCTGGACCTCGAACCCCTCTGGGCGCCGTATGCCGCGCCCGAAACCTCAGTGAAGGAGCGCAAGCCCCGGATGACCGTGCAGATCAGCGGAGCCAACTACGGTCAGCTCTACCCGCCCCGCGCCGAAGGCGCCGCACCGCAGCTGCCGCCCGTGCCCGCGCCGGAACGCCAACCGCTCCCCGCCCACACCCCGGAACCGCCCTCCCACGGGACAGCGCCCGCCGGGGAACCGGAGCCCGCGTACGGAGCCGGGCCGTCGCACGACCACGTGTCCGCGTACGGCACCGGGACCGCGTGCCACCCCGAGACCGAGGCATACGGCACCGAGGCCGGGACCGCCCTCGGCACGCAGTGGTACGCCGCGGTGGAGAGCGTCCAGCGGCAGACGGCGGAGGCCCACGCGGCCTGCCAACGCATGCTGACCGAATGCCATATGGCGTTTCTGCGGATGACCGAGACGACTCTGGCCGCGATGCTCGGGGCACAGGGCGTCGGCCCCCTGCCCGACGCCCCGGCTCCCGCGGCACAGCTGCCACTCCCCCGCCCTTCGGCACCCCGGCGTGCCCCGGCACCCACGACACCGTCCCCGGCGGCGACGGTCGCCGTTCCCGCGGCCGTGCCCGCCGTCGTAACCGCCGGTCCCCCCGAGGCACCGTCACCCGCACCGGTCGCGGCAGGGGAACGGGCCCCGGCCGCAGGCCCGGTGGCCCCTTCACCGGCCGCGGGTGCCGCACCCCTGTCGGCGCCGGAACTGGAGGAACTGCTGCTCTCCGTCGTGGCCCGGCTGACCGGCTACCCGGCCGAGATGCTCAACGTGGACATGGAGTTGGAGGCGGATCTGGGAGTCGACTCGATCAAGCGCGTCGAGATCCTGTCGGCCGTACGCCGGACGGTGGGCGACGTGGCGACGGGAGACATCGGGCAGCTCGGCAAGCTCCGTACGCTGCGCGAGATCGTGGAGGCGCTCACCGCGGCCGGCGGGCCGCAGGGGCCCCCGGCGGCGGACTCCCCGGCCGTGACCCGCCCCGCCGCCGTCCCCGAGATCCCCGCCGTCCCGGAGATCCCCGCCATGCGCACCGGGTCCGGGCGAACGACCGCGCTGACAAGGCTGGTGCCGCGCGCTGTCGAGTCCCCGGCGTCCGGCCTGGCGACGGCCGGGCTCCTGGACGGGCCGCTCCTGGTGGCGGGCGGGGACGCCGACGGCGACGCGATCACCGCCCTCGTCGTGCGGAAGCTGGCGGAGCACGGCGTGGACGCCACCGCCGTGGCGGAGGTGCCCGGGGACGCGCGCTCGGTCGTGCACCTCGGAGGGCTGACCGGCGACGGCACGCCGGACCATGCGCGGGAGGTCCACCGGTCGGTGTTCCGCGCCGCGCGCGCGGTGGCGGCGCAGGCACCGGAACACGGCGGACTGTTCGTGACCGTGCAGGACACCGGAGGCGACTTCGGGCTCGGCGGCCGCGCACCCGACCGCGCCTGGCTGGGCGGCGTCGCCGCGCTGACCAGGACCGCGGCGAAGGAGTGGCCGGGGGTCCCGGTCAAAGCCGTCGACTGCGAGCGGGGCGGCAGGAGCGACGAGGACGTCGCAGAGGCGATCGTGCGGGAGCTGCTGGAAGGCGGCCCCGACCCGCAGACGGGTCTCCGCGCGGACGGCACCCGCACCACCCCGCGGACGGTTCCGGCACCGGTGGTGCCCGGCAGCAGCCGGCGGATCACGTCGGAGTCGGTGATCGTTGCCACCGGAGGGGCCCGCGGGGTGACCGCCGCCGCGCTGCTGGACCTGGCCAGGACCCACGGTCCGCGAATCGCGCTGCTCGGCAGGACGGCGCCCGCTCCCGAGCCCGCGGGGCTGGCGTCGGCCACCGACGAACCGGCGCTCACGCGTCTGCTCGCCGAGCGTTCGGCCGGGGGCGCGGAGGACTCCTCGCCCACCCGAATCGCGGCGCGGGCCAGGGAGATCCTGGCCGCGCGCGAGGTACGGGCGACACTGGCGGCGCTGGAGGCGGCCGGATCACCCGTACGGTACGTGCAGGTGGACGTCCGCGACGGCGACGCTGTCGCAGCCGCTCTGCGCGAGGTACGTGACGCCTGGGGGCCGGTCACCGGCATCGTGCACGGTGCGGGAGTCCTCGCCGACAGGCGGATCGCCGACAAGACCGAAGAGCAGGTCGAGCACGTGATGTCCACCAAGGTGGACGGTCTGCGCGCGCTGCTGGCCGCGACGGCGGACGACCCGCTGGACGTGATCTGTCTGTTCTCCTCGGTGGCCGCCGTGTTCGGCAACGCGGGGCAGAGCGACTACGCCATGGCCAACGAGGTCCTGGCTCAGGTCGCGTCGGCGGAGCAGGCCCGCCGCCCCGGCTGCCTGGTGCGGTGCGTTGCCTGGGGGCCGTGGCGCGGCGGCATGGTCACACCCGCGCTGGAAGGGCATTTCGGCCGGTCGGGGGTTCCGCTGATCCCCTTGGAGCAGGGGGCCGCCGCTTTCACCGCCGAATTGGAGGGCGCACCGGGCGAGGCCCGTGTCGTCCTGGTGGCGGGTGACGATCCGGCGGCGATGTCCCCGGTCGGCGATCCGCTGCCGGCGGAGCTGCTGGTCCGGGCGGACAGCCTGCCGCAGCTGGCCGATCACGCGCTCGCGGGGGTTCCCGTGCTGCCCGTGGCGATGGTTCTGAACTGGTTCGCGGGGGCGGCCACCGCCTGGCTGCCGGACGCCGGTTCACTCGTCCTGCGCGATCTGAGGGTGTATCAGAAGTGCACCCTGCCCGAGCTGGCCGGCGCCGGGCACCGGCTCACGGTGCACGGCAGCCGGGGCGCGGCCGGTTCGTCGGCGGGGCTGGAGGCGGAGCTGCGCGGGGAGAGCGGGCCGGCGCACTTCCGGGCCGTACTGGACACCGGGGCCGAGGTGCCCGATCCGGCCGCGTGGGCCTGTCCGGACGGCCTCAAGCCGCTGGACCGCACCGAGTTGTACGACGGGGAGAGCCTCTTCCACGGCCCCCGCTTCCACTCCGTCCGCTCGCTGCACGGTGTTTCGGAGCACGGGGCCGAGGCGGTCGTCGCGGGCGTGCGTGTCCTGGAATGGCCGGGCGGGAACTGGCCGCTGGATCCGGCCGCCGTCGACGGGGCGCTCCAACTCGCCCTGGTCTGGGCGCGGGAGGCATTCGGTGCGGCGACGTTGCCGATGGCGGTCGCGGAGTGCGTGGTGTACCGGCGGGGCCCGGTGGACGGCACGGTGCGGTGTGTGCTGCGGGGCCGGAAGGTGCACAGCACGGGGGCGCGCTGCGATGTGGCGCTGATCGACGCCGACGGAGCCGTCCGGCTGGAACTGCTCGGCGTGGAGCTCGTCCGCCGCCCCTCTTGAGCCCGGCCCTTCCCGACCGGCCCCGACCGAACCAGCCCCGCCCCGCCCCCGCGTGAAGTGAGACCTTGCATGGAATTCGAACCGATCGCCGTCGTCGGCCGGGGCTGCGTGCTGCCCGACGCGCTCGATCCGGACACGTTCTGGGAGAACATCGCCGCGGGCCGCACCAGCCTGTCGGCCGTCCCGGAGGACCGGTGGCGGCTGCCGCGCCGTCGGGCCATGGGCTCGGTGGACGACCACCTGGACCGCACCTGGACCGATGTCGGCGGGTACGTGAAGGGGTTCGAGTCCGTCTTCGACCCGAGAGGTTTCCGGATCGCACCGGAGCGGATCCTGTCGCTGGACCCGCTCTTCCACTGGGTCATGTACGGCGTCCGGCAGGCGCTCACGGAGGCGGGCCGCGAGGGTCCTCTGCCGGGTGCGGGGCTGGTGCTGGGAAATCTGTCGTATCCCACGCCCACCGGGGCGGTTCTCGCCGAGCACGTCTGGCTGTCCGCCCAACGGCCCCCGCTTCGTGACGCGTTGCTGACAGGAGAGCGCCGGCGGCGGCCCGACGCCCTCAACCGCTTCTCGTCCGGGCTGCCCGCAGGGCTCGCGGCCCGGGCCCTCGGGCTGGGCGCGGGCGCGTGGTCGCTCGACGCCGCCTGCGCGTCGTCGCTGTACGCCGTCAAACTGGCGTGCGACCGGCTGCACGACGGTACGGCGGACCTGATGGTGGCCGGTGCGGTCAGCCGGGCGGACCCCCTCTTCCTGCAAGTGGGCTTCTGCGGGCTCTCCGCGACGAGCCGTACGGGGCGCAGCCGGCCCTTCCACCGGGACGCTGACGGGCTGGTGCACGGCGAGGGCGCCGGGTTCGTCGCCCTGATGCGGCTGGCCGAGGCGCGGGCCGCCCGGCTCCCCGTGCTCGGTGTGATCCGTGGTGTCGGGCTGTCCAACGACGGGCGCGGTTCCGGGCTGATCAGCCCGGCGGAGGAGGGTCAGATCCGGGCGATGCGCCTGGCGTACGACGCGGCGGGCGTCGCCCCCGAGAGCGTGTCGCTCGTGGAGTGCCATGCGACGGGAACGCCGGTCGGGGACGCGGTGGAGGCGCGCGGTATGGCCCGCGTCTTCGGGACCGGTGGCGACGTGCCCATCGGTTCGGTGAAGTCGAACGTGGGGCATCTGCTGGCCTCGGCCGGTGCGGCCGGTCTGCTGAAGGTGCTCGGCGCGCTGCGTGCGGGGGTGCGGCCGGCGACGCTCGGTGTGGACCGGCCGCTGGAGGCGCTGGCGGGTACGCCGTTGCGGGTGGTGACCGCGCCGGAGCCGTGGTCCGGGCCGCGCAGGGCGGCGGTGAGCGCGTTCGGGTTCGGCGGGACCAACGCGCATCTGGTGGTGGACCTTCCGGACGGTGACCCGGTGTCCGCCGTACGGTGGCCGAGCCGCCCGGCCGCCGCCATGACCGCCCCGACCGGGGTACGGGAATCGCCGGGCGGCCGTACGCCGGTGGCGATCGTCGCCCTCGGCGCGCGGGTCGGCGACGGGACCTGTTTGGAGGACTTCCGGCGGGCGGTGCTGGGCGGTGAGCGGCGTGGGCCCGCCGCCGGGATCGCCGTGGAGCTGAGGGACCTGTGTTTCCCGCCGGTGGGCCTGGAGCGGACGGTGCGCCATCAGCTCCTGGTGCTGGAGGCGGCGCGGGAGGCCGCCCGGTCGGTGTCCCTCCCCCGGGAGCGGACCATGGTGGTCGTCGGTATGGGGGTGGACCCCGAGGTGGCGCGGGCGGGCGGGCGCTGGCGCGTTCCCCACTGGCTGGAGCGGGCCGGGCTCGCGGCCACGCCCGAGTCGGTGGACCTCGCCCGGGACGCGTTCCTGCCACCCGTGACCGCCGAGGGGGTGGTGGGGACCCTGCCGAATCTGGTGGCGAATCGGATCAGTACCCAACTCGACCTGGCGGGACCGGGTTTCGCGGTCTCGGCGGAGGAGGCGTCCGGGCTCGTGGCGCTGGAACTCGCGGCGCGGGCCCTCCGGTCGGGGGAGGCCGACGCCGCGCTCGTGGGTGCCACCGACCTGTCCTGCGAGGCGGTGCACCGCAGCGCCTGGCGGGAGCTGGGCCGGGAGGACGAACCGGGGGACGCCGCCGTCGTCCTGGTCCTCAAGTCGTTGGAGACCGCGCGCAGGGACGGTGACACCGTCGTCGCCCTGCTCGACGAGGACTGCGCCGACGTAGCCGACATGGTCATCGGGGACGTACCCGACGCGGTGTTCGACCCCGCGTCGTCCTTCGGGCGCGCCCACGCGGCGTACGGGCTGGTCTCCGTCGCGGTCGCGGCGCTCTCGCTCCAGCACCGTGCGGTGCCGCGAGCGGGGCTTCCCGCCGATACCGCCGCGGGCGCGCACACCGCGAAGGTCGCGGTGACACCGCTGGAGGGGCCCGCCGCGAGCGTCCGGCTGCGCGCGGCGGACGTCCGGCCGTGGCTGCGGGGCCCGGCTCCGCGCCTGCGCGTCTTCTCCGGGGCCGATCGCCGGGAGGTGCTGGCCGCGCTGGAGTCCGGGGCGGAGTCCAGCGCGGAATCGAGCGCCGGACCGGCCCGGCTGGCGCTCGTGGCCGACGACGGCGCGCTTTCGGCCCGGAAGGAGGCGGCCCGCCGCTGGCTGGCCGAGGGCGGGGCGCGTCCGGCCGATGTGCTGTACCGGGACAGGCCGGTCACGGGGCGGACCGCTTTCGTCTACACCAACGGTTCGGCGGCCTACCCCGGTATGGGCCATGAGCTGATGCTCGCGCTGCCCTCGCTCGGCGAGGCCGTCCGTGCCGGACACGGGGCGATCGGCGCGCGGCTGCGGTCCGGGTCCGAGCGCGGAGTGCTCGACCAGATCTGGGGCGCCGCCGAACTCGCCGTCCACCACACCGTGTTCACCCGTGAGGTGCTCGGGCTCCGGCCGGAGGCCGCTCTCGGGTACTCGTCGGGAGAGTCTGCCGCCCTGGTGGCGCTGGGTGCCTGGCCGGACGCGGCGGGGTTGTACGACGCCACCCGGGACAGCGGTCTGTTCACGACCGAACTCACCGGTGAACTCCGGGCGGTGCGGCGCCACTGGGAGCGGCTGGGCATCACTGGCCGCCACTGGTCGAGTTATCTGGTCGGTGCGCCGCTGGAAACGGTCCGTGCCCAGCTCGCCACGGAGGCGGCGGTCCATCTGATGGCGGTGAACGCGCCCGGCATCTGTGTCATCGGCGGCGAGTCCCGCGCGTGCGCGGCCGTCGTGGCGAGGATCGGCGCCGACAGCGCGATCGAGCTGGACTACGACATGGCCGCCCACGCACCGGAGTTGGCGGAGATCCGAGACGTGTGGCGTGCGGTCCACCGTCGTCCGACCGTCGACGTGCCCGGTGTGCGCTTCTACAGCGGGGCCACCGGGCGGTCGTACCGGCCGACGGCCGAGCGGGCCGCCGAGGCGCTCACCGCGCAGGGGCTGAACACGATCGACTTCGCGGCCACGGTCGAGCGGGCGTGGGCCGACGGTGTCCGGGTCTTCGTGGAGCACGGGCCGCGCAAGCTGTGCACCGGCTGGATCAAGCGGGTGCTCGGCGACCGGGAGCATGTGGCCGTCGCACTCGACGCCCCGGGGGACACCCGGCTGCGCGGGACCTGTCTGGCGGTGGCCGAACTCGTCGTCGCGGGCGTACCCGTACACGCCGACGAGTTCTTCGCCCGGCTCACGGAAGCCGCCACGGAGGTGCCGCGTCCCGGACCCACCGTCACCGTGCCCGTGCTCGTGCCTCCGGCTCTGCCGCCGCTGGAGCCGGCGACGGTGACCCTGCCCCGGGCCCCCGAGCTGGCGCCGGTACCGGACCGGGCAACCGGCCCGTCCGGCGCACCGGACGGCGTCGCCGTGCCCTCCCCCGGTGCCGGGCAGCCCGGCCCACTGCCGGATGTCCGGCCGACAGGCTCGGAGGGGCGCGACCCCGCGGCGGCGGGCGCCCTCGCCGCGGTCCTGCGGCAGAGCCGGCGGGTCGCCGCGCTGCACCGGGAGATCACGGCCGGGCACATCGAGGCCCATCAGCGGTTCGTGCGGACGTCCGCTCTCGCCGTCACCGCGCTGCGGGGCACCGGGCCCGTTCCCGTACGGTCACCGGGCGCGCCTTCCGCGCGCACGACGGCCGGGCCGCCGCCGACCCCCGTACGGACCGACCCCCGCCCGGCGCTCCTGCCCGCTCCCGCGCCGGAAGCGGCACCCGCGCCACCGCTGAGGCCGGGGCCGAAGTTCGACCGCGCCCAGTTGGAGCAGCTCGCCTCGCGGGAGATCTCCACGCTGTTCGGCCCGCGGTTCGCCGAGCAGGACGGGTACGCCGTGCAGACGCGGATGCCGGGGCCGCCGATGCTGTTCGCGGACCGGGTCACCGGTATCGACGCCGTGCCGGCGGCGCTCGCCACGCCCGGCCCGGTGCGCACCGACGGGATGATCTGGACGGAGACCGATGTCCGGTCCGACAGCTGGTACCTGGACTCCACCGGACGTGTGCCGGCCGGGATGCTGATCGAGGCGGGCCAGGCGGATCTGCTCCTGCTGAGCTGGCTGGGCGTGGACCTGCTCAACCGTGGGGAGCGCGCCTACCGGCTGCTGGGCTGCGAGGTGACGTACCACGGCGGCCCGCCCGGAGCGGGCGACACCCTGCGCTACGAGATCCACATCGACGGCCACGCGGAGCACGAGGGCGTCCGGCTGGCCTTCTTCCACTACGACTGTTATGTGGACGGCGAACTGCGGCTCAGCGTCCGCGAGGGCCAGGCCGGGTTCTTCACCCCCGAGGAGCTCGCCGACAGCGGCGGTGTGCGGTGGGATCCCGCCGAGCGGACGCCCGGTGACGAACTGCCGCTCGACCCGCCCGCGGTGCGCTGCGATGCGACCCGTTTCGACGCGGACCGGGTGCGGGCCCTGACACAGGGGCGGCCGGCGGACTGCTTCGGCCCCGGCTGGGAGGCGACGGCGGCCCACGTCCGCCCGCCCCGGCTCGACGACGGGAGACTGCGGCTGCTCCACGAGGTGACCGCGTTCGACCCGGCCGGAGGGCCGTGGGGCCGCGGCTATCTGCGGGCCGAGACGCCGCTGTCGCCGGACGACTGGTTCTTCGCGGGGCACTTCAAGAACGACCCCTGTATGCCGGGCACCCTGATGCTCCAGGGCGGTCTCCAGGCGATGGCGTTCTACCTGGCGGCCATGGGCTGCACCGTGGACCGGGACGGCTGGCGTTTCGAGCCCGTCGACGATCATCCGTGCCGGGCGATGTGCCGGGGCCAGGCGACTCCGCTCAGCCGGCGGGTCGTCTACGAGGTGTTCGTACGCGGTTTCTCGGCCGGGCCGGTGCCGACGCTGTACGCCGACATCCTGGGCTCGGTGGACGGCGCGAGGGCGTTCCTGGGCCGGGACGTGGCGCTGCGGCTCGTACCCGACTGGCCGCTGTCGCACTGGCGGGGCTCCGGCCCGCCCGTCGTGCAGGACAGCGGTGCACCGGTGCCGCTCCCCCTGCTCGGCGGGCTGGCCGGGCACGTGGAGAGGAAGCCGGTGGCGACGGCGGCCGACGGATTCCCCTTCGACTACACCTCGTTGCTGGCGTGCGCCTGGGGCAGACCGAGTGAGGCGTTCGGTACGGCGTACGAGCCCTTCGACGGCACCCGCAAGGTCGCGCGGCTGCCCGGTCCCCCGTACCACTTCATGAGCCGGATCGTCTCGGTGGACGGTCCGCAGGGCGGTGTGCGGGAGGGCAGCGGTGTCGTCGCGGAGTACGACGTGCCCGCGCGGGCCTGGTACTTCGAGCAGAGCGGCGGCCGTACGATGCCGTTCGCGGTCCTGATGGAGATCGCGCTGCAACCGTGCGGGTGGCTGGCCTCGTACGTGGGCAGCGCGTTGACCACCGACGCGGATCTGCTGTTCCGCAATCTCGACGGGGCGGGAACGGTCACCGGTGAGGTCACTCCGGCGACGGGTACGGTCCGCACCCATGCCGAGCTGACGCGTGTCTCCCGGAGCGGGGACATGATCATCGAGTCGTTCCGGGTGAGGTGCACGGCCGACGGCGTGCCGCTGTTCGAACTCTCCACGGTCTTCGGCTACTTCCCGCCGTCGGCCTTCGACGACCAGCAGGGCCTCGCCGTGTCGGCCCGGGAGCGGGGGCGTCTGGACGAGCCCTGCGACCGGGTGGTCGATCTGACGGCCCGGCCCGCCCGCCACCTCGTCGGCGAGCCGCGGCTGCCGGGCCCCATGCTGCTGATGCTCGACCGGATCACCGGCTGCTGGCCGGACGGGGGCAGCAGAGGGCTGGGGCGGCTGCGGTCGGAGAAGGACGTGGTCGCGGACGAGTGGTTCTTCCGGGCCCACTTCTTCCAGGATCCGGTGCAGCCGGGCTCGTTGGGCGTCGAGGCCATGTGCCAGCTGCTCCAGTACCACCTGCTCGAGCGCGGCGCGGCGGACGGCGTTTTGCACCCCCGGTTCGAGCCGGTGCTCCCCGGCCGCGAGACGACCTGGACGTACCGCGGCCAGATCACCCCGGCCAACCGGCTGATCCGGGTGGACATGGACATCGTGGAGCGCGGCACGGACGAGCGGGGCCCGTACGCGCTGGCGGACGCGTCGCTGTGGGGCGACGACACCTGCATCTACCGGGTGCGCGGGCTGGGCATGCGCGTGGTGTCCGACTCGTCTCCCTGATCCCATCCGCGCGTGGAGCGAAAGACGGAGCGCGACCCGGTGGCGTTCGCCGTGGAGATCAGGAAGGCTCGTGCGCATGGTCTCGGTATTGCAGAACGTGGCGATCGACTGTGCGGATCCCTATGAGCTTGCCCGCTTCCGGAGCGGTGTCACCGGCCGTCCGCTGGACCCGGAGGACCGGCCGGGCGCCCGCGAGACCCAGGTGCTGCTGGCGGAGGGCCCGGTACTGCACTTCAACCAGGTGCCCGAGAGCAAGACGGTCAAGAATCGGATCCATCTGTGTCTGCGCCCCGGGACCTCGCGCGACGAGGAGGTGGAGCGGCTGCTGGGGCTCGGTGCCGGCTTTGTGGCCCATCACCGGAATCCCGATGGTTCGGGCTGGGCGATCCTCGCCGATCCCGAGGGCAATGAGTTCTGCGTACTGCGCAGCGAGTCCGACCGGGCCGCGGCGCATTCCTGAGTCGCACGCGCCGCCCCGGCCGGTCAGCCGCGGGGGCCGCTCCCGTCGTGGTAGCCGAGTTCGAGGTAGCGGGTGCGGGTGCGCCAGGAGCCGAGGTCGGGCGTGTTGGCCTGGACGTCGTGCCACGGCCGGCCGCCGGCAGGGTCCCCCGTGTCGTGCGCGAGCGGCGGACCGCCCGGGCGCCCGGCCCAGAGCCGTACCCTCGACCGCGCCGCGGACTCGCGGACCGGCTCCCACCGGCCTGCCGAGAACATCCCGGCGAGCTGGTGCATGGCGATGAAGGAGGCCACACCCTCCTCGGGGTCCGTGCGGTCCGCGCGTTCGGTGAGGGCGTGCCACAGGATGAACATGTTCGGCGGCCGCACCTCGGGCCGGAAGCGGTACACGAGCCGCTCCAGCCTGATCGAGCCGACGCGCGGCAGCTGTACGCGGGTGAGCGGGACGACCTCGCGCTCACCTCCGGTCCAGGTCAGCGTCCGGTTGCGGCCCAGGTAGCCGGGCTCGCTGAAGACCGTGACGTGGAGCCACTCCCTGCGATCGGGGCGACGGTTGTGCAGCACGCCGGCGCCGGCGACGACGCCCGCGGAGGCCAGGCCCGCCGATGATTCCGGTCTTGCGCTTCGTCGGGACGCCACACCTCGCTTCTGACGAATGCCCCCCATCACGCGCCGCCGACGGCCCGCTGATCCACCGTCCGACAGGTCCCGGAAAAGATGCGCGCGGGATGTCGATCCAGGCAGGCTCTGTACGACGTAGAGGTGAGAGAGCAACACCACCACGAGAGGTGAAGGCCATGCCCAAGGTCCGCGTGCACAACGTGACGATCTCCCTCGACGGCTTCGCGGCCGGCCCGAACCAGCGACTGGACGCCCCGTTCGGGGACGGCGTCGGCTGGGGCGACGACCTGCACGGCTGGTTCGTGTCCGCGACGGAGGACGCCGCCGCGGGAAGGACCGGAACCGATGTCGAGTACTTCGTCCGCGGCAAGGAGAACATCGGTGCGACGATCATGGGGCGGAACATGTTCGGGCCGCAGCGCGGGCCGTGGGAGGACGAGTCCTGGCAGGGCTGGTGGGGCGAGAACCCGCCCTACCACCACACCGTGTTCGTGCACACCCACCATCCCCGCCCGGCCCTGGAGATGAGCGGCGGAACCACCTTCCGCTTCACCGACGAGCCGCTGGAGACGGTGCTGCGGCGCGCGTTCGACGCCGCGGACGGCAAGGACGTCCGGATCGGCGGCGGGGCGGCGATCATCCGGCAGTATCTGCGCGCGGGGCTGATCGACGAGCTCCACCTGGTGATCGCGCCGCTCCTCATCGGGCGCGGGGAACGGGTGCTCGACAACCTGGGTGACGGTATCGACGGCTACCGGGTGTCCGAGCTGGTCGGCTCACCGAACGTCACACACGCGACACTGGTCCGCCGCTGACACCGGCACCGGGGCCGCTCCGCGGGGCACGGTCACATGGGCCGTGCACGTGGGCCGTGGCGGGGGTCCACCGTCCACCGGCACACTGGTCGGTGTGAAGCTTCCCCGCGTGAACTGCGCTGTCTGCCACCGTGCGATCGCTGCCGGGCCGGTCGTCGGCCGGCCGAGGAGGGGCCGTGTCTGGCGGCACGACGCCCCGGGCGCGCGCCGCGACCCGGACGGCTCGCTGGTGTCGTGCCCCGGGTCCCTCGCCGTCGTGGATCTGCCGATGCCCGGTGAACAGCCTCTGTTCGACCTGCCGGAGCCCCGGCCCGAGGATGCCGAGGCGGATCCGGTTCTGTTCGCGATCTAGACGTACGCGCCGATGCCCCGGTCATGGACCTGGCGTTCACCGGCGTCCCGGCACGGTGCGGGTGGCGCTCACCTCTGCTCTTCGTCCTCCTCGTCCGGCTCCTCTTCGTCTGCCTCTTCCTCTTCTTCGTCGTAGTCGTCGTCGGCTTCGTCCTCGGGCTCCTCCGGTCCCTCGTCCTCCTCTTCCTCTCCTTCCTCTTCTTCCGGTTCGTCGTCCTCAAGCCCTTCCTCGTGGCTCCGGACGACCTCGCCCTCGCGGATCTCGCCGCGCCAGCCTTCGACTTCCTCGTCGTCGGTGAGTGTGGCGTACCGCTGGAAGTGCTTGAGGTCCAGGCGCAGTCGCCGTCCCTGGGCACGCCAGATATTGCCGGTCTTCTCGAAGAATCCGGACGGGGTGTATTCGACGACCGCGACGATGCGGGTCAGGCTCGGGGCCAGTTCGTGGAAGGTGATGGCGCCGTGCGTCGTCCCCTTGGCGCCCTCGGATGTCCAGACGATGCGGTCGTCGGCGACCTGTTCCTGCACCGTCGCCTTCCAACTGCGGTTGGAGAAGGCGACCTTGAGCTTCCAGTCGCTCTCGATCTCATCCGACTGCTTCACGTCGGTGACACCCTTGGCGAAGGAGTTGAACTCCTCTATCTCGGTCCAGCGGTCATAGACCGTGCGCAGTGGTTTGCCGACGTCGATGGCTTCGATGATGTTGGTCACCTTGGCACTGCCGGCTTTCGCGTCCCCGCCGCCGAAGGCGCTCTTGACCGAATCGACGGCCTTGTCCTTCATGGATCCGGCCTTCTCGCCGACCAGGGCCTTGACCGGGTTCTCGCCGCCGAGCACCCGTTTCCCGACGTCAAGGAGGCCGTTCGACCCGCCTCCGTCCGAGCCTCCACCAAGGCCCTGCGCGACGTCGGTCAGCTTCCCGCCGGCGGAATCCAGCAGTTTCTGCCCCCGGGCACCGACGTAGGCGGACAGTTGCTCCTTCACCTGATCCAAGCCGGATGCACTCGTGTCCGTGGGTTTGCCTGTCTGCTTGGCCATGAGAGTTACCTCCTCCGGCTGTCTCGCGCGGACTTCTTGGCGGCGGGCTTCTTCGCCGCCGCCTTCTTCTTGGCGGGCGCCTTCTTCGCCGGTGCCTTCTTGGCCGGTGCCTTCTTCGCCGGTGCCTTCTTCGACGCCGGGCGCTTCGCCGCACGACGCCGGGGGCGTTCCTCTTCTTCGTCTTCCTCGGACCCCTCTTGCTCGGACCCTTCCGGTTCGGGCTCCTCTTCTTCCTCGAACTCCTCCTCGTCCTCCTCTTCCCCGGCTTCCTCTTCCTCGTCCTCGTCCTCGTCGACCGGTACCACGAGAAGTGCCTCGGTCCGCTGCTGGAGCGAGTCGGCGACCGCTCCCAGGCGACGGTTCGCCGTCGCGGACAGCGCCGAACGCCCCGCCTCGAGTACTTCACCCCGCGCCTGCTCCACCAGCGGCCCCACCGTTGGATTCTCTGCCAGCTTGCGCATCGCCAGGATGAGCAACTCCCTTGGATTCATCGGCAGTTGCTGGCCCGCGACAAGGGGAGCAAGACCGAGCGCCAGCTTCCCCTTCTTGGTCCGGCCAAGGACATAGCCCGCCGCCACAGCGGCGGCGAGAGAGACTTTCTTGCTGTTCTCCATGAGTGCCTCGCAATGCTGGACGGAACGGCGTCGAGGCGCCGTTACTGGACCCGGTCGCTACGGCGGCCGCCGTCCTCGTCTTCGTCGTCCGATCCGGGCAGGTGGACGTCGAGCACGTTGATGTTGATCTCGACGACCTCCAGACCGGTCATCGTCTCCACCGCGTCCGTCACACGGGTGCGTATGTCCTTCGCGTCTTCCGCGATCGGTTCGCCGTACTCCACGATGACGTCCACGTCGACCGCGGTCTGCGTCTCGCCGACCTCGACCTTGACCCCCCTGCTGGGGTCGGGCGCCTTGGACATCCGGTCCCGCACTGATCCCAGCGCCCGCGAGGCGCTGCCGCCCAGTGCGTAGATTCCGTCGGACTCGCGGACGGCGATGCCCGCGATGGTGGCTACGACGCTGTCGGCGATCGTGGTCGTGCCGCCCGGTCCCCCACCCTTCGCGCTGGTGCTGCTCGCATGGGTAGCGGGGCGGCTGCTGGTGTCGGTGCTGGCCATCGGATCCTCCAGAGAAGAAGAGGGGAATTGTCTGCGAGTGGTCCGGCGACGCGGCAGCGGGCGCTGCCCGCATCGCGGTGGGCACTCCCTCATCCACTGTCCTCCGGACCTCGCCGAGCCGCCATTCGTGTGGTTTCCGGCGGCAGCCCGTTCGGTCCATCACCGCATGCGGAGAGGTCAGAGGGCCGGGAGGCTGGGGAACATGTCAGAGCAGCGTGCCGGGCGCGCCCGGACCTCCCGATCCACCCGCTCCGCCGCGGGCGAGGAACACCTGAGGGGAGCGGAGCAGGCGGCCGAACGCGCCTGCCGGAGCCTGAGCAAGCTGATCAGGCACCGGCCCGAGGGCGTCTCCGCGGTCTCGCGGACCGATGACGGCTGGCAGGTCGACATCGATGTGCTGGAGCTCCCGCGCATCCCCGACACCACCAGTCTGCTCGCCACCTACGAGGTGGACATCGATGAGGACGGCTCACTGCTTCGGTACCGCAGAGTGCGTCGTTACCGCCGCGGTCAGGCGGACACATGAGCGCCCAGAACTGGGGCCCGACCCCGAGAGACGGTCATTCCTTGAGCACATACAGTGAGGAAGTTGTCCGCGTTCCCCGCGCCGGCACCCTCTACGACGTCCTGGAACTCATCCTCGACCGCGGCATGGTCATCGACATCTTCGTACGGGTGTCGCTGGTCGGCATCGAGATCCTGAAGATCGACGCGCGGATCGTCGTCGCCAGTGTCGACACCTATCTGCGGTTCGCCGAAGCGTGCAACCGGCTGGACCTGGAGAACGACTCGGCCAGCAGGACGGTGCCGGAGCTGTTCGGCGGCGGTATGACGAAGAGCGTCGGCAAGGCAGGCGCGAAGAAGGCCGCGAAGTCCGTGGGCGAGAAGGTCAAGCGGGCCGTGGGCCCCGGCGGCGATGACGACGACGAGGACGAGGACGAGCTGGAGGAGGCGGAACGCCCCCGCAGGTCCAAGACATCCCGCTCCAGGAGCACCGCAAGCGAACGATCCCGCCGCCGCAAGGAGGAGCGCTGACCCATGACCGCTTCAGGTATCTATGTGTACGGCATCGTGGGCGGCTCCCATGCGCTTCCCCCCTCCGCCGCCGGCATCGGTGAGCCTCCCGCACCGGTGCGGCTGCTGCCGGTCGAGGACCTCGCCGTCGTGGTCAGCGCCACGTACCCGGGGCTCAGGGCCCGGCGACGGGATCTGATGGCGCATCAGAATCTACTCCTGGAGCTGGCCGCGGCCGGCCCCGTGCTGCCGATGCGCTTCGGCATGGTGGCGCCGGACGAGGCGACGGTACTGGCGGGCGTCGCCGCGCGGCGTGGCGAGCACGCCGCCGTGCTGGAGCGGCTGGACTCCCGCGTCGAGATGAACGTCAAGATCATGCCCGTACAGGACGACCTGGCCGCACTGATCCGGGCGGACCCGGTGGTCCAGCGGGTTCGCGAGGAGACGCGGCGCCGGCCCGGTTACGAGGCGAACGTCCGGCTCGGCCAGGCCGTGGCGGAAGGTCTGCGGCGAAGGGCGGCCGACGCGGCGGCCCTGCTGCCACCCCAATTCGCCGGGATCGCCGACGACATGTGTCCGGGGCCGGACGTGGAGGGCTGCGTCCTGAACGCGTCCTTCCTCGTACCGCGCCGCGAGGAAGGACGTTTCCGCCGTGTCGCCGAGCGATTCGCCGCCGACCATCCGGACCGCGTCGAACTGCGGGTGACCGGCCCGCTGCCCTGCTACAGCTTCGTGGCCCCGGAACCCGTCCCGGCCAGGGTCTGACATGGGTCTGCTCTCCGGGGTGCTTCTCCTCCCCCTGGCGCCGGTACACGGCGTGGTCTGGATCTCCGACCGGCTCATCGACGCGGCGGAGGCGGAGCTGTACGACCCGGCGGCGATCCGCCTACAGCTCGCCGAACTGAACCGCGCCCTGGACGACGGTGAGATCGACCTCGCGCGCTTCGAGCGCGAGGAGGAGCGGCTGCTGGACATTCTCGACAGAAAATCGCCGGTACCCGTACCTGGAGTGAGCCCGTGACGGAACTGGACAGCTGGACAACGGAGTCCCGGTCGCACCCGCCCGCCACGGCCAACCTGGCCGAGATCCTGGAGCGGGTGCTGGACAAGGGCATCGTCATCGCCGGTGACATCAAGATCGACCTGCTGGACATCGAACTGCTCACCATTCGCCTGCGGCTGTTCATCTCGTCGGTGGAGACGGCGAAGAAGGCGGGCATCGACTGGTGGGAGACCGATCCCGCGCTGTCGTCGCGTGCCGCCCACGACGCCCTGTACGAGGAGAACAAGCAGCTGCGCGAGCGGATCGAGGCCCTGGAGGGCGAGGACTCCCAGGAAGCCGACAGCGTCCCGCGGGCCGGCGTCAGAAGGGAGCTGCGCCGCCGATGAACTCCACCCCGCACCCCTCGCCCACGGTCACGGCTCCGGTCGGGAGAGAATCCTGGGCCACGTACGTCTTCGCCGTCTGCCGATCGGACCACCCCGGGTTCCTCTCCCGCGCCGAGGGGCACCCCGGCGGCGGGCCGCCGCGTCTGCTGACGGTCGGCTCGCTGGGCGCCGTGGTCCAGGACGTGCCGGCTGCGGAGTTCTCCGAAACGGCGCTGCGCGAGCGGCTCGGCGACGCCGCCGAACTCGAACGCTGCGCACGCGCCCACCACGGCGTCGTCACCGCCGCCGCCGCGGGAGGCCCCACCGTCCCGATGCCGCTGGCCACGATCTGCCTCGGCGACGAGCGCGTGCGCGCGGCCGTCGGGGAGAACCGGGACCGGTTCCGTCTGGCGCTGGAGCGCATCGCGGGCCGGGCCGAATGGGCCGTCAAGGTCCACCTGACACAGGCCGGGACGACGGCCCACTCCGCCGCCCCCGGCACCGGCGCCGGCACCGGGGAGACGGCCGCCGCCGGCCCACGCGTCTCGGGCCGTGACTACCTGAACCGCCTGCGCGGCCGCCAGCACCTGCGCGAGCAGCACCGGGAGAGCGCACTGACCGCCGCAGAGCAGGTGGACGCCGCCGTGCGGAGACTGGCGGTCGCCACAGTCCCTCGTCGGCCGCACGGCCCCGAGGTCACCGGCAAGGACCGCACACAGATCATGAACACCGCCTATCTGATCGCCGAGGACAGGAGCGGGGAACTGACGGCCACGATCGGCCGGCTCCGCGCGTCACCGGAGTTCAGCGGCATCGAGATCGACGTCTCCGGGCCCTGGGCCCCCTACTCGTTCACGGACGGAGGAGAACTTGCAGGGCACCCGTAACCCCGTTGCGTGGCAGGGCCCGGAGGCCACGGCCCCCATCGGCGTCCCCCTGGTCGACCTGCTCGACAGAGTGCTCGGTACCGGTGTCGTCATCAGCGGGGATCTCGTGATCGCCATCGCGGACGTTCCGCTGGTCCGGCTCTCCCTTCACGCCCTGCTGGCATCCGTCAGCGAGCGTGTTCCCGCGCCGTGGGCCGACAGCGGGCCCCTGTGAACGACACCCGTGTGGACATCGATCCGCACAGCGCGGCCGGTGATCTGGCGTCCCTGGTACTGACCGTCGTGGAGCTGCTCAGACAGCTGATGGAACGACAGGCGATCCGCCGCTTCGACAGCGGAGAGCTGACGGAGGAGCAGGAGGAGCGCGTGGGGACCACTTTGATGCTCCTCGACGAGCGCATGACGGAACTCTGCGAGCTGCACGGCCTGCGCCGCGAGGACCTCAACCTGGACCTCGGCCCGCTAGGCAACCTGCTCTCGCACGAAACACGGTGACGGACCGCCGGGCCGCCCCCGCGCCGTGCCCGTCGGTACAAGCCGCCGGGCGCCGCATTCCGTACGCGAGTGGTTCGGTCGGGTGTCAGCCCCGTGGTTCCAGCCGGACGACGATGCCTTTGGAGGTCGGGGTGTTGCTGGTCTCGGCCACGCTGTCCAGCGGTACGAGGACGTTGGCCTCCGGGTAGTAGGCGGCGGCGCAGCCGGGGGTCGTGGGGTAGGAGACGAGCCGGAAGTCCTCGGCGCGGCGTTCGGTGCCGTCCTGCCAGACGCCGACCACGTCCACCCGGGCGCCGTCCTCGAATCCGAGGGCGCTCAGATCCGCGGGGTGGACGAGGACGATCCGGCGGGATCCCTGGATGCCCCGGTACCGGTCGTCGGTGGTGTAGGGCACGGTGTTCCACTGGTCGTGCGAGCGCAGCGTCTGGAGCAGCAGATGGCCTTGAGGGGCGCTCAGTGCCTGGAATTCGTTGCGGGTGAACAGCGCTCTGCCGCTGGGGGTGGGGAAGACGCCCTCGTTCACCGGGTTCGGCAGGTCGAAGCCGCCCGGCTTGCGCACCCTGGTGTTGAAGTTGTCGAAGCCGGGCACGACCCGCGCGATGCGGTCCCGGATGTTGCCGTAGTCCGCCTCGAAGTCCTCCCAGGGCACGGGCACCTTGTCGCCGAGTGTCCGGCGGGCCAGCCTGCTGAGGATCGCGACCTCGCTGAGCAGATGGCTGGACGCCGGTTGCAGTCGCCCGGACGAGGCGTGCACCTGGCTCATGGAGTCCTCGACGGTGATGAACTGCTCCTCGCCGCTCTGGCAGTCCCTCTCGCTGCGCCCGAGGGTCGGCAGGATCAGCGCGGTGTCGCCGCAGACGGTGTGGGAGCGGTTCAGCTTGGTGGAGATGTGCGCGGTGAGACGGCACTTGCGCATCGCCGTCTCGGTGAGGTCGCTGTCCGGGGCGGCCCGTACGAAGTTGCCCGCGAGGCCCAGGAAGACCTTGGCCCGGCCCTCCAGCATGGCGCGGATGGAGCCCACGGTGTCCAGCCCGTGGTGGGCGGGCGGGGTGAAGGAGAACTCCCGTCCCAGCGCGTCCAGGAACGTCTGGGGCATCTGCTCCCAGATGCCCATGGTCCGGTCGCCCTGGACGTTGCTGTGCCCGCGTACGGGGCACACACCCGCGCCGGGCCGGCCGATGTTCCCGCGCAGGAGCTGGAAGTTCACCAGCTCGCGGATGGTGGGCACCCCGTGCTTGTGCTGGGTGAGTCCCATCGCCCAGCAGACGATGATCCGCTCGCTGGCCAGGACCCGGTCCCGCAGCTCCTCGATCCGGCTCCGCGTCAGGCCGGTGGCCGCCAGGACGTCCGGCCAGGAGACGGTGGCACGGATGTGCGCGGCGAACTCCTCGAACCCGGTGGTGTGCCGGTCGATGAAGTCCCTGTTCAGGACCGTACCCGGCGCGGCGTCCTCGGCCTCCAGCAGGAGCAGGTTCAGAGCCTGGAAGAGGGCGAGGTCGCCGCCGAGCCGGATCTGGAGGAACTGATCGGCGATGTTGATGCCCCGGCCGACCACCCCGCGCGGTTTCTGCGGGTTCTTGAAGCGCATGAGGCCCGCTTCGGGCAGCGGATTGACGGCGACGATCTGCCCGCCCCCGCGCTTGGTCTCCTCCAGCGCGGAGAGCATCCGGGGGTGGTTGCTGCCCGGGTTCTGGCCCACCGTCAGCACCAGATCGGCGTGGTGGATGTCCAGCAGGCTCACGTCGCCCTTGCCGACGCCCAGTGTCTCGTGCAGCGCCGCCCCGCTGGACTCGTGGCACATGTTGGAACAGTCCGGCAGGTTGTTGGTCCCCAGGGCACGGGCGAAGAGCTGGAGGACGAAGGCGGGCTCGTTGCCGGCCCGGCCGGATGTGTAGAAGATCGCCTCGTCCGGCGAGTCCATGGACCGCAGCTCGTCGGCGATCAGGCCCAGGGCGTCGTGCCAGCTGATCGGCTCGTAGTGGTCCGCGCCCGGCCGCTTCACCATGGGCCGGGTGAGCCGGCCCTGCTGGTTCAGCCACCGGTCCGAGGCGCCCGCCAGCTCGGAGACCGGGTGCCGCCGGAAGAACTCGGGGGTCACGCGTCGCGTCGTGGCGTCGTCGTTCGCGTGCTTGGCGCCGTTCTCGCAGTACTCGTTCCTGTGGCGCTGCCCCGGCGCGGGGTCGGGCCAGGCGCAGCCGGGGCAGTCGAAGCCCCCGGTCTGGTTGATGTCGAGCAGGTTCAGTGCCGTACGCCGTGCCGAGGTCTCCCCGAGGGAGTACCGGACGGCGTGGGCGACCGCCGGGACCCCGGCGGCCCATGTCTTCGGCGGAGTGATCTTCGCCCGTTCGCCGCCCGGGTCACCGTTCGATGATTTTCTCAACGCCCCAACCTTCCGCTCGGCCACTTCACTGTCGTACGGGATGTCTCAGCCGGTCGGCCAGTCCGGCATCTGCGGCGGCGGACGGTCGGCGTCCGGTCTGACATGGCCGTCGCTGATGGTTCCCCGCCACTGCCCGGTCTCCCGGCCCTGGGCCTCGATGTACTCCTTGAAGCGCCGGAGGTCCGCGTGCACCTGTCTGCGGATCACGCCCAGGGCGTCCCCGGCCCGCTCGGCGGCGCCGCGCGGAGTGAACTCGATACGGAAATCGACCCGGCAGCGGGTGTCGCCCAGCGACCGGAAGCGCACGGAACCGGTCAGGCGTGATGTGCCGACCGTGCGCCAGACCACGCGGTCGTCGGGACGCTGCTCGGTGATCTCCGCGTCGAACTCGCGGGTCACGCCGCCGAATCTGGTCACCCAGTGCGTCATGGAGGAGCGTGAGCGCTCCACCCGGCGTACTCCCCGCATGAACTGGGGAAAGCACTCGAACTGGGTCCACTGGTTGTAGGCCATACGGATGGGGACATCGACATCGACAGCGCCTTCGATGACGCTCATTGGCTGTCCTGCCTCTCCGCGACGGACCAGGGGCGCGGTACACCGGGTCGTACACCACGCGACCGGGTACCCGGTCCGGGCACTCTCAACCGGGCGATGTCGCCGCGGCCGACGGTCAGCGACGAGAATTCCCCGCCGCGTCCGTCGCGCCTCCTGTAACGCGCCGGAGTCGGGCACCGTGCCGTCCGTCTGGTCGTACGGTGCACCGGAAATCCACCCGGTACGTTCAGCGCTCCACGCGCTCCCGGTACTCCCCCAGGACGTCCGTGGTGTGCTCCAGCTCCTCCATCAGGCGCGTCGCCTCGACCACCAGCACCCCGTAGGGGCGCGATGGGTCCATCAGTGGGAGGGACCGGTGTTCGGCCTCCTCCGTCATCTCGTACCGGCGGCGACGCGCCCGGCCGACGAGCCGGTACAACTGCCGCCCCTGGCCGTCCAGTGCGTCCTCGTCGAGACTCCCGAGGAGCCGGGTGATCTCCGCGAGCGCGTCGAGGAAGGCGCCGTAACGTGTCAGGAAGGGGCCGTAGTGGTACTCGTGCTCCTCCTTGCGCCACTGGTCCAGACTCCGTGTCAGGGAGCCCAGTTGGTACAGGGCGCGCTCCAGCGCCGACAGCACGGCGGCGTACCCGTGGAAGGTGGCGCGGGTGTGCCTTCTGGTGCGGGGGCTGCCGAACAGCCGCAGCGGGTTGTACAGCAGACTCTCCTCGGCGGTCCGCAGATCCGTCCGGGCCTGGTCGATGCTGGCGCCGATCCCTTCGGCGCGCGAGCGCCATCGCGCCGTGTGCTCCCGGTCGGCCCGTCCCTCGCCGAGCGCGGGCCCGATGTCTTCGAGGAGGTCGCTCATGGCGTCCGCGAGCAGGTGGATGCCGTACTCGGCGCCGCGGTAGCGCAGGGGCGGCGCGATCGTGCCGTTGACGACGACGGCCACGACGGCGCCGATGAGCACCAGCAGGATGATCTGTCCGAGCTGGAGGGCGGTGTCGCGTTCGTCGCCCGCGGCGGTGTAGGTGGCGAAGGCGAAGAACGCCGCCGTGGCGACCTGGTTGCCCTGCGGGCCGAGCGCGGGCCACCGCCCGATGAACAGGGCGATCAGAGCCACCAGGACGAAGGTGAACACGTCGGGACCGGCGAGATACACGAGCCCGGCCTGCACCAGTACGCCCGCGGTGACGGCCCCCACGTAACGCAGCGCCTGTGCCAGTGACCGGTAGATGGTCACGTGCATGAGCAGGACGGCGGAGAACGGGGCGAACGCCGGCGACGTCGCGTCAAGCAGGTCGTGGGCGATCACCCACGCCACGGTCGCCGCCAGGACACTCTTGGCGGTCAGCAGCAGGGACCGCCGCTCGTCGCCCGCCCCGTCACGGGCCCGCCGGAGCCACTGGACCGCCGTCAATTCGGGACCTCGCAGGGGACGAGGGCCGGGGATTCCGTGTCGTCCATGCCTCCCGAGTACCCGTACGCGTCCGCGCAAACGTTCGCCCTCAGGAGCGCGGCGTGCCCCCGGACCCGTGGCGGACACGGCGGACGCGGCGGACGCGGCGGACGCGGCGGGGCCCGTCACCCGGCGCGTTCGGCACGGATGATCACCAGCTCCTCCTTCTCGTCGCCGGGCGCGATCAGGCCGCGGTCCAGCAGCCACCGCCTGCGCGAGGCCAGTACGGGGCCGAAGGGCACGCGGCGGCGGTCGGTCACCTCACCCGGCAGACCCGCGCGCTCCAGCCGCTCCAGGGTCGCGGTCACCCCGCACAGCGCCGAGTGCACGAGGAGCAGTGCCCCGCCGGGGTGGAGCAGGCCCGCCGCCCCGTCGCACAGCCGGTCGAGGACCAGACGTCCGTCGTGCCCCGCGTCCCACGCCCGCGCCGGGCCCCGCGGGGGCACCAGGGCGTCCGGCGCGGGCACGTAGGGCGGATTGCTGAGGATGAGATGGAACCGCCTGCCGACGGCGGGCCCGAGGAGGTCACCCCGGACCGCCTCGACCCGCAGCCCGGCCAGCGCCGCGTTCACACGGGTAGCGAGCACGGCACGGCGCGTACGGTCCACGGCCGTCACCCGCGCCCCCCGCCGCGCGGCGGCGAGAGCGAGAAACCCGGACCCCGTACCGACATCCAGGACCGTCGCCCCGCCGCCGACCGACTCCCGGTCCAGAGCCTCCCGCAGCAGCAGCGTGTCCCCCTGCGGCCCGTAGACCCCGCGCGGAAGCACCACACGGCCGCCCCGACCGTACGTACCGATCAGACCGGGCATCGACTCACCTCGCCACTCCGCGACCCGGCGACGAGAGTGTCGGGTCCCTCGCCGATGATCACTGTGTCCGGCATCACTGCCTCCTGGCGTTCTCGCCGGGCCGTTCAGGCGGCTGCGCGCGCGGGTGACGGCGCGTTCTCCACCACGTCCGCCAATCGGGCGAGCATGGTGCGGTGACGGAGCTGGATCAGGGCGTCCACGGCCGTGTTGTGGAGCAGGCCGCCCGGTCCGCGCAGCGGGTGCTCGTCGATGATCACCAGGGCGTTCTCCCCCCACGGGCGGACCTCCACGGCGATCCGCGCGGTGCCGAGCCGGCCGCTGTCGGCCTCCAGCTCCAGCACACCGGGCTCCTCGCACCGCCGGACAACCGTGCTGCCCGACACCGCGCATCGCCCCAGCCGGATCGTGTACGTGATGCCGGAGCCGACCTCCGGCCACGCCCCCTCCTGGGGGCGAGAGTCAGATGTACCGACCACCCAGTCGCCGTAGCGCGAACCGTCCGCGAGCACCGCCCAGACGTCCGCCACGGGCCGCTCGATCAATCGATGTCGTACGGCCATCGGCCCTCCAGCCCTGGTCAACGGCCCCGAGTGGGCCGACCGCCAGGTCCCGGCGCGCTCGGCCGCATGTCTCTCACTGTCCCAGGCGTTCGGCGGAGCCGCCGCCGGACCACCACGGAAGGCCGTACGAGGACCATGGGTTCCGGCATCTCACGGAGCGCCTTCCGGTCCGGTTGCTGCGGGCATATGCAGTTGACCGACGAAGATTGGCCACCTCGCCGATTTCGACTAGATTCAATCGCCGATTGACCGGAAGTATCTTTCGCTTTCCCTCTGCCGGGTCGATGTGACAGCTTTTCCGAGGGGGACGGGGACCGGATAAAAACTGGGGGGCGTACTGGGGAGCACACGCGCATGCCGGGGGCTCACGGCAATCTGAAAAGTGCCTCAGCTTCCGGTCGGCAAGGAGTTCCCGTCGGCGCATGACGGGCAGTGGATGTGATGCCGACCGGCGACCCACCACCTACAGGGGGACATGCATGATCCATGTTCAAGTCGTACACAGGGTCGGACTGTTCCGTTCAGCTCTTGTCGCGCTGTTGCGCTGCGAGGAGACGCTCCATGTTTCGGCGTCCCTCAAGCGCCCGACCCATCAGGAGGCGCTCTGTTCATCGCCGCATGTATGGGTGACCGATATCGACTGTCTCGATGACCCGGCGCGCACGGGAATGCCCGGATCCGGCAACGGGCAGGGCGGTATGGGAGCGTTATTGGTGCTCACGTCGGAAAGAAAGCCAGGAGCTCTGATGAGAGCATTCGAGGCGGGGGCGCTCGGGTATGTCAACAGGGACGGCGACCCGAGCCGGTTGATCGAGGCAATTCACCGGGTGGCGCGCGGTGAGAGGTATGTCGACGACTCGCTGGCCTGTGATTTCCTCCAGGCCACCAAACTGCCCCTGACGCCGAGGGAGTTGAGCGTACTGGCGCTCGCGGCGGAGGGCTCGCCGATCGGCGACATCGCGGCCTCGCTGCATCTGTCGAGCGGGACGATACGCAACTACCTGGCCTCCGCGATACGCAAGGTCGGCGCGCGCAATCGCATCGACGCCGTGCGCATCTCGCAGGACGCGGGATGGCTGTAGCGGCGACGGGGCTCCCGCCCTCGGCCGGTCAGCGGCCGACGGGCGGCGACGGCGTGTGCTGCCAGTGGCCGAAGAGATCCCGGTAGAGCGCCGAGCTCGTCAGCAGTTCCTCGTGTGTGCCGAACCGCGGCGTCGTGCCGTCCAGTACGAGCACCCGGTCCGCCCGGCGCGCGGAAGACAGCCGGTGGGCCACGACGATCAGGGCGCCGTCACGAGCGCGGGCCCCGTCGGCGGAGGCCCGCTCGGCGAAGGCGCGTTCGACGCGAGCCTCAGCGGGCGGGTCCAGATGACAGGTGGCCTCGTCGAGCAGGACGAGGGGCGCGGCGGAGAGGTACGCGCGGCACAGCGCCAGGAGTTGGCGCTCACCGTGGGACAGGCCCCGGGGGGCGAGTGCGGCGTCCGGGCCGCCGAGCCGGTGGACAAGTGGTTCGGCGCCCAACGTCCTTATCGCGTGGGCCAGTTCGCCACTCGTGGCGTCCGGCCGCAGGTGCAGGAGGTTGTCGCGGACGCTGCCGGTGAAGACATACGCCTGCTGCGGGATAAGGACGCGCCGGTCCGCGAGGTCCCGAGCGGTCCTGCCGGTCACCGGTTCCCCGCCGAGCAGGACCGTACCTTCGTCGGGGGCGACGAGCCCGGAGACGACACCCGCGAGCGTTGACTTGCCGATGCCGCTCGGACCGACGACGGCGATGTGCTCTCCGCGCCGGACGGTGAGATCGAGGCGTTCGAGCACGGGAGTCGAGTCCGGGCCGTAGGCGTGGGTGACGTCGCGCACCTCGACCGCCGGCACGGTGCGCGAGGGGCGCCGACCGCGGGACGGGCGCCGGCGGCCGGCGCCGGCCGGGTCCGGGGCCGGGGCCTTCGTGGGCAAGGGGGCGGCGGTGGCGTCCTGGAACCGGTCGACCACGACCAGCAGTCTCGTCCCCGCCGCTCCGAGCGCGGTCATCATGCTGTGCAGCGCGGGAAGCAGCGCCTGGAGAAGGTAGGTGAGCGCCCCGGCCAGCGCGCCGGTCGTCACCCCCTGCCGCAGCAGCCACGGAGTGGTGACGAGCAGGAGCAGTACGGGCAGTTGACCCGCGACACCGAGCGCCACGGTGCGCAGCGCGGCCCAGCGCGCCAGCACCCTCGACGTCCTCTCCGCGACGTCGATCAGCCGCCCCGTACGCTGCGCCGCGTCCGCCTGCGCTCCGCAGGCCACGAGGTCGCGATGGCCGGCCGACACCGCGCCCACGCCTTCGGCCACGGCCTCGTCCGCGTCCAGGAAGTCGCGCTGGGCCGAGGCCATCGGGAGCAGCGTGGCGAGGAAGAGGGCGATCCCCAGGACCAGCGGGGGCAGGACGACGAGGAGCAGTTCGGGAGCGAGGGCCAGCAGGCCGATCAGCGCGCCGACGGCGTTGAAGACGAACGCCCTTACGGTGAGGACGAGTCCGGCGAAGCTGTCACGGACGATCTCGGTCTGATGGGTGAGCCGTGAGACCGCGCCGGTGTCCGAGCGGTCGTCGGTGCGGGCCGGATCGGTGACCGCCCGGCGCAGCGCCTGCCGGACCGCGCGCCGTACGAGCGCGTCCCGCAACGGCTCGGTCAGCTCGGCGAGTTGGGCGAAGACGCCGCGCATCGGAGGTCCTGCGCCGAGGATCGAGGCTGCGGCGACGGCGAGCCAGAGCAGCCCCGTCCCGGTCTGTCCGGCGAGGAAGCCGCGGTCGAGGGCCTGGGCGAGGCAGTACCCGCCGAGGAACGTCTGCGCGGACTCCAGCAGCGACCACCCGCCGAGCCGTACGAGGGCCCGCTTCCTGCCCGCCAGGAAGCGCCGCGCGGGCGGCAGGTTCCGGCGCAGCGCGCCCCTGCCGGAGGACACTTCGGCGGCCGGCGGCTCGGCACCGGCCGGCGATTTCGCGGCGGCGCTCACCGGTCGGCCCGTTCGGCCGCGGTGGGACCGGGAACGGCGGCGTGCGGGTACGGGTCCGTGGGCGACGCCGCCGCCGGCGCGAGATCCGGAGCAGCGGGCTCCGTGGCTTCCGGAGGAGCGAACAGGGCGCGGTACTCCTCGGAGCGCCACAGTGCCTCATGCGTACCGGTCGCCCGTACCCGGCCCTCCTCCAGCCACACCACCAGGTCGCAGCGGGCCGCCGAGGAGAGGCGGTGGGCGACGATCAGCCGGGTGCCGTGCCGGACGTCACGTGCCAGGGCGCGCTCCACCTGATGCTCCGTCACGGTGTCCAGGCTGGACGTCGCGTCGTCGAGCACCAGCAGCCGTCCGGCTCGCGCGAACGCCCTTGCCAGGCCAAGGCGTTGAAGCTCTCCCCCGGAGAGCGGCGCGGCATGCGGCGCGGTCGCGTACCCCTGCGGCAGGAGCCGTACTAACGCGTCCGCGCTCGCCGCGCGAGCCGCCGCACGGACACGTTCCCCGGGCATCGGCGAGCCGCCTGCCAGTGCCTCGCCGAGCGTGGCGCCGAAGAGGACGGGGCGTTCGAAGGCATGGCCGACCTCGCGGCGCAGTTCGTCCTGCCGGAGGGCGCCGAGCGGAACGCCGTCCAGCAGGACGGTCCCCCCGTCCGGCTCCGTGAGCCGCCCGGCGACCGCCGCCAGCGTGGACTTGCCCGCCCCCGAGCGGCCCACCACCGCCACGGACGTGCCGCCGGGAATCGTCAGATCCACCCCGGCGAGGACGGTCCTGTCCTGGTGCTTCACGCTCACTCCGCGCAGTTCCAGCGTTCCGCGCGCCTCGGGCGGCAGGGTCCGGGCTCCGTACGTCATCGCGGGCAGCGCCATCAGTTCGGCCGCCCGGCGCGCCGCCGAACGGCTGCGGATCAGGGAGCCGAGCAGTCCGGCGGCCGTACCGACGCCGGCGGCGAGCGCCGCGTACCGGCTGGCGGCCAGCAGCTCGCCCACGCTCATGTCGCCGGACGCGAGCCTGATGCCACCGACCGCCAGGACCGCGACGGTGAGCAGCGGCATGAGTACACCGCTGCGCGCGACGGCGGCGCCGTGGATCCGCCACATCCGGCTGCCCTGCGCGGCCAGTTCGGGCAGCGGGGCGAGGATGCGGTCGCGGTCGCGTGCCTCGGTGCCTGCGGCGGCGATGGTACGGGCCCCGGCCAGCGCCTCGACCAGACGTGTGGCGATGTCGGCCTGCACGTGCTGGTAGCTCGCGACGCTGTCGGAGGAGCCGCGGGCGAAAGCCCGCAGGACGAGCACCAGCAGCGGGAGCCCCGCGAGGAACGTGAGCGCGGTCCACGGGTCGATCAGGAACAGCGCGACGAGCGCTCCCACGGGCGCGAGCAGCGATGCCCCGAGCGTCGCGGCGGAGACGGGCGCGGTGGACGCCTCGGTGGCGTTCGCCGTGAGCCGGACAGCCACGTCGCCGGGCGGGAAGCGGGAGGCGTGGCCGGGCCACGCGGCGAGCAGACGGCCCACGCCCCGGGTACGGAGCCAGGCGGCGGAGCGCGCGCCTGCCGTACCGCCGAGCAGGGCCACAGCCGCGTCCAGCAGCACCTCGGCGACGATCAGGGCGGCGCAGGCGAGCAGCCAGGGGTCGGCGTCCGGGCTGCGCCGGAGCAGGAGGTCGAGTGTGCGGCCGAGGACGGCCGGCAGCGCGAGGGACGCGGCGGCGGAGGCCGCGGAGCAGAGGAAGACCGCCGTGGTCCGGCCCGCGCTGTGACGCGCGGCGCCCAGCAGGAGACCGGCGGCTGTCGCTTCACGGTCCTCCGGGACGGGCGGCGTCTTCAAGAAGGGGTCCTCTCGGTTCGGGCGGTCGGCAGGACGTAAGCGTAGGGACCGACGCCCGTGAGCGCCGGACGGGCTCAAAGCCCGTCCGGCGCCGCACCGGGTCATCGGCCTGCCGACGACCAGAGGTGTCAGTTACAGGTGGTGATGCTCAGGCTGCTGTCACCGCAGAGCAGCAGGCTCGCCCGGCTGCCGGTGGCGACGTCGCCCGTGGCCTCTTCCTTGGGGGTCTCCATCGACTGCAGGTCAAGAAGGTTCATGACAGTGCCTCTCTTTTATGGGGACGGTGTGCTGGTCACGACTCCAGGAGGAGCCGGTTCATGGGCCGCTTCTTCAGCGGCGGGAGGAACGGCAGTCGCGCGGGTCCGTCCGCGTGGGCGGCGGCGACTGCCAGCAGACAACCGGCGGTGCCGGTCGCGAGGTCCATGGAGAGCCGCATCATCTGCTCTCCGGGGAAGGCGAGATGCCCCCGGTAGGGCAGCGCGTGCCAGGCGAGCGTGCCCATCTGCCGTGCGATGTCGGCCGGTTCGGTGCCGGGGCCCGTGACCGACGTACGGCTGAGGTGGAGCACCATGCCGGCCGCGCCGCGGAAGAGTCCGGGCTGCGCGTAGAAGGTCGCCTGGGCCGCCCGCACGATGTCGCCGCGCGCACGTGCGAATCGCTCGTCGGCGCGGTGGACGAGATAGTCGTCGAGGACCATGCCGATGCCGACGCTGCCCGCGCCCAGGTAGGGCATGGTGCGCCAGCCCTCGTCCACCTGGAGGGTGCCGCCCGCGCTCTGTACGCACCGGTCCAGGTCGCTGTGGAGCGCCTGTGCCGCGAGGTCGAGCAGGGCGGTGTCGCCGGTGCGTTCGTACAGGCGGATGAAGAGGAGGGCCGTGCCCGCGCCGCCGTGGAGCAGTCCGGCCCGGCGCTTTCCGTCGGCCGTCCCTTCGGGGGCCGTGTCCATGGCGCGGGCGGCGAGTTGTGCGCAGCGCATGGCCGCGTCGGCCAGTGCGCTCTCGCCGGTCGCCGCGCCGAGAGCGTCAAGTGCGAGTCCGAGGCCGGCGGCGCCGCCGTGCAGGTCGGCGGGCAGCTCGTCCCATGGCTGACGGATCGTCAACTCGGCGAGTTCCAGGGCACGGTGGGGGTGACCGAGCCGGTGCAGGGTCCAACTGAGGCCCGCGAGGCCGTCGTAGAAGCCCAGCGGGGTGCCCGACTCGGGTTGCTTGGTGCGCTCCAGCAGCCACTCCTCGGCCCGCGGGCAGGGGTCGGCGCCGCTCTCGGCGAGTGCGTAGAGGACTCCGGCCGCGCCGTATCCGAAGGAGAGACCTCCGCCGGTGGTGGCGAACTGGGCGATGTCGCCGGGGAAGTAGCGGTCGTCACGTTCGGGGGTCGCGGAGGCCAGGATCGCGCGGACCATGGAGTCGCGGCTGTGCGGCCAGTCGGCGGGCTCGGCCGGCAGATAGGGGCCGGACGTGGCGGGTGCCGGGGTCCGGGGCACCGTTGCGCCGGACCCGGACGTCGTATCCGTACCGGTGTCCGCCTCAGCCGTACCGGTGGCCGTGTCCCGGCCCGGCTCGCGCACGATCTCCGCCACCGCCGCGTCCAGGAAGCCACGGTCGACGGGGAACTCCCGTGCCACCACGTCCGCCAGGTGCGCGGCCTTGCCCCGGTCGATGGCGAAGAGGCTGGTCAGCGGTATGAAGAGGGCGAGGCGCAGACAGGCGAGGGCGTAGCGGTCGACGTCGAGGCCGCGTCGGCCGGCGGGGGCGACGAACGCCGGATTGGCGACGGTCTGGCGCCCGTTGTCGGCTGCGGGCGCCGCGGCCTCGAAGTCCAGCAGTACGACGGAGGACTCGTCCTCGGAGACCATGATGTTGAACAGGTGCAGGTCGTTGAAGACGATCCCGCGTGCGTGCACCGCCTCGACGGCCCGTTCCACCAGCCCGTACAGGCGCAGTGCCCATTCGGTGTATTCGGCGAGCCGCTCCGCGCCGGGGTCCGCGTCGATCAGCGGATGCCTGCGGGCGAAGAAGGTGTTGAGGGGTCTGCCCTCGACGAAGTCCAGCACCAGGAAGTGGTGGCCGCCGAGTTCGAACGTGTCGAGGACCTCCGGGGTGCAGGCGAGCCCCGACAGCTGTTCCAGCGCGTACCGCTCCCGGGCGAGCCGGGTCACCGCGTCGGCGCCATCGGCCGCCAGACCGGCGTGCGGCCTGGCCTCCTTGAGCACCACCTTCGCGCCGGTCCTGCTGTCGCGACCGACGTACACACCACCGCCGTTGGAGAAGTGCAGCGCCTGTTCGACGACGTACGGCGACGCCGCGACGGTCGTGGCGGCGCGCGCTTCGAGATGGGGGCGCAGCACGTCGGGCGGGGTGATCCAGTCGGGTGTCCGGAAGACGGGGCCGCGCGGATCGGGTACGAGCCTGCCCTCGGCGTTCTCGATCGCCGGCCGCAGCATGCCGTCCGCGTAGCAGTCCCGGCGCGTGAAGCTGCCGTAGCGGACGTGGACGGGGCCGGCGTTCCACCGGAGGTCGCTGAGGATGTACGGGCCGGGCTCACCGGCCAGCAGTGCGTCGAGTTCGCCGGCTATGCGCCCGAACTGCTCGTCGTCCACCGGGTAGATGGTGATGAATTTCCCGCTGGCGCCGCGGTCCGCGTATTTGGCGTTCCGCGTGTGCAGCAGATATCTGCTCGGCACGAATTTGAAAGCGATACGGCGGTCGACGCAGTGGGACATCGTCCGGTCGAGAATCGACTCGGCGTTGTCCAGGCAGGCGGAGACATGAATCTTCCAGCCCTGGGCGGGGAGTTCGTGCTCGACCGGACGGAATGCCAGCCAGTCACCACTGTGATGACGCTGCCATCCTTCGGGCACCGGGCGCCGGGCGGCTTCGTACCACTCGCCGGTCCGGGCCGGGGAACGGCCCGCGGATTCGGAGATGCCCCTTGATTCGGAGGCGCCCGCCGATTCGGCGGTTCGGGTCGCGTCATCGGTTCCGGTCGGCTCTTCGGTTCCGGTCGGTTCGGCGGTCGGGGAAAGGTGGTGCGGCGAGTCGTAGAATTGCCGGTCCGCGTCGCAGAACACGGCGTAACCCTTGTTCACACACCCTCCCTCGTCGGCGACAGCGCCAACGTTGCCACGGTGGTGAGGGCGGCCCATAGTCGCCGATGTCACCGACACGGCGTGCATTACGCACGAGTAACAAGGGTGTTTCGCGGAGCGTCATTCCGGCACCGCGGAGGCCGGCGCACCCGGGCGTGCCGCGCTTGGATTTCCGGGCCGCCCGCCTACTGGGACGGATGGGTCGTGAGGCCGAACCGGAGGATGCCGGGCCGACGCGATCGCGGCGGGCTGCCGGTCCGCCGGGTGTCCGTCGACGGCGAGGATCAGTCCGCGGCTCCGCCGACGGACCGGTCGACCTCGTCGGCCACGACGGGGGCGGCCACCTCGCGATGCGGGTCGCCTCCGCCTACGACGGCGCGGCGCGATCGTCCGGACATCGGGCAAAGTCCCACCAGGAATAGCACTTTGACTCCGTACGCACACTTACCTGCGGTAGAACTGCCATACATCTTGACGTTAATGGTCCAGACCAATACGTTCCTGTGCGCACCGCTCCCTTCCGGCACGCGCACAGGAAACGAGCCTCATGCCTCGAAAGAACCTTTCCCGGCTGGCCATCGCCGCCCTCTCCCTCGGCCTCGTGGCCACTCTCGCCCCCTCCGCGGGCGCCGAACCCACCTCGCAGGGCGACACGCATGGCTCGAACAACTCCCACCCCTCGAAAAACTCGTACAAGCGGGTCGGCTACTTCGCCCAATGGGGTGTCTACGGGCGGAACTACCAGGTCAAGGACATGGACACGAGTGGGGCGGCAGCCAGGCTGACCCACATCAACTACGCCTTCGGGAACGTGAGCGCCGAAGGGAAGTGCTTCACCGGCAACACCCCGGGAGAGTCGGACGCCTGGGCCGACTACGCGCGCCCGCTCGACGCGGCCGGCTCCGTCGACGGCCTGGCCGACACCGACGACCAGCGCCTCGCCGGCAACTTCAATCAACTGCGTGAGCTGAAGGCGAAGCATCGCGGTCTCAAGGTCCTCATCTCGCTGGGTGGTTGGAGCTGGTCGAAGCACTTCTCGGACGCGGCCCTCACTCCCGCCTCCCGCCGCGCGCTGGTCTCCTCCTGCATCGACCTCTACATCAAGGGCAATCTGCCCGTCGACGGCACTCGCGGCGGCGCGGGAGCCGCCGCGGGTCTCTTCGACGGGATCGACCTCGACTGGGAGTGGCCCGGTTCGGCCGGCGACGTCGGCACCGTGTTCCGCCCCGAGGACAAGGAGAACTTCACGGCGCTCGTACGGGAGTTCCGCCGGCAGCTCGACGCGCACGCGAAGTCCCGGAAGGGCCAGGAGAAGCGTAAGCGCTACGAGCTGACCGCTTTCGTCCCCACGGCCCCGGCCAAGATCGACGCGGGCTACGAAGTCTCCAAGATCATGCGGGACTTCGACTTCGTGAACCTCCAGGGATACGACTTCCACGGCACCTGGGAGCCCACGACCGCCCAGCAGTCCGCGCTCTTCGCCAAGTCCGACGACTTCAGCGTCAACCAGACGGTCAACGACTGGCTGCGGCGCGGCGCGCCGGCGCGCAAGCTCGTGGTCGGCATGCCCTTCTACGGCCAGGGCTGGACGGGCGTCTCGGGCGGCGGCACCGGCATGGGCCGGCCCGCGACCGGCCCCGCCCCGGGCACCTGGGCGAACGGCAACGAGGACTACGAGGCACTGAAGAAGCTCGCGGACTCCGGGACGTACACCGTGCACCGCGACCTCAGGAACGGCCACGCCTGGCTCTTCGACGGCAAGACGCTGTGGACGTACGACGACCCCCAGGTGCTGCGCACCAAGTCGGCGTACGTCCGCGCCAAGGGACTCGGCGGCGCGATGTTCTGGTCCCTGGACGGTGACACCCCCGAAGGCGACCTGATCAAGGCCGTCGACCGGGCCCTCGGCCGTCGCTAGGGAGTCGCGAAGAACCTCCGATTCGGACCACCGCCACGGGACCCCGGCCACCGAAGCCGGGGTCCGTGGCATCGGAGACCGACCTCCTGCTTCCGTCGGATGCCCGCACCTCGCCGTGCCCGGCAACCCTGTGACGGCCGTCACAGACACTGTTGTGTCGAGAACATCGCGCCGACTCCGTCCCAGGAGCACGAGCGGCCACGACGGGCCGCCTGGCACAGGAGGAAATGACGATCTACCGGATGGATCACGTCGGCTTCGTGGTGGAGGGTCTCGCGGCCGCCGTCGCGTTCTTCGTCGAACTGGGCCTGGAACTGGAGGGCGAGGCAGCGGTCGAGGGTGAGTGGGTGGACCAGTTGGTCGGGCTGGACGGAGTCCGGGCGGACCTCGCCTTCGTGCGTACCCCGGACGGCCACAGCCGGGTCGAACTGTCGACGTTCCACGCGCCGGCGGCGACCGGCGTGGCGCCGAGGGCGCCGGTGAACACCCCGGGCATCCCCCGCATCACGTTCGCCGTCGACGACGTCGACGACGTCCTGCACCGCCTGCGCGCCCACGGCGCCGAACTCGTGGGCGAGGTCGCGCAGTACGCGAACTTCTACCGGTACTGCTACGTCCGCGGCCCCGAGGGCGTCGTCATCGGACTCGTCGAGAAGCTCGACTGAGACCGATCGCCCATCAGCACGTACCCATCCCGGAATTCCCTTGGAAGACCGTTGAAAGAAAGGACCGCCCGTCATGGCTGTCGCCGATGACCTCGACCACGCCACCGACTCCCAGTGGGACTGGGTCGCGGAGCAGACTCGTACGTATCTGGCCTCCGGTGGCACCGAGGGACACGAGTCGAACGGCGTCTACACGCTCATCCTCGCCACGACCGGCCGCCGGAGCGGCATCGCGCGCCGTACGTGCCTGCTCTACGGCACCGCGGGCGACGACTTCGTCGTTGTCGCCTCCAAGGGCGGCGCCGACGAGGATCCGGCGTGGTTCAAGAACCTCCGGTCGGACCCGAGCGTCGGAGTGCAGGTCGGCGGCCGGCGGTTCACCGCTCGCGCCCGGGTCGCGTCCCCGGCCGAACGTGAGTCCCTCTGGCTCCGGATGGCGGGCATCTTCCCGCTGTACGACGAGTACGCGCAGAAGACGGACCGCGAGATCCCGATCGTCCTGCTCACCCCGCAGGAGTGACCCCGCCCGCCACTGCGAACGCCTGTTGCCGGGTCGCCCGGCGGAGCGTCCCAAGGGGCGCCGTCGCGGGATCCCGGTTCCACGAGGCCCCGGTCCCGGTGTGTCACGCGCGTCGGCAGCCGGACGGCGGGCGGTGGTGGGCCGCCTCGGGACCGCCCGCGACGTACGGGCCGGGGCTGGTGGAGCGTGTCCGCGCGCTCGCGCCGTCCGGTGCGGACGCGGTGTTCGGGACGTCCCCGGGCCCTGCCGGCCCGCCCGCGAATCCTCGTGGCGGGCCGTTCCCGCTCGCCGATGTCGCTCCACCGGATGCGTAAAAGGTGCTGTTCCCACCGGACGCCCGTTGTATGGGACAGGCTGCCCGAGATCGCCGGTCCCGCGTTGTCCGCGATCGTGTCGCGGTCCGGACCGGAGCTGGGCCCATCACTGGAACGAGCCGCGGGCGAGGGAGAATCGCATGACCGAGACGCAGTCCGCACAGGACGGGACCGGCGGCCCCCGAATCGCGAACGAGCGGCACGTCGCTCCCTCCCCCGCCCCCGCCGTGGCCGACCTCCGCCGTACCGGAATCAATCCCGACTTCTGGTATCCGGTCTCCGTGTCCGGGAGCGTACGGAAGAACAGCACCTTCGCCGCCACCTTCGCGGGTGAGCGGATCGCGCTGTACCGGGGTGGGAGCGGCGCGGTCTACGCCCTGGAGGACCGGTGTGCTCACCGTCAGGTACCGCTGAGCATGGGTGTCGTGGAAGGTGAGTCCCTGCGGTGCTGCTACCACGCCTGGGCTTACCGGGGCAACGGCCGTATCTCGCAGATCCCGTATCTCCCCAAGGGGGTGGACCGGCCGCCGCGGGGCGTGCGCGCCTACCCGGTCCGCGAGGCGTACGGACTGGTCTTCGTGTTCCCCGGTGACCCGGAGAAGGCCGCCGAGACACCACTTCCCGACCTGCCCGCCTTCGCCTCGTCCGAGCACAGGACGATGACGTTCTCGCGCACGGTGCAGTGCCACTACTCGTTCATGCACGAGAACCTGCTCGACATGAACCACCAGTTCCTCCACCGGGGCGTCATCGGCCGGATCCGCCCGGAACTGCTCGGCTACGACACCGGTCCGCACTCCGTGGAAGCCCGGTACCTGTTCACTCCCGCCGGCGGAAAGAAGGACCGCGGTGCGGGTCTGCTCTCCGCCGAAGGCATCGGCGGCGGCGAGTCGCCGGACGTCATCACCATCCGTACGGAGTATCCGTACCAGACCCTTCAGGCACTCCCCGAGAAGGCCGAACTCCCCGCGTTCTCGCTGTGGGTGGCGTACGTACCGGAGGACGCCGAGCAGCGCACCAATCACGTCTACGGTCTGCTCATGATCCGGAAGCCGTCCGTCCCCGGCGCGCTCCGGCTCGCCTGGCCATTGATCCGGCGCTTCACCGAGCGGGTTTTCGCGGAGGACCGGAGGGCGGTGGAGTCGGAGCAGCGGGCCTGGGACGAACAGGGCTCGGACTGGAACCAGGAGGTCTTCCCGCTGATCCTCGACGTCCGGAAGGTGCTGCGCTCCAACGGTGTTCCGATCCGGCCGAGAGCGGACCTGTGCGCCGCCTCCACGCTCTGCGGCAACGCCACGCAGACGGGAGGCGCACCGCGCGCCGCGGACGAGAACGGGACCGAGGCCGTCGCCGACGCCGACGCCGACAAGAAGCGGCCGGAGTGAACCGCCGGCTCAGCAGCCGTTGAGGACGGACGACGGAGAGCTGTCGCAAAACAGCTCATCGCACGGCTGTCGGCGGAGGGGCGGGACCGCTCACCCTCTTGACGGCCGCTCACCTGATGGTCAGCAGGTGAGAGCGCTCTCTGTCGTGGACATGATCAGTAGGAACCTGATGCCCCTGTCCCCCACCCGATGGCTCGCCAACATCGTCTCCCTCGGACTCGTGGGCACATTCGCCTTCGGGCAAGTGACCACCGCCGAAGCCGTCACCGCGGTGACGGACGACCAGCCGTCCACGCTCGGCCGCCCGCTCGTCGGCGGCGCCGACCCCAGCGTCATCAAGGTCGGCGACCTCTACGTCTCCGCCAAGTCCGTGGACGGCGGCATCGCGGTGCGCTCGGCGTCCACCATGGAGGGCGTCGCCACCGCGCCCAAGCACCAGGTGTGGCGGGACACCGCCAGCCTCGGCGAGGTCTGGGCCCCCGAGATCGTGCACCACGACGGTCAGTACCGCATCTACTTCGCCGCCGGCACCGGCGCGGCCCACCGGACCTACCACATCAGCTCGGCCAGCCCGGACACCGGCTACTCCGCCGCCACCAAGGTCGCCCTGCCCGACGACAAATGGGCCATCGACGGGGTGCCGTTCACCTTCGGCGGCCAGCGCTGGTTCGTATGGTCGGGCTGGGCCGGTGACACCAACATCGAGCAGAACCTGTACATCGCCCGGATGAACAGCCCCACCACGACGACGGGCGGCCGTTACGTCGTATCGCAGCCGCGCGAGCCGTGGGAACGGGTCGTGGGCAACCCGTACATCAACGAGGCACCACAGCCGATCGTCGACCCCGGCGGACAACTGCACGTCGTGTACTCGGCGAACGGCAGCTGGAGCAACCAGTACTGCATCGCCGACCTTCGGCTGAGAGCGGGGGGCGATCCGACGTACGTGTGGGACTGGTACAAGAGCAACGGCTGCCTGTTCGGCTCGCACGCCTCGACCATGATGGCGGGCTGGGACCCCACGCTGAACGTCGACGGCCCCGGCCACCACACGTTCGTCCTGCCGCGCGGCGACGCCGCCGCCGGCCCGCCTTCCGGCAACCGGTTCCCGACCATGTTCCACGCGGTCGCCAAGGGCACGCCGTACTCATGGGCCAACCGCTACTGGTACAGCGGCACGGCCGTCTGGTGGGGCAACACCACATACCGCAGGGCCAACGTCCCCGGCGCCAACACCAACGTCGGGTTCGGCCTCAAGTTCTTCGAGTGAGCACCGTCGGCACGCCGCGCCCCTGACCGCCGTGCCTGTTGACTGCCACGCCCGTTGACCGCCCCGGCATCGGACGTCCGGCACCGACCGCGCCCCTGATATCGTTGTCGGGGGCGCGGTTCGCACGGTCACGGCCCCACGCGAGCCGGGGCGTCCGGTCGCGCCCTACGGTGTGTAGACGGCGTCACTGCCGTACAGCTGCCTGGTGAACGCGGAGACATCGGCGCTGCGATCGGAGCCGTCGAGGTTGTACGTCAAATAGACGCCGTACCCCTCGCTGACGGTCCGCCGGGCCAGGTCGGCGACCGTGCTCTGGGACGTCCGGCCGATCTCGACGGCCGCCGGCGACAGGTTCGACTTGGGCAGTGCGATGCCGGGGACCTGCCAGGAGCCGTAGTACGGGTTCCAGGCGTAGTCGAACTTGGACGAGAGGTCGACGCCGCCGTAGGAGAGCCGCGACGCGGCCGGGCCGATGTTGTAGAGGCTGATGATCTTGTCCGGCATGTTCGCGCGCAGCGCCGTCACCAGGTGCACGAACGAGCTGTCGTTGGGCTGGCCGGTGCCGTTCTTGCCGTACTCGGCGTACTCGTCGTCGAAGTCGATGCCGTCGAGGCCGTACTGGGCCACGGTGTCCGACAGCTCTTTGGCGAACGCCGAAGCCGCCTGCTGGGTCGGGAAGTTGGCGAAGCCCGCGCCCTGGTGGTTGCCGAGCACCGAGAGGACGACCTTGATGCCCTTCTGCTGCAACGGCCGTATCTGCGTGGCGGCGTTGTCGAGAACACGCTGCACGTTCTCGTTGAAGTGCAGATACGCCGCCCTCGTGCCCGTGTCGTAGTTGATGTTCGCCGCGAAGATCACGGCGACGTCGAAGACGTTGTCGGCGCCGCCGGCGAGGGTGTACTTGCCGACGTTGAGCATGCTGTTGTTGTTCACCTCGACGTACGCCACCGAGGTCGGGCCCTGTTTCGCGGGAGCAGGAGCGGGAGCGGGGGCCGCTGTCGCGCCGGTCGTGGTGGTCGTGGTGGTCGTGGTGGTCGTGCCGAAGGCGAGGGCCGCGACGGCCGAGAGCGCGAGCGCGGCCGTCCGCACTCTGCTCCGTACCAGAGTGAACATCGTTGATCGGTCTCCCATCGCATGGGTCGGCGCCCGGCCTGTTGGAAAGCGCCGAGTGAGCTCTCCAGGTTTCCGCGCCCGTGACCGAATCCCGGGAATCTCGTACGAACTCTCACGACTTTCACGTACGCCCCACCCCAACGCCGCATCCGAGTAGGGGAGTTGGCGCACGGCTGGCCGCTCCCCGTGGCCGATGTGTGGCGACGAAGGCCGACGTGAGCCGGCGTCAGCCGACGAGCGGCCCCGGCCGGGAAGTCCTCGTGCGCGAATTCCTGAAGTGCCCTGAGGAATCGCGCCAGTTGGACGGCGGCGCGGGACGAGTCGGCGAGGGCCTCGGCAGTCGCCACCTCGCCGTCCAGCCAGCGGGAAACCGCCCACGGCCACGGATAGCCGAAGCCGGGCTCACCCACCGCCACCGGTACCGGGACGGCCAGTGGCAGGTGCGGGGCGAGTCTGGGAAGCCACTCGGATTCCTTCATGGCCTGCCCGATGGCTCCCGCATGGCGGGGCAGCCGGACGGACAGGTCCTCGCCGAGCCGGTAGATCACATGGTCCGAGCCCGCCGGGTCGAGCGACTTGAGAGGCAGCCCGGCCCACTGCGGGAACTGCGTGTCGACCAGGCGCCTGGCCAGGACGGCATCGATCGCGGGGCGGGGGTCCGCGGTTCTCCCGGTCGCCAAGAGGAACTCCTGCGGTGGGCCCGCTCCGTGCGGCGGGCGGTCGAAGCCATCACAGTGCTCCACCGACTTGTCTGTCGACCGATTTTCCCGACCGGCAGCCCTGCGATCCCCTGATGAGGCGAGCAGGCGTGGGTCCGCCGGGCTCGGACGCCACGCCGGCACCGGGCAGGTCGGGTCGGGTCGGGTCGGGTCGGGTCGGGTCGGGTCACCGAAGCAAGATCGGTCGGCGGAAGCGGAGGCACAGAGCGCCGGCTTGCGTCCTTCTCAGCAGTACCACCACAAAGAGAGGTAAGCCCGATGGATCAGCGAACGTCCGACCGAAACGCCGGCGCGACCACGGAGTTCGAGCGGGACGTCGTCCAGCTGCTGCTGGAGACGATGAGCAAGGTGGCCAAGGAGGAACGCGCGGACGTCGGTACGGAGAGCCTGCTGAACGCGCTCGTGTCCGGTGACTCGGCCGCGGGTTCCGCGATCGCCCCCGGAATGAGGGCCTCGGGCTCGCTCGCGGGTTCGATCGGGAGCCGGGGGACATCCGTGTGGGTCAGTGACGACGCGGGTGACGGCGTGGCGGGAGCCCCTGACGACGAGCTGGAGATCGACGCCTTGTGGCGGGAGGTCCGGCAGGAGGAGGTCAAGAGGCTGCGCTGGAAGAACCGGAAGAAAAAGGAGGAGGAGCGGGAGGGCATTGAACTCCCGCCGATGACCGGTGCGTTGAGGTCCTGCCTGCGCAAGGCGCTGGAGACCGCACGTCAGGAGGGCACCGTTTCGGTGCGCGTCCGCCATGTGGCGTGCGCACTGGTCGAGTTGCCTGATACGCGCGCCCGTGAGGCCATGGTGGTGCAGAAGTTGGACGTCCCGGCTGCCGCGACCGCGCTCGACGCGTTGCGGGGCAGCGACGAAGCGCCGGAGGCCGGTACGGTGCTGGTGCTGCGCAAGGCGGGGACGTTCGGGAAGAGCGGTAACCCGCTGACCCGGAAGTTCACCGCCTGGGCCTTCGGGGGCGGCACGGGGTTCGGGTCCGCGGTCGTGGGTGTGGTGAGGTCGGAGTCACGACGAGGGGCGGTGCGTCGCGGGGCGTCGGAGATGGAACCCGTCGATGTGCTGCTGGGTATCCTGGCGCTGGACCGGTCGTTGGCTGTCGCCGGGCGTGAGCTCCCCGGCCATTTGACGGGAGCGAACCGGGGAGCGGAGCTCCTGCGCCAATACGGTGCGCGACAGGATGCGGTCGCCCGGGTGCTGCTTCCCTCCACCGGGGTCGCGGAGGAGGCGCCTCCGGAGGTCGACGGCACCGCCGACTTCGACCGGCGTCTCCTGCACGTCACGCAGCTCACCGCGTCCGCCCAGGACTCGCCCACGGTCGGCACGACCCACCTGCTGGCGGCGCTGTTGGACGAGACCGGGACGGACGCCGGGTCCGCGGCGGAGATCGAGCGTGTGCTGACCGAGAGCGGTGTGGACGTAGCCGGGCTGCGGGCGGAGCCGGAGCTCCAGGTCCCGGGAGGATCGGCACGAGCTGCCTGAGGCTGCGGCGGTCCGCCAACACCTGTGGCGGGCAATGCCGTTGAGAACGGCACCCGCACGGAGGAGCGGCGAGCGCCCGACGGAAGCCGTCGGGCGCCATGTCGCGGGTCCTGACCGGCACTTCGCGTACGGCAGGCCCCGAGGTGGTTCGGTGCCGGTCGTAGGACCTGCCGTTCCTGCTGCGGCGGTGGTGGCGCCGCCGGCCGGCTCGGTGGTAATGGAACAAACCCTTCCCGTCGGGGGTCGGGGACCGGTACGCCCGACGACGGGTACGGAACGCTCCGCCGGGCAGGAGCCCGACCTGAGGAGCCTGCCGGGGACCCGGCAGCGCGTGACAACGGCAGGGAGAACCACACACCATGAAGACTCGCCGTATTGGTACCGCCGAGGTCGGCGCGATCGGCCTCGGCGGTATGCCGATGTCGATCGAGGGGCGGCCCGACGAGGCCCGTTCCCTGGCCACCGTCCACGCGGCGCTGGACGCCGGGGTGACGCTGATCGACACGGCGGACGCCTACCACGTGCACGCCGACGAGGTGGGCCACAACGAGTCCCTGATCGCGAAGGCGCTGGCCTCGCACAGCCTGGGCTCCGAGGTCCTGGTCGCCACCAAGGGCGGCCATCGGCGGCCGGGGGACGGCTCCTGGACGGTGGACGGCTCCCCGGAGCACCTCAGGCGCGCCTGTGAGGAGTCGCTCGGCCGGCTCGGGGTGGAGGCGATCGGGCTGTACCAGTTCCACCGCCCGGACCCGGCGGTGCCGTACGAGGAGTCCGTCGGCGCCCTGCGGGACCTGCTCGACGAGGGCAAGATCCAGCGGGCCGGTATCTCCAACGCGAATCCGGAGCAGATCCGCCTGGCCTACGACCTTCTCGGCGGCCGGCTCGCCTCCGTACAGAATCAGTTCTCACCGGCGTTCCGTTCCAGCGAACCGGAGCTGGAGCTGTGCAAGGAGCTGGGGATCGCGTTCCTGCCGTGGAGTCCGTTCGGCGGCATCAAGAACGCCGGTGGACTCGGCTCCACGCACTCCCCGTTCAAGAGCGTCGCCGACACGCACGGAGTGAGCCCACAGCGTGTCTGCCTGGCCTGGCTGCTGGCGAAGTCGCCCACGGTGGTGCCGATTCCGGGCTCCAGCCGTCCGGAGACCGTCACCGACTCGGCCGCTGCCGCCGATCTCGAACTCACCGCCGCCGAGGTGGCGGAGCTGGACGCGGCCTGATGTGCCGTCAGGTTCTGATCAGGTTCATCAGGGTCTGACGCCGGGTCAGTCGGTGGTGGGCATCGCCTGCCCGACAGTGACCCGGGCCGCCGCGGAGCGTTAGGCACGCTGTCGACGCCTGCCCCGCGGCATCAAGACCGCGCGGCGCGCCTTCTCTTGGATCCAGTCATCTCCGGAAGGGGTGCGACCGCGTGGTGCATGTACTGAGCAGCAGGATTCTGCTCCGGCCCACCGATCCGGAGCGCTCACGGGTCTTCTACGGCGAGAGGCTTCGCCTGTCGGTCTACCGGGAGTTCGGCACCGGGCCCGAGCGCGGCACCGTCTATTTCCTCGGCGGCGGCTTCCTCGAGGTCTCGGGCCGCTCCGACACCCCGCCCTCCCCCGGGCTCCAACTCTGGCTGCAGGTCGGGGACGCGCGGGCGACGTACGAGCAGTTCGTATCGCGGGGCGTCGACATCGCGCGTCCGCCCGAAGAGGAGCCCTGGGGACTGATCGAGATGTGGACCGCCGACCCGGACGGTGTGATGATCTGCATCGTCGAAGTGCCCCGGGACCACCCGATGCGCTACCGGCCCGGCATCTGACCACCGACACACGGCGCGGACACGGTGACGTTCTGGGCCACCGTCCCACCGGTCGCTCCGGTGTCGGCAACCCTTAGGGCTCGGTTACCCGCACCGGCACCGGCGGGCTCGGCGGGACCGTCCGCGCCACCGTCCCGACAGTGCCACCCGGCAGCGGCACCCCCACCGGTACGGTCACCTCGCCACCCCGGCGGCTTCGGCGGAGCGTCGCGCGCAATGCGAACGGCAAGGCCCGCGTCACCGGGGCCGCCCGCGTTGTCGTGTGCCGGCGGCGGGACTCAGTCCGTGCGGGCGAAGAGGCTGTCGTCGAGGCGGGCGAGTAGGTCGCCGACGTTCTCGTACACCTCGTCCGCCCCGGCGGCTTCGAGCGCGTCGCGTGGAATGCCGCCGGACAGGACCGCGATGCTCCGTACGCCCGCTCTCGACGCCGCTTGCATGTCCCACACCGCGTCTCCGACGAAGACCGCGTTCTCCGCGGGAACCCCGGCGAGGTCCAGCGCGGCACGCACGGGGTCAGGGGCCGGTTTGCCCCGCCGTACGTCATCCGAACTCGCCGTTCCCGCGATGACATCGTCCGCGTCGATCGCACGGCGCAGGACCGCGAGCTCCGGTCCGGACGCCGACGAGGCGAGGACGTTGGTCCAGCCCTGACCGGCCAGGACCCGCAGCAGGTCGCCGGCGGAGTCGAAAGCCGTCAGCCGGCCGAAGTACGTGCCGTACAGCGTGCTGTGCGCGGCACTGATCCCGCTGTCCCCGTCACGGTCCCGGTCGTCGCCGAGCAGATGGGCGAGGAGGTCGCCCGAGCCGAGCCCGATCGCCCGGTGGATGTCGCACATCGCCACCTCGTGGCCCGCACCACGCAACGCCTGCCACCAGCTCGTGACATGCAGGTAGTTCGTATCCGTCAGGGTTCCGTCCACGTCGAACAGCGCCGCACGTGCCACCGTATGCCTCACTCTCCCGAAACGGGCCAGCCCGGCCCGCCGCCGCCCCGGCCGGGGCGCCCTACTCCTGTGCCCGATCCTGGCCTCCACCATGTCCACTCCGGCACAAGCCGCGCCGACCGCCGCGGAAAAGGGGTCGCTCGGGGCAGGATCACCGTATGAGCGAGATCTTCGACGAAGACGACCACCCGGCGCCCCGGCACCTACGCCCCGAGGGTGTGAGCGACGGCACCATCGAAGCCCTTGGCACGCTGTCGGAAGCGTTGGAGACCGTCGAGCAGGCCAGAGGACATCTGTACGCCTTCCACCAGCTGACCGGTGGTGCTGACCTGACCCTGGGCCGAGCCGTGGAGCAGCTGCGAACGGCGGGCCACGTGCGGCAGGCGGACTTGGTGGAGCGGGAGATGGTGGGGCGCAACGTCATCCCCGGCCACTGGACCTTCCAGATCATCGAGGCGTACAACGCCACCTTCTACCAGCCGCTCACCCAGTTGGAATCGCGGGTGCGGCAGGAACTCGCCGACGGGCGGACACATCTGTACGAGGCGGAGATGAAAGAGGCCCGGCGCACCCGAGGCCATCCCGATCACACTGCCCGGCCCGTACCGCAACCGCCGGAGGACGGTGAACCGGGAGGCGAATCGCACTCGAACGTGACCGGGCCCTTCACCGACAGGTGAACGTCCCGCGCCGCGGACCTTCCCTCCTGACGGAAGCACTGCCGCTTTCACCTGTTAAGTGCATGAATAGTGGGTAATCGTCATGTATGACCGATAACGGCGCCGATCCGGATCCGCGCGTGACAACCGGCCTGGAGGCAGGAGGATCAGTGCCTCCAGGGGAGACCCCACCCGGCGAATCCAGTACCGGCTCGGAGCTCGGCCCGCGAGTCAAGCCCGAGCCCGGCTGGGCAATGGGCCCACTCATCGCCATCGCCACCGTCACCGTGCTGTGCGCGGGGTTCTTCGTGGCGTACGCCGTATATCTCCTGACCTGACACCGCCGCCGTCCGAGCAGTGACCGCGACGGTGGGGGGCCCTTTGCGAGGTCTCCTCCCCGTGTCACGGCTCGCACCCACGCCCCTGGGCGTCTGTCGCCTTCGGCAGGGGCCTTGGCAGGTCTCAGCGGCGTGCCTTGGCACGATCGAGAGCGACGACGCCGACCGCGGCGAGGCCGATCTGAATGAGCCATTCGATCCAGTCGGGACCGTCCGTGTCGCCGACGCCGAGAGCCGACGCGAGAGCCGTACCGATCAGAGCGGCCACGATGCCGACCATGATGGTCCAGAGCACACCGATGCGCTGGCGCCCAGGGACAACGAGCCGCCCCAGGACGCCGATGACGATGCCGATGATGATCGCGGTGATGATGCCTGAGATCTCCACGTCGCTTCTCCTGTCGCATACAAACCCTGTGTGCGGTTCGTCTTCCCGCCGCGCGACAGTTCAGACAACGGGCGCGCCTTTGCGGACTCTCCCGGTCACGAACCTCTGCTCCATGGACCGGCGCCCGGAGTCGATGCCGTACCGGGTCTCACAGCCCCTTTGACGACAGGGGTGCCCAGGTGTACCGGACATGCACGCCCAGGTCGTGGAGCCAGGCGACCTCGCGGTGCCGGAGTTCGTGCGCGGGCTCCGGGGCGATGGTGCTGGGCCAGCGGACGAGTACAGCGGTGACGTGCCCCGTCTGGGCCAGCTCTCTCACCCGCTGCCACCCGCTGCGCCGGGCCGGGTCGGGCTCACCGTACGTATCCGTGACTACTTCGGCGATCGCCAGTCCCCGCTCCTGGGCGTATGCCCGGCCTTCTGTCTGCGCGCGCTGCGTGGCTCCCCCTGGCGCGCCCCGGGCCCGGTCGGCACATACGTACAGCACGACGGGAGGAGCGGCTTCATCGTGGGGAGTCATGGGCGCCTTCTGCAGATGGAATCGAGGAGGAGGGGTCCCACCGCGCGAAAGGAAGTCGGCGGTGCCGTGCGATCGCTGCTGTTGGACGGAGCCACTGGTCCGGTGGGCAGCCAGTCCCTTCCCTGCCCGCCGGGGCTGTCGCTGCCGGACCGACGCCGTGTGCCGGTGTCGCCCGCGGCATCAGCCGTGGGCCGGTGCCGCCCACCGCGTCAGCCGTGGGCCAGCAGCTCCACCCAGACGACCTTGCCTCCGGCCCAGGTCGAGCGCGCGGATCCCCAGCTGTACGAGAGCTGCTGAACGAGCAACAGCCCTCGTCCGCTCTCCTCTCCGGGGCCGGCGCGGGTCTCGGGCGGGCGGACCGGGGTGTCACCCTCGTCGTGGAGTTCGATGCGCAGGCGCCGCTCGTCACCGGTCAGTATGAGGCCGCACAGGACATGACCGCTGCTGGTGTGGAGTACGGCGTTCGTCGTCAGCTCGGAGACCAGCAGCACCGCGTCGCAGCATGTGTCGCCGGGCAGCTTCCACGCACGGAGCCGGTCGCGCACGGTGTCCCTGGCGGATCTCGCACTGGTGGGCAGGGCGGGCAGGCCGAACCAGTACTCCCGGCGCGACACGGTCCCGGCTAAGGAAGGGGTCGAGGCCGGGGCTGAGGGCGAGGACAGAGTCACGGTTGTCGCCTTCCAGCGCCTTCCGGAGGCGGGGCGCGGTGGGGGGTGGGGGGTGGGGGATTGCCGGACGCAACTCGAGCGGTGAAGAGGTGTACGCCGAGACAATCGCCCAGTGGCGGAGGCGGACGACGGCATGACATCACACGCCCTCTCCGGACCGGATCTGCGCGTCACTGCTGTGACTTGACCGCTCACACGTCCACTATGCGCGTGCTGGCGCTCAGGCTGCAACCGACTCCCTGATAATTTCAGCGGTGCCGGTATCACCCTGGCGTCGACATCAAGTCGCTGTCAGAATGGCGCTATTGACGGTTCCTCAGGAGGTTGGGCGTGAGCGAAGCCCGTTCCAGCACCAGCGCACCGACAGTCCTGCGCATGATCCTCGGCCGCCGGCTGCAGGAGAAGCGGCTCGGTGCCGGCGCCTCGCTGGAGGACGCGGCAAAGGCTCTGCGCGTGACCACCCTGACGATCCGCCGGCTGGAGAAGGCCGAGGTCGCCCTGAAGCCTCTCTACGCGGAGAAGCTCCTGGAGACCTTCGGCTCGGACCGCCAGGAGATCGACGAGTTCGTCGACCTGGCCGAGCAGGCCAACAAACCCGGCTGGTGGCACTCCTATCGCGATGCCGTCCCCACCTGGTTCACCGCCTACGTCAGCCTGGAGGCCGGCGCCCGGACCTTACGCACGTACGAACCCCAGTACGTCACCGGTCTTCTTCAGACTCCCGACTACGCGCATGCCGTGCTGCGCGGCGGGTTGCCGAACGGCAGCGAGGAGGAGATAGCACGCCGCGTGGAGCTGCGTCTGCGCCGTCAGAGCCTGCTGGACCGGGAGAACGCCCCCACACTGTGGGTCGTCATGGAGGAAGCCGTCCTGCACCGGGTGGTGGGCGGCCCCCACGTGATGCGAGAGCAGCTTGGCCGACTCCTGGACGTCTCCGAGTTGGCGCACGTCAGCCTCGACATCGTCCCCTTCACCACGGGTGCGCATGTCGGAGCGTGTGCCCCGTTCACATATTTCCGGTTCGAGGAACCCGAACTACCGGACATCGTCTACAGCGAACTCCTGTGCGCCTCGGTCTACCTGGACCAGCGCGCGGACGTCGTCTCCCATCTCGAGGCACATTCCCGCATGGCGCTGCTGACGTCGTCGGCGGACAGCAAAGCGCTCCTGAACCGCATGCGCAAGGAGTACTCATGACGATGACCGACGAGGGCGTCTACAACGGCATGCCGGCACACAGTCTCGGGGAACAGGGCTGGGAACGTCCCTGGAGCGGGCCGAACGGCGGCCAGTGTGTCGAGACGAAACAACTCGCCGATGGCCGCGTGGCCGTACGGCAGTCCGCCGACCCGGCCGGCCCGGCGCTGATCTACACGCCGGAGGAGATCACCGCGTTCGTCCGCGGAGTCAAAGAGGGCTTGGCCGACCACTTGACCGCCGGGTGATCCGACGGTGAGCAGAAGGGACGACGGCACCGTCTCCGTCCCTGGCCTGCGGGCCGACAGACACAGGCATGAAGGGGAGAACATGAGCACCAGGCACGCCGGCCAGGATCTCGACACGAGCAAGGCGCACTCGGCCCGGATGTACGACTACTTCCTCGGCGGCAAGGACCACTTCGAGATAGACAAGGAGGCGGCCCTGGTCGCCGCCCAGGCTCACCCCGGCATCTACATGACCGCGCGCGAGAACCGCGCGTTCATGCACCGGGCCACCCGGGTCCTGGCGCAGGAGTACGGCATCCGCCAGTGGCTCGACATCGGCACGGGCATCCCGACCGAGCCCAACCTGCACCAGATCGCCCAGTCCGTCGCACGCGACGCCCGCGTCGTGTACGCGGACAACGACCCGCTCGTCCTGAAGTACGCCGAACGCCTCATGCGCAGCACGACACAGGGACGCACGGCCTACGTCCAGGCCAGCGTTACCGACCCCGACGCGCTGATGGAAGCCGTGGAGGACGCGGGGGTGCTGGACTTCGACCAGCCCATCGCCCTGTCCCTCAACGCGCTCATGCACTTCATCACCGACCCCCACGACCCGTACGCCATCGTCCGCCGGCTCCTCGACCCACTCCCGGCGGGCAGCGCCCTCGCGATGAACCACTGCACGCCCGACTTCGACCCCGTCACCTGGAACAAGGTCGCGGAGGTCTACACGAAGTCCGGGTCTCCGGTGCAGTTCCGTTCACACGGCGAAGTCCGCCGTTTCTTCGACGGGCTCGACCTGGTCGACCCCGGCATCTGCTGCTGCCACCGCTGGCGTCCGGCCGAGCCCGCCGCGCACGCGGCCGAGATCACGGACGCGCAGATCAGCCTGCTGGCAGGCGTAGGCATCAAACGTTAGCCGGAGCCCGACCGACCGCCATCGGCATCGGCATCGGGCGCTTCTTCTTGCGTAGCCAGAGCGGGGTGGGGCGGTCAGAGGGCATCCGGGTAGCTGCCGTCTCCCAGATCAGGGTCCGGCAGCACGCCCGAGGGGTCCCGGACGGCGACCTCGCGTCCGTCCAGCCGCAGTCGACGCAGACCTTCGAGCGACATGCGACGGCCGAGATCGGAGAAGGAATGCACCCTGGTGACGTCCAGAACCACGTCGGCCGTGCCGTCCGAGTCGGCCATCAGGTCCAAGAGCTCGGAGGCGGCGGTGAGTTGGACGTTGCCCCGCAGGGCGAAGGTGACCGCGCCCCGTGACTCGCTCACGTCGACGGCGTCGAGCCTGCCCTGGTCGGAGGCGAACAGGTGCATCCCCATGTCCCGGGAGAGCCGCTCGAAGGCACGGCGTCCTCTCTGGCTGTTGCCGTGGGAGTCCAGGCGCGGGGAGAAGGTTCCGATTCCCACCCGGTCGGGCAGGACGCCGACGATGCCCCCGGCGACGCCGCTCTTCGCGGGGATGCCCACGCGGGTGAGCCAGTCGCCCGCCGCGTCGTACATCCCGGCCGCGGCCATCACGGCCATGACGTGCTGGGCGACGCCGGGGTCCATCACCCGCTCGCCGGTGACGGGCTGGATACCTCCGGTGGCGAGCGTCGCGGCCATCACGGAGAGGTCCCGCACGCTGACCAGGATGGAGCACTGGCGCGTATATCCCTCTACGACGGAGGGCACGTCCCCGTCGAGAATGCCGTAGGTGCGCAGCATGTAGGCGAGGGCGAGGTTGCGGTGCGCGGAGCCGAGCTCCGAAGCGCACACCCGCTCGTCGACCTGCAGATCCCGGCCCGCGAGGCGGGAGAAGAACGTCACGGCACGGTCGACCCGGTCGTCCTGGCCTGCCTCCGCGCCGGCCAGGAGCGAATGCGCGGTGATGGCTCCGGCGTTGATCATTGGATTCTTGGGCCGGTGGGTGTCCCCTTCGAGGGAGAGCTCGTTGAAGGCCTCGCCGGACGGCTCGACCCCAACGGCGTCCAGGACGCGGTCGAGGCCACGATCGATGATGGCGGCCGCGTAGGCGAACGGCTTGGAGATCGACTGGATGGTGAACTCCGTGTCGGCGTCGCCGGCAGCGTAAGTGCGACCGAGTGTCGTGGTCAGCGCCATGCCGAAACGTTCCGGATCAGCTTCGGCGAGCTCGGGGATGTAGTCGGCGTTGCCGCCGCTGGTGTCGTCACGCAGGCTGTCGAGCACTTCGTCCAGGTAGTCGGGCACGGGAGTCTTCATGAGGCAGGTCCTCCTGTCGCAAGGGGAGAGGCGTCACGGCCCATAGCGCGACGGTGGCGCCGAGTGCGACCGTGCCGAGGCCGCCGAGGCCGCCGAGGCCGTTGAAACAAGACGGGGTCGCGGATCTCGCGGGGCCGCGAGCGAAGTGCACGGCGACGTGAAGCTGCCCGTCGCCGGTCGGCGTGGCTTCGGATGCGCGACGCCGGCCCGCCGTGGGGCGGGGCGTGACGAGCCCTTGACGTTCGATGATGATGGCAGGATCTCATCCTCTCGCCGGCAGCATGAGGAACCGCCGGACCGGGTCCCCGGCCGGGGACGGACGGCGGGTGAACACGAGGTCGCCCTGCGCGGCGATCCGCTGCGGCTCCCACGAGAATCCCGCCAGGCCCGGCACCGCGGCACGGAGCGTGTCCAGACCGCTGGGCATCTGGGGACTGCGCTGCACGTAAGGGTCAGCCCAGTATCGATCGCGCGCGGTGACGTCCTTCTCCTTGAAGAGCTGACGCATGGCGGTAAGCACGATTTCGGTGTTGCGCCGAGCCTGCTCGGTCATGGCGTTCCTTCGATCCTGTTGCCGAGACTCGCCGGGGCCCGCAGCGGCAGCGGATGCCGTACTCGGAGAGCTGCGCTGCGAGGGACATCCGCCGTACGGGAGGCCCCCCTGGCCTCGGCAGGCGGCCATACCGACGTGTCCGCGCTCAACTCGCCGTGCGCGATCAGCGTTGCGCAGGATCCGCGCCGGCTAGCCCGGCGTCTTTGCCCCGCCGTCCACGAGTTCGTACTGCAGCGCACCCGAGGGACAGCGACGCACCACCTCGGCCACGCGCCCGGCCCCGGCACTGTCGGGCCGGATCCACGGGCGCCGGCCAGGGTCGAAGGCCCTCAGGAAGGCCGCGGACGCATTCGGCGGCGTGCAAGCATCGCCCGGCCTCGAAGGTCACGGTGATCGACTGGCTCGTGTACGCCTTCTTCTCCGTACCGCTGCTCATGCCGGCCTCCGTCGCTGCCATGCCTGGCTGTTCAGTCGCTGACTCTGCTGCGGGACTGGTACAGCAGGTCCTGGTAATCGGGGTGCCGGGCGATCCACCCCGCGAAGAACGGGCAAGTGGCCAGCACCCGCAGGTTCGCGGCCCGCGCCTCGTCGAGAGCGGTGCGGACCAGCGCCGACCCGACTCCCGTGCCCTCGTACTCCGGCGAGACCTCGGTGTGTACGAACGCGACCAGTTCCATGGTGCGGATGTACTCCGCGACGGCCGCGACATCGGCCTTTCCGTCAACCCGGGCCTCGTACCGCTTGGCTCCGGGAGCGTCGCTCACTTCCACTGCCATGTTGTCCTCCCTCAAGTCCCCGCGTGGATCTCGTTGCACACCAACCCAACCCGGTTGATGCATCAACTTACTCATGTCGCAGGCAGGAACCCTCAATGCCCGTGCGAACCGACAGCGGGTCGCCCGATTGTCCGGCGACCCGCTGCCATACGGCTGCCTGCGGTTGGCCGAGCTCTCCGGAAGACGGTTACCGCCAGTCGCTTCGACGGTCCGTGCGGCCACCTGCATCTGAGCGCAGGCGAGTGGCACCGCGTAGTGGCGCGGGAGGTCCACACCGGCTTCGCCGGCGCGCCCCTGTTGGCCCTAGCGCCGAGAATGGGACTGCGCGCGCGAGACTCGGCGCCGGCGTACGCGAGCGCCACTCTTTCCGGCCGGGGATTCCACCCCTGTGTCGAGAGCGGAGAACCGCCGGATCTCATGGGCGCGACGGGCCGACCGGCTGTCGTCCGCGAGGGAACCCGTCAGCGACAGGCAGTACCCGATGCGGATGGGAGCCGCGGCGCGGTCGCGATGTCACGCCTCGCTTCCGGTGGGCATGGCCAGGAGCTGCATCTCCCAGGTGAAGGCCACACCGCTTGCGCCACCGTGCTGCGCCTGGACCTCGGCGGCACCCTGCACGGTCTTCTCACGGGCCCAGTCGCGCTGCCACTCGCCCAACACGGCCATCCACGTGATCGGAACCACGCCCGCCTGGACCATGCGCCGCACGGCCATGTCGTGGGCTTCCTTCGAGACACCGCCCGAGGCATCAGTGACGGCGAAGACCTCGAAGCCCTCGCCCGCCGCCTGTATCGCCGGCATCGCCAGACAGATCTCCGTCCACAGACCCGCGAGGATCAGTTTCTTGCGTCCGGTCGCCTTGACGGCGTCCACGACGCGCTCGTCCTGCCAGGCGTTGATGAAGGTCCTGTTGATCGGCTTCTGCTCCGGGAACACATCCTGAAGACCCTGGAGGAGAAAGCCGCCGCGCTCCTCCAGAACGGTCGTCAGAATCGTCGGAACGTCGAACACCTTGGCGGCCTTGGCGAGTCCGACGACGTTGTTGACGACCATCGTCGGCTCATGGCTGTGCAGGTTGGCGAACTGGAACGGCTGGTGGTCGATCAGCACCAGAACGCTCTCCTCGGGCGTCAGCAGCGCGTCGAGTCCGGCCTTGGTCTCAGTGCTCATGGGATTCCCTTGCTGGAGTCTCGCGTCCACGGGCCTCGGGCGGCGCACCGAAATCTTGATGCTGACGGCGAGCCAGATACGGGCCGACCGGCCGACGACCTCGAACCATTTGGTTGACGCGTCATCCACATTAAGCGCCACTCTTTGACGCGTCAACTATCCCTGCGCGGAGGCCATATGACGCGGCGAGACGGGCATGTCGGCACCGGGGCCGAGGCGTGGCCGCGCAGGTGGGGGGCGGGAGGTGAGGCGCAGTTCCGTGCCGCGTGGCGGCAGGTTCGGGGTGGGCGCAAAGCCGTCGCGGCGCTCGGCCACGGCCCGAGCCGCCTGGCCGGTGGAGTGTCCGCGATGGCCACTTAGGGCAACTGCTAAGGAGCAGCCAGCAGTTGGCCGACCAGTCGCCGCCTTTCGAGGGAAAGATCGTTGCGGACTGGCGACCCCACCCGGCAGGTACGCCGCAGTCCGCACGTTCGTCGTCAAGCCGTGCGGCGTCCTGCATTCCATCTGCGTGCCGCACGTTCGACGGCTCCTGGAACTCGGGGCCCCTCATCAGCTGCACAGGGCGTGGGGAGCAGTGCAGCAGGCCGACGCCCTGGTGGGCGGACGCGTAGCCGCCGGCGACCCGTTAGCAGCTTCGGGCACGTGCCGCCGATCGCGAGCATTCCCGCTGCGGCACCTCCGCGAAGCCGGCGATTGACGAGTCGGCGAGATCACCCTACGGTGACGGTTGATTAGTCAACTAGCTCCCCAACCTCCCCGTACAGGCCTGGGAACCGTGAGGAGACTTGGCTGGCAGCCCGCACGTCAGAACGCCCTCACTGAGCCGACGCCGGGGCGGACTTCACCCGGCCATGCCATGAACTCGTCGAATCTCTGATCGGTCAGTCAGACTGCTTCTTCATGTGCGCGAGAACGCGGTCCGAGATCCGGGCGAGCGTGTCGAGTTCTTCCTGGGTCAGGGCGTCGATGAACAGTCGGCGGACGTGTTCGACGTGCACGGGCGCGGCGTCTTCGATCGCCTTGTAGCCGGCCGGGGTGGCGACGATGAACGCTCCGCGTCCGTCATCGGGACATTCTTCCCTGGCCACCAGTCCGCGCGTCGCCATCCTCCGGACCTGGTGGGACATGCGGCTCTTCTCCCACTCCACCAGCTTGGCGAGGTCCAGGAAGCGCATCCGCCCGCCGCCTCTTTCGGTGAGACTCGCCAGCACGATGTAGTCGGAGGCGGACATATGGGAGTCGGCCTGGACCAGGCGGGAGAGTCGTCCGATGAGCGTTTCCTGCATACGGATGAAACTGTCCCAGGCGACCTTCTGCTCCGAGGTCAGCCAGCGAGGCTTTGCGTTCATCGAGGGAGTGTAACGAAGACGTTGACAGCTCATCTATCCCGTTGACGTGGGCGATTTTGTTTGGCGTCCCCAACGGGAACCCCTCGGGATTCACGGCTCGCTGACGCGGGCGGGGGACGGACCTTCCCCTCCGTAGCGTCCGGCCACGGACCACCCGGCAGATGTCGCGGCACGGTTCGACGGCGGTGGTCGGACTCGGCGGCCACGGCTCTGCCGAGTCCGAGACCTTGGCCGGGTGCGTCCGGCTCGTGGTGCGAGCCGGGCAGGGCGGGGTGAGGATCGGAGTACGGGCGGCGGTTCGCCCGCCTCGTTCTCCCTACTGGCGGCCTGGCCGCCGTCCGGCCACGGAGGGTCGCATGCCGTCAGCTGTATGGAGCGGTGCCATCTCGTTCGGCCTGGTCACGATCCCGATCCGGCTGCTCCCCGCGATGGAGGACCACAGCATCCACTTCCGCCGGGTCCACCTGGAAGACATGGGGCTCGTACGGAACCGGAAGATCTGCGAGATCGACGGCGAGGAAGTCACGTCGGACGAGATCGGCAAGGGCTACGAAGTGGCCAAGGACAAGATCATCCCCATCTCGGACGACGAGCTGGCGGACATGCCGCTGCCGACCGCGAAAGCCATCGATGTCGTCGCCTTCGTCGACCGCGACACCATCGACCAGATCCGCCTGGGAGACACCTACTACCTGGAGGCCGCCGGCGAGGTCGCCGCCAAGCCGTACACCCTCCTGCGGAAGGCCCTGGAGCGGTCCTCGAAGGCGGCCATCGCCAAGTACGCGCTCCGCGGCCGCGAGCGTCTCGGGCTGCTGTCCGTAAAGGAGAACGCGATGGTGCTGCACCAGATGCACTGGCCCGACGAGGTCCGCGACCCCTCCGAACTCGCACCCGCGCCGGTCGAGCTGGACGAGAGCGAGATCGAGGGCGCACTCGCCCTGATGGACACGATGGAGCTGGACGGCCTGTCCGGATTCCGCGACACCTACACGGACGCCGTCGAGAAGCTGATCGAGGCGAAGGCCGAGGGCAAGACCCCGGCCGCGCCGAAGGCCGAGGCGAAGCAGGGCGGCCGGGTGGTGGACCTGATGTCCGCGCTGGAGCAGTCCGTACAGCAGGCGAAGAAGTCCCGCGGAGAGAGCGGCGAGGACGCCACCGTGCACGACATGCCGGCCCGCAAGAAGACCACCGCCAAGAAGGCCCCGGCCAAGAAGGGGGAGAAGAAGACCGCAGGCCGTAAGCCCCGCTCCGCGTAGCCCGTTTCAGTCCAGCACACCGAGCGCCTTGTCCGGCTCGCATCGCGCACAGGGCGGCACCCCGCCACGCGTGAGCGCCTCGAGCGCCTGCTCCCGGGTGATCGCCTGCATGAAGAAGGGCTCCCAGCATTGCGCGGTGTGGACCAGCACGGGAAGAGCGCGCTTCCCGCGTTCGAGTGCCCAGTCGGGCGGGGGCGGAGGCGGCCGTCGCCGGGCCTGCTCCGCGGCCCGCCGCTCCTCGTCCGCGATCCACCGGTCCGTCTGATCCAGGTGCCTGACCTGGACGTTGCGCAGGAATCGGAGCGCCTTGAGTCGCTCCTCCGATGAATCAAACATGCATTCGATTCTATGTGATTCACCCGCGCAGACCATGCCCCTCGGCTCGTCGTACGGCACGGAGGTGCGGAGAGGAGGGCCATGGTCTCGCACGGCCTGCCAGAGAGCACGTTCAACGTCTTCCGCTCGCGCCTGGTGCGCGGGGAGTTCGGGCAGTTCCCGGACGCGATGCAGCCGGGACGCGAGAACCCACAGCACGCTCAGCACGGCACCCGCCGTGCCGATCCACAGGGTGGTCCGCAGGCCGAGCGCGGTGCCCAGCGTGCCGGCCAGCACCGCGCCGATCGGGCGCACCCCGAAGTTGGCCGTCTGCACCACGCCCATGACGCGGGAGCGCAGCGTGGGCGGGATGACGGCGATCAGGTAGCTGTTGGCGGAGATGTCCAGGACCGCGACTCCGCAGCCGGCGCCGAGGTAGGCGGCGGCCAGCGCTGCGATCACCCACGCAGCCGGGCCGTCGGCCAGCGGCACCAGCAGCAGGGGCAGGCTGAAGCACAGGAAGCCGGTCACGATGGCCGGGCCGATGCCGATCCGCCGCACCACGCGCGGGGCGGCGTACGCGCCGGCCAGGCCGCCGAGCCCGAACACGGCAAACACCGCGCCGATCGCTCCGGGGCTCAGTGACAACTCGGTGGTCCCGTAAAGAACGAAAAGCGTCGTCGTGAGGGTCTGGCACAGGCTCAGCGTGGCGACTCCCGCCAGCAGCAGGGCCGGGGTGCGGTGCGCCGTCACCCACCGCAGTCCGCCCGCCAGGCCGCCCTCACCGCGAGAGGCGGGCGGCGCCTCCTGCGACCTGATACGTCCCAGACAGACCGCCGACACCAGATAGGTCAGGGCGTCCATCAGCAGGGCGAACGGCGCCGACAGTGCCTGCACCAGCGCTCCGCCCGTGCTCGGTCCGGCGAGCGCGGCCACCGACCTGCTCCCGGAGAGCAGGGCGTTGCCGTCCACATACCTCTCCGCGGCGACCACGGACGCGTACACGTGGTGATTGCAGACCCGGAACAGCACGGTCAGTGACCCGACGGCGAACGCCGCCACATACAGGTGAGCCATCGTCAGCGCGCCGAACGCGTACGCCAGCGGCAGGGAGACGACGGCGGCGAACCGCCCGATGTCCGCGACGATCATTGCTCCGCGCCGGTTCGTCCGCCGGTCCGCCCACGCCCCGCCGGGGATCGACAGCAGCAACGAGGGCAGCAGCTCCGCCGCCGTCAGCCCATCTCGGCCGCGCCCGCGTCCAGCAACAACACGGCGGCCAGCGGCACCGCCAGGAACGAGATCTCGTCCCCGACCAGCGACACGCTCTGCGCACTCCAGTACAGCCGGAACCCCCGCTCCCGCAGCAGCCCCGCCCGCCGCGGGACGTCGCCGGCACTCCCCCGACGACGACGCCCCGGTCTCGAACCCCCCTTGCCCATCAGGTGGCCCCGACGGTGGTGTCACCCGTGCCCCAGGCGCTGGATCCCGTACCGCGCACCATCCGCCGCCCACACGGCACATTCCCGCCGCGGCCGGCAGATGTCGACGGGGCCGTGGGCAGGATGCGACACAGGATCCTCCTGCCCGCGCCGCCCGCGCCGCCCGCGCCGGGCAGCCTGTGCGGCTCACCCTGCCCGGCGGGCAGGTTCCCCCGATCCGGCGTACGCGGGTCCGTCTGGCCCCCGCGGGGATGGCGCCGGGGCAACTCCCGCAGCCTGACCATGTTCCCGGTCACCGGCCGACCCGGTGTGCGGCGACCGGCAGGGTCAGCAGCATGATGTGGGATACGGGCTCATCGTCTGCCGGCTGCCAGTGGCCGACCTGGTGGTAGCCCCATGCGGCGTAAGCGGCGTGCGCGGGTGCCGCTTCCGGATCGGGTCGCATCGCCAACGTGACGCGCTCGACGCCGAGGCCGTGCCGGAGATGGGAGTGCATCCTGGCTGCCACCCCCTGCCGCCGGCACCCGGCACGTACCGCGAGTTCGACGATGCCCAGCGTGCGTTCACCGGTCTCGGCCGCGAACTCCGCTGAGGTCTCCTCGTCCATCGCTTTCCACCAGCCGGTCTCCGGTGGCAGGGGGTAGCCGACGGGCAGGCCACCGCCAACACCTGTGACCGCCGCCCAATCCGAGGGAGCGCCCACCAGCAGGCACAGCCGAGCCCCCTCGCCGGTCCGGCGAGGGGGCTCAGCGAAGGCCACGCGGCATGCCGTCACAGAATCAATCAGGCCAGGTCAGCGCACCCGGCCGCGTGGCTTCAGGGCTACCGGCGGGAGTTCCGGGGCGGGGAGGCGGGTGCCGTCGTAACCCGTCACTTCGCCGAAGCGGGGGCCCTCCATCCAGTCCTTGCGTGCCACCTCAATCTCCTCATGTGAACGCCCGATGAAGTTCCACCACATCACGATCTCCTCCTCGAACGGCTCGCCGCCCAGCAGCATCAGGCCCGCCGGTGAGTCCGTGCGGAGGAGGAGTTCCGTGCGGCCGCGGCCGAGGTAGAGCATCGAGCCCGCCGGGACCGGGACGCCGTCGACCCGCGCCTCGCCGGACATCGCCAGCACCGCGTACTCGAAGTCCGGGTCGAGGGGCAGCCGTGCGTCCGTGCCCGGGGTGAGCGTCAGGTCGGCGCCGACCAAGGGCGAGTACGTCGTGCCCGGGGAGGTGGCGCCGTCCAGGGTGCCGAGGATGACGGTGGCCGTCAGGCCCGGGGCCGTGACCTCGGGGAGGTCCGCGTGGTACTGGAAGTGCGGGTCCACGCCGCGGTGGGCGTCGGGGAGCGCGACCCACAGTTGGGCGCCGTGCAGGAGCCGGGCGTGGGGGCGGGGGCTCTCCTCGGAGTGGCTGATCGCCCGGCCCGAGGTCATGAGGCCCAGCTCCCGGGGGCGTACGGTCTGGAGGCTGCCCAGGCTGTCGCGGTGCAGGACCTCGCCGTCGTGGAGCCAGCTGACCGTCTGGAGTCCCATGTGCGGATGGGGCGGCACCTGCATGCCGGGCTCGTCGGCGATGTCGTCGGGGCCGTAGTGATCGACGAAGGCCCACGCGCCGACCATGCGGCGCCCGAGGTTGGGCAGCAGTCGGCGTACCTCGGTGGACTCGCCGAGCTTGACGTGACGGGGGCTGAGGAGTTCACGCACCGGCTCGGCGACGACGAAGCCGCGGCCGCCGCAGACGGAGAGCGTCGCCTGACGATCAAGATTGCTCATGGCGCACAACTTAATCCCGACCGGTACCTCACGGCAGCATCCACGGGATAACGGTCGAGGAGAATGTCAAAGTTTCAACCATCGGAATGTTCGGGCGCCCGGCGCTGTTGTGGGCCGGTGAACAGCACGAGAGCCAGGAGGAGAGCAGTGGACACCAGCACGTACTACGACTTCGGAACCGCCGCCGAGCGCTGGGGACGCGCCCAGCAGTTCTTCGAGGCGCAGGAGTACGTCACGGCGGCCGGCATCCTCGAAGGGCTCGTGGCGGAGGTCCCCGAGCAGGTCGCGCCGCGGCTGCTGCTCGCCCGGGCGTACTACCACTCCGCCCGGCTCCGGAAGGCCGAGACGGAGCTGCTCGCCGTTCTGGAGCGCGACCCCGTCGAGCAGTACGCGCGCCTGATGCTGGGACGCACGCTGGAGCGGCAGGGGCGGGCCACCGACGCCGGTCCGCACCTGCGGATGGCCGCCGCGCTGGCGGGAGAGTTCCCCGACAGCGTCTGAGTCCGGACACGGCCGCTACGGGGACAGGGCGTCCAGCCTCCGCCGCGCCGGGCCGAGCGCCCTGCCCCTGGCCGGAACTCCGGACCAGGGGCGGGTGCGCGCCTGCTCCAGTACGTTCGTGACCGTCCAGCGCCGCGCGTTGACCTCGGGGTCCTCCAACTGGTCCCAGCTGATGGGTGTCGCGACCGGAGCGCCCTCTCTCGGGCGTACCGAGAAGGGCGCGACCGCCGTCTGCGCGTACGCGTTGCGCTGGACGTCCAGATAGAGCCGGCCGCCACGGGCGTCCGTGCGCTGCTCCGTGGTCAGCCGGTCCGGCGCACGGGCCGCCAGTACGCGCGCCACGTCGGTGGCGAAGCCCCGTACCTCGTCGTATCCCTCGGCTCCGTCCAGCCTGACGATCACGTGCAGCCCCTTGGACCCGGTCGTCATCAGCGTGGCCGGCAGTCCCACCTCGCCGAGCAGTTCGCCGAGCAGCAGCGCGGCGTCGCGTACGGGCTCGAAGTCGTCCTCGGCCGGGTCGAGATCGAACACCAGCCGGTCCGGGAAGTCCGGGCGGTCCTCCCGTGACAGCCAGCGGTGGAAGGTGATGCTCGCCTGGTCGGCGAGGTGGACGAGCGTCGCGGTGTCGTCGCACACCGGGTGCGTGACGGTCCCGCCCTTCTTCGCCATCTCGGCCCGCCGCGCCCAGTCGGGGTAGTTGCCGGGAATGTTCTTCTGCATGAAGCGGGGTCCGTCGAGTCCGTCCGGATGCCGCTCCAACATCAGTGGTCTGCCTCTGAGTTCAGGCAGCATGTACCGGGCGACGGAGCGGTAGTACTCGGCCAGATCCGCCTTCGTGAGGTCGACGCCGCCGCCCGCGGCGGGGAAGAGGACCTTGTCCGGCCGGTGGACACGTACGGTCCGGCCGCCCGCCCGGACGCTTTCCCCGCCCGCCGGAGCGGAGTCCGCCGAGCGGGCTCCTCGGGTGCTGCTCATCGAACTCACGCCTCCTTCAAGGGGCCTTGCGCCACCGGACGTTGTGCCGTCGGACGTCGAACGGTCGGACGTCGAACGGTCGGGCGCGCCTCTCAGTGGCTGCGAGGACGGCGCGTGCCGCCCGGCCCCGACGCCTGCGACTGCCTGCCGCGCGGCGCGGGCACCCGACGTCGGCCGTTGCGCCGCAGCCGGCGGCGTTCCTCGTCATCCGTGCCGCCCCAAACCCCGGATGTACGACCGGTGTTGAGCGCCCATTCGAGGCACTGCCTCTCCACCGGGCAGCTGTGGCACACCTCCTTGGCGCGCTCCGCCTGTTCGGCGGCGGGACCGGAATCCCCCACCGGGAAGAAGAGTTCGGGATCTGCGTGCGCGCAGGCCGCGTCCCGCAGCCATTCCCACACGTCGCAACCGGAGCCCGCCCGGCTCTCGTCCGCCGTACCTGTCTGATCGATGTGCAGCCTCGCAGTCATTCAGTCCTCTCCCCGAACCACATTCCACTCCTGATCCACCGTCTCCTGCTTTCCCTGGCCGGCGTCTCTCGGTTCGCCGTCGCGGATCGTGACGCGCGCCGGGAGGCACGTACGCAACTGCCCCTCGCGCTCGGCCGATCGGCCGCGGAACGTCCGCGTGCCCTGGTCGGTTTCCATCTCTGACTCCTTGTCTCCGCGCCACCTGGACACGGGCTCTCGTCCGAGCGCGTACCCGAGGTCACCGGACCGAAAAGTACAAACCGGAGCGTGGGCCGCGAGGCCGTCCGAAACACGGCCCCGGAAGCTGATCCGGGACGACGGCCGGAACGCGCCCGCGAGGGCCGCGATACGGCTCCGGGCCGGGCCCGGAGCCGCCCTGCCCCGAGATACGGGATACGGCGCCGTCGTCAGGCCGTGGCCAGGAACGGTGCGAACGCCGGTACCGGCGTCAGTGCCGGAACCGGCTCCTTCGCCGCCGCGTCGGTCCCGCCCACCGGGAGGGTGGGCAGCCGCAGGACGTTCTGCGGCGCCTCCACGCTCCTGGTGAACCAGACGACCTTGCCTTCCACCGTCCCACAGGTACCCCAGCTGTCGCTCAGTGAGGCGAGGCGGGCGAGTCCGCCGCCACCGGCCGAGGACAGCCGGGGCAGCTCGGGTCCGTTGTCCGAGACGGCGGCCGTGAGATACCGGCCGGTCCAGCGGAGTTCGACCGCGCACTTGCTGCCCTCACCGACATGACGGTGGACATTGGTCAGCAGTTCGTCGATGCCCGAGCAGACCGGGTCGACTTGCGGGTCGAGATTCCAGTGTCGAAGGTGTGCGGCGACAATGCGCCGGATCTGCGATACGCGCTCCGGAGAGGCGTGCAATTCCACCTCGTAGTAGCGGCCGAGTGGAATCGTCATGGTCCAGGCTCCTCACACACAGGGGCCCACTTGCTTCACCTCGTTGTTGCAACGACCCCCGAATACGAAGCGTGAGCGTCAGCCACTTCTGGGTCACTGAAAAGACTGACCCGACGGAGCCGAATGCGCAACTCGTCGGCTCCTCGCGGCTGCTCCCGGGGCACGGCGCGAGACAGTGCTCCGGGGGCGGACAGGACGGAAAACGCGCTGGTCGAAGCGGGTCCCCGGTCGGTCAGGCGGTCCGGCAGAGGCAGAAGGGATGACCGGCCGGATCCGCGTACACCCGGAAGCCACGTTTACCCCCGTCGTCATCGAGATCGAGAGCGGTGGCGCCGAGCGCCAGCACCTTCTCCTGCGCGGCCGCCATATCGGCCACCTCGAAGTCGAGGTGCGCCTGCCGCGAGTCGGAGTCCGCGCGCGGCCAGTCCGGGGCGCGGTGGCCGGGGGCCCGCTGGAAGGCGATCCGGGCACCGCCCGGTTCGCGCAGCACCCACCAGTCCTCGTAGTCGTGGCTGATCTCCCCGCCGAGCACGCCTTGGTAGAACTCGGCGAGGGCCGCCGGGTTCTGACAGTCCAGCGCCACCAGAGAGAACGTCACACTCGTCACTTCTCAGCCTCCTCTTCCCGCGAACGGACATCTCACTGACCGCGTCTCGCGGACGGCGTCCCACCGGCAGCGTTCACGGGGCGTCTCGCGGGCGCCGTCTCACTGACGGCGTCTCACGGGCGGCGTCTCACCGATGGCGTGTGTCCAGCCGTAGCTGGACCTCCTGTTCCTGGTCACCCGCGGCCGTACCCAGCACCTGTACGGCGAACGCGCCGGTCAGTTCCTCCTGGAGTTTCGCGACCGCCCAGTAGCCGCCCTGGACGTCCGCGGTCACCGGCCCGCTCAGCCGGGTCGGGCCGGCCTTCCGCCGTACCTCCGACACGTCGAAGGTCGAACTCCACACCGTCGGACGGGCGCCCGTCACCTCCTGCGGCCTGTCGTCGGGCGCGCGGTCGGAGGCGAAGACGGTGCGCAGCGCGCCGAACACGGCGTGCGCGTCCTCCGTCTCGCAACCGCTGAGTTCCACCGTCACTTCCGCGTCGATGCCGTGTGCCGCCGCGGGCTCTCGCGTGCTCTTCACCGTGGTTTCCTCCGCTGGGAAGTGGGCGCCGGGCCGGTCAGCCCGACGGCTCGTCGGGGACGGGCTGCTCGGGATGCACCCCGCCGGTGTTGGGTTCGCCGCGCCTGCCCGCTCCGGCCTCGTCCGCGTCGGGCAGCGACTGGTCGGGCTCCTCCGGGGCTTTTGCCGGGTCCGGGGCGTCGTCGGGCTCATCGGACGAGCCCATGCCCTCCACATCCACGTCCAGCGGATCGTCACCGGGGTGGGCGTGCTGGTCGGGGAGGTCCCTCGGGACGGCCGCGCCGTTCCCCTCGTTGCCCTCCGGATGTCGCTCGTTCACGGTCATTCCCTTCGTCGCCTGGTGTTCGGCACGTCGTCATGGTCACGTCGGTGGTCGCCGGGCCCCGGTCGCGGTGGCGCGCCGGTCGCCGGACGGCGGCTCACCGACCGCGGAGCGCCGGGTCGCCCGCCGGGCCGCATACCCGATCGCGGGCCGAAAACCCGGGCGGGCCGGCCTCCGTCTCGCGGCCCGTCGCCCGGAGCGCTCGCGCTCAGCGGTCCGTCAGGGTGAAGAGACCGCCGTCGGGATCCCGCAGCGTCACCTGCTCCCCGTCCTTGTACGCGGTCTTCTCCGCCGCGACCACGGCGCCGCCCATCGCCTCGGCGGTCTCGGCCGCCGCCCTGATCGCCTTCACACCGTCCACGGCGAACGACACATGCCACCGCGGGCGCAGATGGGGGTCCGCCGCCGCCTCGATGCCACCGCTGCCTATTCGCGCCACGACGTGCCCCGCGCCCCGCCCCGTACGGAGCACGACGCGGTCCTGCTCGTAGCTGACGTCGATGGTGCCCGTCCCGTCCTCGGCCCACTTCAGCACCTCGCCGTAGAAGATCGCCGCAGCGATGGCGTCATAGGTCCGCAGTTCCAGGCGGAAAGGGGGGCCGCCGAGCTTGGCTGTGGCGTCGGGCAGCGGCTCACCCTCCCAGAAGCCGAAGACGGCACCGTCCCGGTCGGCGGCGAGCGCCGCCCGCCCCATCTCGAAGGCCAGGGGGCCCACGGCGACCGTTGCGCTGCGCTCCCTGATGCGGGCGGCCGTCGCGTCCACGTCGCTCACCACGAAGTACGGCGTCCAGGCCACCGCGACCTGGAGCGCGGGGGCCAGCGCGCCGATGCTCGCGACGGGTACACCGTCGGACTCCGCCACGACGAACTGGTCGCCGAGCTTGGCGGGGCGGAAGGTCCAGCCGAGTACGGCACCGTAGAAGCTCTGCGTGTCCGCGAGATCGCGGGCAAGCAGGCTCGCCCAGCACGGCGCCCCGAACACAGGATGCCTCGGTGCCATGACCGCTCGCCTCACTCGGGTCGTGTCGGTGGATGCCCCGGCTCCCCTCCGCTCCCTGACGACTGTGCCAGCAGAGCACCCGGCCCGCATGTCGCCCGGAACGCGAGACGGCCGGGTCTGCGGCCCCGGACGCACCGGATCGCCGTGCCGATGGCCGGATCGGTCCTGCCCACGCCGTACGGCGCCGCACGGCGTCTCGTGGCGTCGATTCGGCCGGTGCCCGCGGGGTACACGCGGCGGAGCGGCCGACATGTGGGGTCCGGCCACGCCCGAGAGCGGAAGGCCGACTTGAACCAGAAAGAACTCGACTCGAAGAAGCCGGACAGGAAGAAGCCGGACACGAGGACGCCCGAAGCGAAGAAGTCCGACGCGAAAGAGTCCGACACGGAGACACTCGACGAGAAGAAGCCCGACACACAGAAGTCCGACGGAAATACCCGGATCACCATCCTCGTGGCCCTCGCCGCGAACATCGTCATCGCCGTCGCGAAGGCGATCGGCGGTCTCATCTCGGGGTCGCCCGCGCTTCTCTCGGAAGCCGCGCACTCCGTGGCCGACAGCGTCAACGAGGTCTTCCTGCTCACCGCCCTGCACCGCAGCCGGCGCCCGGCAGACCGCCGTCACCCCTTCGGATACGGCAAGGAGCGCTACTTCTGGTCGCTCCTGGCGGCCGTGGGGATCTTCGTCATGGGCGGCTGTTTCTCCTTCTACCAGGGCTACAACGCCCTGGTCACGGACGACGGGGAGAGCCCCAGCGGCTATACGGCCGGCCTGATCGTCCTCGGCGTGGCCCTGGTGGCCGAGGGCAGTTCGCTGCTGCGCGCCCTGCATCAGCTGCGCAAGCAGAAGGGCAGCGCCAAGGACCCCGCCGTACGGACCGTCGTCGCCGAGGACGCGACCGCCGTGCTCGGTGTGCTGCTCGCGATGGCGGGCATGGTGCTGCATCTGGTCACCGGCGAGGTGGTGTGGGAGGCGGGCGCGTCCTTCGGCATCGGTCTGCTGCTGGTGTACGTGGCGTACCGGCTCGGCTCCGAGGCGCGCGTCCAGCTCGTCGGTGAGTCCGTCGATCCCGAACTGCGCGGCCGGATCGCCTCGCTCCTCGACGCCCAGCCCGAGATCGACAACGTCGCCCAGCTGCTGACCATGCGGCTCGGCATGGACTCGGCGCTCATCGCGGCGCGGATCGATCTGGTGCCGGGGCTCGACAGCGAGGAGATCGAGCTGATCTGCGTACGTATCAAGCGTTCCGTGGCCGGGACCTGGCCGGAGGCCGACCATGTCTTCCTCGACATCACGGAGGCACCACCGGAGACCTCTCGGACCGGCGGTACGTAGCGTCTTCGCAGGGAGCCGGGACGGCCCCCGAGGGGTGGTGGCAGACTGGCCGCCGATCCTTCGAACGGAGCCCCTGCCCATGATCCGTCGCCCCCGCCGGGCGGTGCGGCGCGGCTACCGCAGCACCGTCGACCTCAGCCATCCGGCCCGGTCACCGCTCGGCAGCGCCGTCGTGAACTGCGTGGTCTACGAGGACGGCATACGGCAGCCGGGCGACTGCCCGGCCGATGAAGCCGTGCGACGGGTCCGCAGGTCCGGCAGGGGCTTCGTCTGGATCGGTCTGCACGAGCCGGACGAAGCCGAGTTCAAGGGCCTCGCCGACCTGTTCGGGCTCCATCCGCTCGCCGTCGAGGACGCCGTGCACGCGCATCAGCGGCCGAAGGTCGAGAGTTACGACGGGGCGCTGTTCGCGGTCTTCAAGACCTGCCGTTACGTGGAGGACGAAGTGCTCACCGCGACCAGTGAAGTGGTGGACACGGGCGAGTTGATGGTCTTCACGGGGCAGGACTTCGTGATCACGATCAGGCACGGCAGGCACGGTTCGCTCGGACCCCTCAGGGAGCGGCTGGAGGCCTCGCCCGAGCGGCTGGCCATGGGTACGTCGTCCGTGCTGCACGCGATCGCGGACCAGGTGGTCGACGACTGTCTCGCCGTCGCCGACGCCGTCCAGGACGACGTCGACCGTGTCGAGAGCGAGGTCTTCAACGAATCGGCGGGCCGGGCGGGCCGGGGTGACGCCGGGCGCATCTACCAGCTCAAGCGCGAACTGCTGGAGCTGAAGCGGGCCGTGGCGCCGCTGGACCGGCCGCTCGGCGCGCTGGCCAACCGGGCGCTGCCGGGTGTCACGGCCGACGCACGGCCGTACTTCCGCGACGTCGCCGACCATCTGGCCCGGCTGACCGATCAGATCGCCGCGTTCGACAATCTGCTGGACTCCATCCTCCAGGCGCATCTCGCGCAGGTGACCGTCGCGCAGAACGAGGACATGCGCAAGATCACCGCGTGGGCGGCGATCGTCGCCGTGCCGACGACGGTCTGCGGGATCTACGGGATGAACTTCGAGCACATGCCCGGTCTGGGATGGACGTACGGCTATCCGGCCGTCGTCGCTCTCATGGCGACGGCCTGCTACGTCCTTCACCGGAGCTTCCGCCGCAACGGCTGGCTGTAGCGCCCACCACTCGCGCGACCGAGAACCACGCCCCCGGGAGTCACATCACCAACCGATCGAAAATATGTGCGACCCTCACTGAGTACGGTGTACGCTAGCTGCTCGCCGAGAATCACCAGGAGCACTCCGTGAACATCCCAGCCGCCGACAGTCACAACGTGATCCAGGTCCGCGGGGCCCGCGAGAACAACCTGAGGGAGGTCTCGCTCGACATCCCCAAGCGCCGGCTCACGGTCTTCACCGGCGTCTCGGGATCCGGCAAGTCCTCGCTGGTCTTCGGTACGATCGCCGCCGAGTCGCAGCGCCTCATCAACGAGACGTACACGGCGTTCATCCAGTCGTTCATGCCGAGCATGGGCCGGCCCGACGTCGACTCGCTGCACAACCTGAGCGCCGCGATCGTGGTCGACCAGGAGCGGATGGGCGCCAACTCCCGTTCCACGGTGGGTACTGCGACCGACGCGTACACCATGCTGCGGATCATCTTCAGCCGGCTCGGCACCCCGCACATCGGGACCTCGACCGCCTTCAGCTTCAACGCGGCCGAAGGCATGTGCGCGGAGTGCGAGGGGATCGGCCAGGTCTCGAAGATCGACATCGACCAGCTCGTGAACCGTGAACTCTCCCTGAACGAGGGCGCGATCACCGTCCCCGGCTTCCAGGTCGACGCCTGGTACTGGCAGATCATGGTCGCCTCCGGCTTCTACGACCCGGACAAGAAGCTCAAGGACTTCACCCCCGAGGAGTGGGAGGTCTTCCTCCACAGGACCGCGACCAAGGTCAAGGTCGGCTCCAACAACATGACGTACGAGGGGCTCGTCACCAAGGTCAACCGGACGATCCTGGTCAAGGACCGCGATTCCATGCAGGCGCCGGTCAGGGCGTTCGTGGACCGGGCCGTGGTCTTCGCCGAGTGCCCGTCCTGCGGTGGCAGCCGGCTGAGCGCCGCCGCGCTCTCCTCGCAGGTCAACGGCGTGAACATCGCGGAGTGTTCGGCGATGCAGATCAGTGATCTGGCCGAGTACGTACGGAAGATCGACGACGCGGGCGTGGCACCGCTGCTCGGCAATCTGCGGGATCTCCTGGAGTCGCTCGTCGAGATCGGTCTCGGCTATCTGAGCCTGGACCGCGTCTCGTCCTCGCTCTCCGGCGGTGAGGCGCAGCGCGTGAAGATGGTGCGGCATCTCGGCTCCAGCCTCACCGACGCCACGTACATCTTCGACGAGCCGACGATCGGGCTGCACCCGCACGACATCCGGCGGATGAACGATCTGCTGCTGCGGCTGCGGGACAAGGGCAACACGGTGCTGGTGGTGGAGCACAAGCCCGAGGTCATCGCGATAGCCGATCATGTGGTGGATCTGGGTCCCGGCGCCGGTACGGCGGGCGGACAGATCTGCTACACGGGGGACGTGGCGGGCCTGCGCGCCTCGGGCACGCTGACCGGGCGGCATCTCGAACACCGGGCGCGGCTGCGGGAGTCGGTGCGTGAGCCGGACGGACAGCTGTCGATCGAGGGCGCCGATCTGCACAACCTCAAGAATGTGAGCGTCGGCATCCCGACCGGTGTGCTGAGCGTGATCACCGGGGTCGCGGGGTCGGGGAAGTCCTCACTGATCCACGGCTACCTCTCCAACAGGGACGGCGTGGTGGTGGCGGACCAGTCGCCGATCCGGGGTTCGCGGCGGAGCAACCCGGCGACGTACACAGGTCTGTTGAGCCCCATCCGTACCGCCTTCGCCAAGGCCAACGGGGTCAAGGCGGCGCTTTTCAGCGCGAATTCGGAGGGTGCCTGCCCCAACTGCAACGGGCTCGGGCTCGTCTACACCGACCTCGCGATGATGGCGGGCGTCGCCTCGGTCTGTGAGGAGTGCGAGGGCAAGCGGTTCACTCCGCAGGTGCTCACCTACCGGCTGAACGGCAAGAACATCAGCGAGGTGCTCTCCATGTCGGTCGCGGAGGCGTACGACTACTTCCCCGGCGGGCAGGCTCACGCGATCCTCGGCCGGCTCAACGACGTGGGGCTGAGCTATCTGCGGCTCGGACAGCCCCTGAACACCCTGTCGGGCGGTGAGCGGCAGCGGCTGAAGCTGGCGATCCAGATGGCGGAGAAGTCGTCCGTCTACATCCTGGACGAGCCGACGACCGGGCTGCACATGGCGGACGTGGACAAGCTGCTCGCGCTGCTCGACCGGCTGGTGGAAGCGGGCAACACGGTGATCGTGATCGAGCACCACCAGGCGGTGATGGCCCACGCGGACTGGCTGGTCGACCTCGGGCCGGGCGGCGGCCACGACGGCGGGCAGGTCGTCTTCACCGGTACGCCGGCCGATCTGGTGGCGCACTCGGACACGGTCACGGCGCGGCATCTGCGGGAGTACGTCGGTACAAACGCGTAGTCCGGGCCGTACCGGGTGGGGCCCGGCGGGGCGGCGGCACCATCACGGTCATGTCACTCACGGTCGACCGCCTGCTTGTCGCACTCGAACCACTGTCGTACCCGGACCGTCTCAAGCACCTTGCCCACAGCGCCCGTTCGCTCGATCCGGTCGACGAACTGCCTTCCCTGGTGGCGGAGTTGGCGGGGCGCGGCACCTACGGGCGACGGCTCGCGGCGTTCGCCGCCCTGGTCGGGCGGCACATCGACTTCCTGGCCGGGCGGCTGACCGACCGGGACCCGGTGGTCCGGGCGTACGCGATGCGGGCCGCCCGCACGCTGCCGCTCCCGGCCGCGGCGATCGAGGCGGCGTACGAGGACGCCTCCGCCGACACGCGGCAGCGGCTGGGCGAGGTCGTACTGGCGAGCGGACGTACGGCCCTGGCCGAGCGCCTGGTCCCGAGGCTGCGCGAGCAGTGGGGTGATCACACGGCGGCCAAGCTGCTGCCCGTCTGCTCGGCGGAGTTCGTGGCGGCGGTCCTGCCCGAACTCTCCTACGCCCTCGACTCCTGGACCAGGATCGGCCTCAACTTCCCCGACGAGGTGCTCCGACCACGCCGAGCGTGACCTCGCGGCCCGCCCGCGCGCCGAGCGCGACACCTCCTGGCACCGGTACGCGGAAGGCGTGGGCGCGGCCGTCTCCGCCCGCGCCGAGCGGGTGCTGTCGCTGCTGGAGCGGCACCGGCCCGATGTACTGCCCGCGGCCCTGGTCCCGCGGCTGAACGAATTCGTGGCCGTCGACGCGGAGCGCACCGTACGGCTGCTGATCCCGGCGGACGGGGTCGGGCCGTCGTACCCGCCACTGCCGTCGGCGTCCGTCCTGCGGCGGATCGTGCGGGCCGCCCCTCCCTCGCTGCCCGCGCTCGGCCGCCACTGGATCGGCCGCCCGCACTTCGCCGTGCTGCTCAAGGCGCTGCCGCCGCACCGCCGGAGCGACTTCCTCGACCTGGCGACGGCCGGTGTCGAGAACAAGGACGCCGACGACGTGCTGCCGGTGCTCGGCCTGCTGCCACGCGACGTGTGCCGCTCGGCGGACCCGGAGGCGGCGACGGCCGGGCTGCGTGTGCTCCCCCTGTGGGCGCGGTACGCCCCCGATGTGGTGGACGGCCTGTCCGAGCGGGTCACCGACCTCGCCGAGGGAGCAGGGACGCGCACCGTCTGGCGGGCCGCCGTGACGGCGATCGGCCGGCTGGCCGCCTCCGGCCTGCCGCATCCCGTCGGCGGGGCGGCGCCGGGAAGTCCGCTGCACGACGCACTGGCGGTGCTGCTCCCCGCGATCGCCGCGGGCGAGCCGGACGCTCCGGAGGACCGCGACCTCCCCGCCCGGCAGCGGGCGCTCGCGCTCCTGCGGTCCCTGCCGGACCGGCCGGTCCGCGAGATACATCCGGTGCTGGAGGCGGTGGCGGCGCTGCTCGCCGACGAGCCGTCACTCGCCGGGGCCCGCGCGGACGTGCTGCGCGCCCTCGTGGACCCGGACGCCGGTCTCCCCGAACTCACCGCGCGGCTGCGGAACACCGCGCGGCTGCGGAACTTGGCGGCCAACGCGACCGACCGCCCCGCCCTCGCGGCGGCCACGGCGCACCAGCTGCGCGGCCGTTTCGGTTCCGGTCCTCTCCCTTCCGACCCCGCGACGGTCCTGGCCGCCGCGACCGGGCTGACCACCACCGGCGACCCGGCCACGGGCCTCCTGTCGGTCGCCCTGGTCTCCGCGACAGGCAACCGCCTCGGCTGGCCCACCGAATGGCGCGGGGCCCTGCGCGCGCTCCTCTCCACCCGTCACCGGACGTGCGGGACGCGGCGCTGGGGGTGGTCCTGCGGACGGAGTGAGCGGTCGCGCGTGTGGTCCGCGTCCGTAGGCCGGTACGGCGCGGCCTACGGCGCCCCGTCGACGGCGGGCGGCGCGGACGCCCTCAGGCGTCCCGGTACGCCTCCAGCAGCCGCAGCCAGACCTCGCTGATCGTGGGGTAGGACGGGACCGCGTGCCACAGGCGGGCGATCGGGACCTCCCCGGCGACCGCCACCGTGGCCGAGTGGAGCAGTTCGCCGACGCCGGGGCCCACGAAGGTCACTCCCCGCAGGATCTCGCTGTCCAGGTCCACGATCATCCGGGCGCGGCCCCGGTAGCCCTCCGCGTACAGGCTCGCGCCCGCGACATTGGCGATGTCGTAGTCGACCGCGCGGACCCGGTGGCCCGCCTCCTCGGCCTCCTTGAGGCTGAGGCCGACCGAGGCGGCCTCCGGCTCGGTGAAGACGACCTGGGGGACCGCGACGTGGTCGGCCGTCGCCGCGTGGGCTCCCCAGCGGTCGTCCTCCAGCAGGGGGACGCGCTGGGCCCTGGCCCCGATGGCGGCGCCCGCGATGCGGGCCTGGTACTTGCCCTGGTGGGTGAGGAGCGCGCGGTGGTTGACGTCGCCGACCGCGTAGAGCCAGTCGCTGCCCTCGACCCGGCAGCTGTCGTCGACCGTCAGCCAGCCCGCCTTCAGCCCCACGGTGTCGAGCCCGATGTCCGAGGTGCGGGGCGCCCGGCCGGTCGCGAAGAGGATCTCGTCCGCCTCGATCCGCTCGCCGTTGTCGAGGACCACCGTGACCGGTCCGCTGCCGCCGTCGCGCTCGACGGAGGCGGCGGAGACGCCCGTACGTACGGAGGCGCCCGCTTCCGTCAGTGAGTCGGTGACGAGTTCCCCGACGAAGGGCTCCATACGGGGCAGCAGACCGTCGCCCCGTACGAGCAGCGTGACGTCCGAGCCGAAGCCCTGGTAGGCCGTGGCCATCTCGACGCCCACCACTCCCCCGCCCACGACCACGAGCCGGTCCGGCACGGTCCGGGAGCCGGTCGCCTCGCGGCTCGTCCAGGGCTTGGCGCCCGCCAGGCCCGGCAGGTCCGGCAGGACCGCGCTGGTGCCGGTGCAGACGGCGACCGCGTGGCGGGCGGTGAGTACTTGGACGCCGCCCTCGGGGTCGGTCACGGTCACCCGCTTCTCACCGTCGAGCCGGCCGTGACCCCGGTGGAGCACCGCGCCGATCGAGTCGAGCCAGTGGACCTGGCCGTCGTCCTTCCAGTGCGAGGTGTGCTCGTCGCGGTGCGCGAGGACGGCCGGCACATCGAGCGGCCCCTGTACGGACGGGCTCAGACCGGGCACCCTGCGTGCCTCCGCACGGGCGATCACCGGACGCAGCAGGGCCTTGCTGGGCATGCACGCCCAGTAGGAGCACTCGCCGCCGACCAGTTCGCTCTCGACGACCGCCGCGCTCAGACCGGCGGCCCTGACCCGGTCGGCGACGTTCTCCCCGACCGGTCCCGCGCCCAGCACCACCACGTCGTACTCAATCGCTTCCGTCATGGGGCCAGTCTGGTGCGACGCCCGGCGCATGGCCACACGATCTTCGGGAATGGGCCAGGAATACGGCGGTGGCACGCACCGTTGTGCGAGGCGACTTCATCCGGAGAGAACAGGAAGAGGTATCAGGTCATGGCCACTGTGGAACTCACCAAGGAGAACTTCGACCGGACGGTGTCGGAGAACGACTTCATCCTGATCGACTTCTGGGCTTCCTGGTGCGGTCCGTGCCGTCAGTTCGCCCCGGTGTACGAGCAGGCGTCCGAGCGCCACGACGACCTGGTCTTCGCCAAGGTCGACACGGAGGCGCAGCAGGAGCTGGCCGCGGCGTTCGAGATCAGTTCCATCCCGACGCTGATGATCGTCAGGGACAACGTCGCGGTGTTCGCCCAGCCCGGCGCGCTGCCCGAGACGGCCCTGGAGGACGTGATCGGGCAGGCCCGCGCGCTGGACATGGAAGAGGTCCGCAAGTCGGTCGCCGAGGCGGAGGCCGCCGCCAAGGCGCAGACCCCGGCGCCGGGTGACGGCACCGGGTCCGGGAGCGCCGCGAGCGCGTGACGCCGGGGCGCAGGGTCCGCGCGTCAGCGTTCCAGAACGAGCGCGAGGCCCTGGCCGACACCGATGCAGAGGGCGGCGAGACCGGTCCCCGAGCCCGCCGCCGCCAGTTGGTGGGCGACGGAACCGGCCAGCCGCGCACCCGAGGCACCCAGCGGGTGACCGATGGCGATCGCGCCGCCGCGCGGGTTCACGACGGCGGGGTCCAGCTCCGGCCACTCGGCGAGGCAGCCCAACGACTGGGCGGCGAAAGCCTCGTTGAGTTCGAACGTGGTGAGGTCGGCGAAGTCCCGGCCCGCCTTCGCCAGCGCGCGGCGGACCGCCTCGACCGGGCCGAGACCGAACAGCTGCGGCTCGATGCCGGTGACGGCGGAGGTCCTGATCCGGGCGAGGGGTTCGCGCCCCGTCGCGCGCAGGCCCGCCTCGTCGACGAGGAGCAGGGCGGCGGCGCCGTCGTTCAGCGGTGAGGCGTTGCCCGCCGTGACCGTCCCCTCGCCCTCCTTACGGAAGCTGGGCCTGAGCCTGCCGAGGGCTTCGAGGGACGTGTTGTCGCGGACGCATTCGTCGCGAGCGAGTTCCACTCCCGCGTACGGCACGACCTCGGCCTCGTACAGTCCCTCGCTCCACGCACGGGCCGCCTTGCGGTGGCTCTCCAGCGCGAACGCGTCCTGTGCCGCCCTGGTGATCGCGTGCTTGTCGGCGATCAGTTCGGCGCCCTCGCCGAGCGGGACCGTCCATTCGGCGGCCATCGCCGGGTTGGTCATGCGCCAGCCGAGCGTCGTGGAGTGCAGTTGCTGGTGCCCGGCGGGGAAGGCGCGCTCGGGCTTCTGGAGCACCCAGGGAGCGCGCGACATGGACTCCACGCCTCCCGCGACGACGATCGACGCGTCGCCGAGCGCGACGGCGCGCGCCGCCTGGATGACCGCTTCGAGGCCCGAGCCGCAGAGCCGGTTGACGGTGACGCCGGGGACGGTCACGGGCAGCCCGGCGAGCAGCGCGGCCATGCGCGCGACGTCGCGGTTGTCCTCTCCGGCGCCGTTGGCCGCGCCGAGCACCACGTCGTCGATCCTGGCCGGGTCGAGTTCCGGCGTTCGGTCCACGAGCGCCCGTACGACATGGGCGGCGAGATCGTCCGGCCGTACGGAGGAGAGCGCGCCGCCGAACTTTCCGATCGGCGTGCGGACGGCGTCGACGACGTAGACGTCGCGGATGGTCATCGGATCGCTCATCGGCTCTCTCCCCTTCGGTCGGCTGTTCGCTCGCGCACTCTTTCATGGGAGGCGCGCGGAGAGTCGGGGGGAGTCCGAGGACGTCGGAAAAGGGCGGCGGGCAGGCCGGCCGGTCAGTTGGTGCGGGGCTCCGCGACACCGGGTGTGTCCGGGCCGGCGGTGGCGTCGACGACCCGCGCCGACAGCCCGTAGTCCACCTCGTACCCGTCGATCAGCAGACCTTCGACGGTGCGGGTCTCGGGGTCGATGTCCGCGACCATGCCGCCGCCCTCGTAATGCGGGTAGCCGGACTCACCGGTCTCCCCCGTCGCCTCCACGACGGCCGAGCGCAGGGCGGTCGCCGCGTCCGGCGGGCCCGTGCGGCCGTCGACGTGCTCCGGCACCAGCAGGATCTCGAAGCGCCGCGGATAGGGGTGCCAATGAGTGCTCATGCTGGTGACGCTAGACAACGGCCGGAGGCCGCGCATGTCGTCCGGGGCCGCGTCAGGTCGACTCGCGCCGTACCGCCCGCGCCCCCATCAGATCGTGCCGTTCCGGTTCCCCGCCGGGATCGCGCACCACGCGGTCGACCAGGGCCGCCAGCCGCTGCCCGGTGACGAGGTCGATCCGCACGGTGGAGAGCCGGGGCCGCAGCAGCCTGCCGAGCAGCAGGTCGTCGGCGCCGAGCACCGCCGTGTCGCCGGGGACGGTGACTCCGGCGTCCTGGAGCGCCCGCATCAGGAGCATCGCGTACTCGTCGTTGTAGGCGTAGACCGCGTCCAGCCCGAGGCCGTCCCAGCGGGCGGCGAGCCTGGCCGCCGACTCCTCCGTGTAGGACAGCGGCAGAGGTTCGACGTGCGCGACGGTGGACGACGCCGTGACGGCGGCCCGCGCGCCGACGAGCCTGGGCTCCGAGAAGAGGTCGAGACCCGGCTCCTCCGGCATCACCACCCCGATCCGGCGGCGTCCGCGCTCCAGCAGGTGCTCAACGGCGCAGCCGCCGATCTCGCGCTGGTCCATGACCAGGGCGTGCGCGCCCTCGACCCGCCGCGGGCCGAGCGTGATGACGGCTTTCGCGCCGGAGCGCTTGAGTATCTCCACCCCTTGGGGGGTGAGCGCGATCTCGCCGAGGGAGACGACGGCGACGGGGCGCAGTTCGGCCCAGGCACGCGCCGCCTCGTCTCCGTCGAGGCCGAGGCTGCCGTACTGGACGACGGTGTAGTCCAACCGCCGCAGCGCCCACTGGAGTTCGTCGAGGAAGCGGCTGTAGAGGGGGCCGACGGGGACGCGCGCGGTGGGGAGCAGCACAATTCTGGTGTGTCCCGCGCGCAGGCTGCGCGCGGCGGCGTGGGGGACGTACGCGAGCTCCTCGGCGGCCTCGCGGACCTTGCGGCGGGTCGGCTCGCTGATCCGTACGGCGGAGGTGTTGTTGAGGACGTACGAGACGGTGGCCCGGGAGACTCCGGCCAGGCGGGCGACGTCGGCGCTGGTGGGGACGGGAGGGCCGGTGGTGCGGCCGGGGCGTTCGGCGGGCGGTTCGGACCGCCGCGGGGAGGACTGCGGGGAGGACTGTTCAGGTAACTGGCTCATCGCCCTCGGCATCTTTCCAGACGGCTCGCCGGGAGACTTCGCGGCCTGTCGTCCCGCTCGGTCGTCGCACCTGAAACGCGTCCCTCAACTCACCTTTTCAAGAAAGGGATTGTCTTGCGACTGCACACCCACACCTGGGGCGACGGCGACCGCGTCGCGCTCCTGGTCCACGGCATCATGGCCGACCACCGCACCTGGCGGCGGGTGGGCCCCGAGCTGGCCGCGCGCGGACTGCGCGTGATCGCCGTCGATCTGCGCGGTCACGGCGCGAGCGGCCGAGGCCCTTACGGGCCGGGGGACTTCGCCGACGACCTCGTGGAGACGTTGCCCACCGGCGCGGAGGTGGCGATCGGTCACTCGCTGGGCGGGATGGCCCTCGCGCTCGCGGTGGAGCGCCTGGCGCCGCGACGCGCGGTCTACTGCGACCCGGCGTGGCATCTGCCGGGTCCGGCGGCGGGCGCCGCAGGGAGCGAGGGGCCCGCGCGGCTGGCGGCGGGCAAGACGCTCTCGCGCGAGGAGATATCCGCGCTCAACCCGCGGTGGGAGGACGTGGACGTGGACCTTGAGGTGGCGAGCCTCGCCGTGTGGGACGAGGGGACGGCGTACGGCATCGCCCCGGCCTTCGGCGCGGGCCTGCGGCCCGCCCGGCCGGTGGTCCCCTCGCTGGTGACGACCGCCGATCCGAGCCCGATGGTCTCGCCCGCCGACGTCGTGGAACTGCGGGCGCGGGGTTTCGAGGTCCGTACGGTCAAGGGCGCGGGGCACACCGCGCACCGTGACGATTTCGACGCGTTCATGGCCGCGCTGGAGGGCTGGGTCTGACACCGGGCGCGAGCGGGGCGGGGCGCGCGTCCGAAAACGGTTCCGGGCCGCCCCGCTCGGCGGTCGGCGGCGCCGACGCTCTACCTTCGGTCGGATGAAGCCCTTCACCGAATCCGGCGCCGCCGGTCACTCCCCCGAGGCCGAACTCCCCGGCCGGAGCGGTCCCTCGGCCACCACCGAGGCCGAACCCCGTGACGTCGGGCCCGTACGCACCTCGTACGCCCCCGACAGGGACGGCGACCCCGACCCCGGCGAGATCGTCTGGACCTGGGTGCCGTACGAGGAGAACGACGGGCGCGGCAAGGACCGGCCGGTGCTCGTGGTGGCCCGCGAACCGGCCGGGACGCTGCTCGCCGTGCAGCTCTCCAGCAAGCGGCACGACCGCGACCATGAGTGGGTGCCGATCGGGGTGGGACCGTGGGACCGGCAAGGGCGTGAGTCGTGGGTCGATCTGGACCGGGTGCTGCGGATCCACGACGCGGGCATGCGGCGTGAGGCGTGCGCACTGGACCGGGGACGGTTCAACCGGGTCGTGGGGCGGCTGCGGGAGCGTTACGGCTGGCGCTGAGCCACCGTGCCGGAACGGGAGCCGGGGCCGGTGTCCGACGGGGCGACGGGGCCGGTTCCCGGGGAGACGTCGGCGAACGTCCGGCGGAAGGCGGCCAGGGTGGCCGAATCGGCCGTCCGGTCCAGCACCGCGAACACGACCTCGTCGAAGTGCCCGGCGAACCGGCCCGCGCCCGCGCCCGCCGGCTCCCCCGCGCCCGTCTCGGCCCCCTCCCGCGACGGCCCGACCAGCAGCGCCCGGAACGCGCCGGCCACCCTCGCCGGGTCGTTGCGGAAGACCCCGCAGCCCCACGCCCCGAGCACCAGCCGCCGGTAGCCGCCCGCCACCGCCACCTCCAGGACCCGTTCGGCGCGGGAGGCGAGGGCGGCCGGAACACGATGGCTCTCCTGCGGGTGGTCGCGCGCGACGATCCCGGCGTTCGGGGCGGGCGAGGTGAGGAAACCGACGGTGAACGGTGTGTCCAGCAGCCGGCCCCGGTCGTCGCGGAAGACCGGTACGCCGGGCGAGTGGATCACGCGGTCGCTGTAGAAGGGGCTGCGCTCGGCCCGGTGGTGCGCGTAGTAGTCGGGGGCCCTCAGCAGGGTGACGTAGAGGGCGGAGGCCCGGCACAGTGCCTCTTCCTGGGCCTGTGCTCCGTTCAGGTAGCCGCCGCCCGGGTTGCGCGCGGAGGCGAAGTTCAGGACGGCCACGGGGCCCGCCGAGGAGGATGTCATCCGGCGGGCGGCCTGGAGGCTGCTCTCGCCCGTGACCTCGATGGATGTCGTACGGGAGGTGTCCGGGGTCACCGGCACGGGCTCCGGGCCGTACAGCCGGGTGCCTTCGGCGGCGGCCTCCAGCAGCGCGGCGAGCGGCACCCGGCGCCCGTCCTCGGCGTGGTATCCGCCCGCCTCGACGATCTCCTCGGTGTGCTTCGCGATCCCCCGCAGCCGTGCGCTCATGACAGGCATCGTGCGTCAGGAAACACGCCCGAAGCAACCATGTTTTCGACCCGGAGGGGCACTCTTGTGCGGAGCGGCGGGAGTGGCCTTAGGTTGGACAAAGCGCTCCGCCCCGGACCCCGGGACGGGGACCGGTCACGGTCTTCGACAGGAGGAGCCGACCATGTCGTCGGAGGAAATCGCAGCTGAGGGCCCGTCTCTCAACGAGGACGACGCCGAGGCGCTGCTGCGCGGCATATGTTTCAAGACAGGGCCGCCCCGCATCGTCGGTGTTGAACTGGAATGGCTCGTTCACGATCTGTACGACCCCGAACTGCCCGTTCGGACCGCGCGTCTCGACAAGGCCTTCGGCGGCCTGCGGGACCTCCCCCTGCGATCGGCGCTGACGTTCGAACCGGGTGGCCAGCTGGAGCTCAGCTCGGCCCCCGCGACCTCCCTGATGGAGTGTGTCGACTCCACCGCGGCGGACCTCGCCGCCGTACGCCGCGCACTGCGTACGGCCGGTCTCACGCTCACCGGCCTCGGACAGGATCCGTGGCACTCACCGGGCAGGCTCCTCCAGGAGCCGCGGTACGACGCGATGGAGACCTACCTCGACCGGATCGGCCCCTCGGGCCGCGCCATGATGCGTTCCTCCGCCTCCATCCAGGTCTGCCTCGACGCGGGCACCGAGGAGCCGGGCCCGCTCGGCTACGGCAGGCGCTGGCAGCTCGCCCATCTGCTGGGCGCGGTGCTGGTGGCCGCGTTCGCCAACTCACCCGTCCAGGCCCGCCGTGTCACCGGCTGGCGATCCACCAGGCAGGCGCTGTGGACGGACCTGGACCCGGCGCGCACCAAGTCGCCCGACATGCGGCGCGAACCGCGTCGCGCCTGGGCGGCGTACGCGCTGGACGCGCCCGTGATGTGTGTCCGGACGGCGGACGGCCCCTGGGACGTGCCCGAGGGCCTGACCTTCCGTGACTGGATCCGGTCGGGTCTGCCGCGCCCGCCGGTGCGCGCCGACCTCGACTACCACATCACCACCCTGTTCCCGCCGGTACGTCCACGCGGCCACCTGGAGCTGCGGATGATCGACGCCCAGCCGGGTGACGACGGCTGGATGGTGCCGCTGGCGGTGACCACCGCGCTGTTCGACGACGCCGAGGCCGCCGAGAGGGTGTACCGCACCGTCAAGTCGCTCGCCGAGACGGCCGGCACCCTGCCCGCGCCGGGCAATCCGCTCTGGGTCACCGCGGCCCGCGACGGACTCGCCGACCCCGAGCTGCACGCGGCGGCCGTGGAGTGTTTCGCCGCCGCGCGGGAGGCGCTGCCCCGTACGGGTGCCACCGAGGCCGTACAGGAGGCCGTCGCGGCCTTCGACGAGCGGTACGTCGTACCGGGCCGCTGCCCCGCCGACGACCTGGACGTCCCCGTGACCGGGAAGGAGCTCCGCACATGACCGAGCACGCCGGAACACCGGCCGAGACCGCGGACAGGACCACCGACAGGTCCGACGGCGGGATATCCCTCGTCGAGGACGTGGACGCGCTGCGACGGCGGGCCGTCGACGCGCTGACCACCGCGCGCGAACGCACCGCGCTCCTCACCTCCTGCGTGGACGAGCCCGAACTGACCGCGCAGCACTCGCCGTTGATGTCACCGCTGGTCTGGGACCTGGCCCACATCGGCAATCAGGAGGAGCAGTGGCTGCTCCGTACGGTCGGCGGCCGTGAGGCTGTCCGGCCCGAGATCGACTCCGTCTACGACGCCTTCGAGCATCCGAGGGCGCTGCGTCCGACGCTTCCGCTGCTCGCCCCGACCGAGGCGCGCGCGTACGCCTCCGACATCCGCGGCCGGGTCATGGACATCCTCGGCAGCAGCCCCCTGCGGGGCGGTCCGCTGCTGGACGCCGGATTCGCCTTCGGCATGATCGCGCAGCACGAACAGCAGCACGACGAGACGATGCTGATCACCCATCAGCTGCGCCGGGGTCCCGCCGCGCTCACGGCGCCCGAACCCCCGGCCCCGGATCCGGTCGACGCGGCGGATCTGCCGGGTGAGATCCTCGTGCCGGCCGGGCAGTTCACGATGGGCACCTCGGCCCAACCGTGGGCGCTGGACAACGAGCGGCCCGCGCACCACCGGCTGGTGCCCGCGTTCCACCTGGACACGGTGCCGGTGACCAACGGCGACTACCTGCGTTTCATCGAGGACGGCGGCTACACGGACGAGCGCTGGTGGGCCCCGGAGGGCTGGGCGCAGATCCGGGAACACTCCATCGCCGCACCACTGTTCTGGCGGCGCGAGGCCGGGCAGTGGCTGCGCCGCAGGTTCGGGGTGGTCGAGCCCGTCCCCGCCGACGAGCCGGTGCTGCACGTCAGCTGGTACGAGGCGGACGCGTACGCCCGTTGGGCGGGGCGGCGGCTGCCGACGGAGGAGGAGTGGGAGAAGGCGGCCCGGCACGACCCGGCAACCGGCCGCTCCCGACGCCATCCGTGGGGCGACGGGGACCCGACACCCGAGCACGCCAACCTCGGCCAGCGCCATCTGCGGCCGGCGCCGGCGGGAAGCTATCCGCTGGGCGCGTCGCCGCTGGGCGTACGGCAGTTGATCGGCGACGTGTGGGAGTGGACATCGAGCGACTTCCTGCCCTATCCGGGTTTCGTCGCCTTCCCCTACCGCGAGTACTCCGAGGTGTTCTTCGGCGGTGCGCACAAGGTGTTGCGCGGTGGCTCGTTCGCCGTGGACCAGGTGGCGTGCCGCGGCACGTTCCGCAACTGGGACCTGCCGGTACGCCGACAGATCTTCGCCGGTTTCCGTACCGCGCGTTCCGCCGGAGTTGTGTGATGTGCCGTCATATCGCCTACGTGGGGGCGCCGGTGGGGCTGCGCGAGGTGCTGATCAGTCCCGAGTACGCGCTGTACCGGCAGTCCTGGGAGCCGCGGAGACAGAGGTACGGAACGGTCAACGCCGATGGTTTCGGGGTCGGTTGGTACGCGGACGGCGACCCGGTGCCCGCGCGCTACCGCCGTACCGGACCCATCTGGGGCGATCAGAGCGTGGTCGACCTGGCCAGGGTGGTCCGCAGTGGTGCGGTGCTCGCGGCCGTTCGGGACGCCACCGAATCGGGTTCGGACGGCGAGGCCGCGGCGGCGCCGTTCGCCTCCGGGCCCTGGCTGTTCAGCCACAACGGCGCGGCGCGCGGCTGGCCGTCGAGCCTGGCGCCGTCGGCCGCCTCCCTGTCCTCCGCCGAACTGCTGTCACTTGACGCACGCACCGACTCGGCGCTCGTGTGGGCGCTGGTGCTGCACCGGCTGCGGGACGGTGACGGAATGGGCCAGGCGCTGTCCGACACGGTCCTGGAGGTGGCCGGGGCGGCGCCCGGCTCCCGGCTGAACCTGCTGCTCACCGACGGTGCGACGATCACCGCGACCGCCTGGGGCGACACGCTCTGGTATCTCACCGAGCCCGGCCGGGGCACCGTCGTCGCCTCCGAGCCCTACGACGACGATCCGCGCTGGCGCGAGGTCCCCGACCACACCCTGCTTGCGGCGACCCGCGCCGACGTCCTGCTCACCCCCCTCAAGGAGCCACCCGCGTGAGCCCGTACCTGCTGACCCGCACCCTGCCCGAGGACGCCACCGACGCCGCGCTGCGCGCCGACGTGCTGCACGGGCTGACCCGGAGCCCCAAGTCCCTGCCGCCCAAGTGGTTCTACGACGCCAGGGGCAGTGAGCTGTTCGAGGAGATCACCGCGCTCGACGAGTACTACCCGACCCGCGCCGAGCGGGAGATCCTCCTCGCCCGCGCGTCCGAGATCGCGACGGCGACGGGGGCACGCACCCTGGTCGAACTGGGCTCGGGGTCCTCGGAGAAGACCCGGCACCTGCTCGACGCGCTGCCGCTGCTGCGCGGTTACGTACCGGTGGACGTGAGCGAGAGCGCGCTGACCGGCGCCGCGGATTCGCTGCTCGCCGAGCGCCCGGACCTCCAGGTGCACGCGCTGATCGCCGACTTCACCAAGGACATGGAGCTGCCGGCGATGCCGGGGCCGCTGCTGATCGCGTTCCTCGGCGGGACGATCGGCAATCTGCTCCCCGGGGAGCGCGCCGAGTTCCTCGCGGCCGTGCGGACGCTGCTCGCGCCCGGTGACGCGCTGCTCCTCGGGACGGACCTGGTGAAGGAGGAGTCCGTACTGGTCAGGGCCTATGACGATGCGTCAGGTGTGACGGCCGCCTTCAACAAAAACGTCTTGGCGGTCGTCGACCGCGAGTTGGGCGCCGACTTCGACCCGGCGGACTTCGACCATGTGGCGCGCTGGGACCGTGATCAGCAGTGGATCGAGATGCGGCTGAGAGCGCGCCGGGACCTGACCGTGAAGGTCCCCGAGCTGGATCTGGTGGTCACCTTCGAGGCGGGCGAGGAGATGCGTACGGAAGTGTCGGCGAAGTTCACTCAGGACCGGGTCCGCACCGAACTGGCCGGTGCGGGGATGGAGTTGACGAACTGGTGGACCGACGAGTCCGGGCGGTTCGCGCTGTCGCTGGCGACGGCGCTCTGAGCGGCGCGGGCCAGCGAGCGGCGGTCCGTGTGGCGCGCGGCGGGGATCAGGGGCAGTACCTCGATCTCCGCCGTGAGTCCGCGGGCCAGCACGATCCGCCACAGTGAGAGGGCGAGCGGGTCGTCGCCGACGAAGGCGGCGGGACCCAGCGGGCGGTAGCCGATCCGTACGGGACGCACGGGTACCCCGGCGTCCAGCGCGGCCTGGAACATGGCCGCGGTGAAACGTCCCTGGTCCCTGCCGCACCAGGTGCTGCCCTCGGGGAAGACGATCACGCGGGATCCGGCGCGCAGGGCGTCACGGACGTCTCGTACGGTGTCCGGCAGCGCGCGGAGCCGGTCGCGCTCCACGAAGAGCGTGCCGCCGCGCGCCGCGACGGCGCCGAGGACGGGCCAGCGCCGGATGTCGCTCTTGGCCAGCACCCGCCCCGGGAACAGGGTCGCGACGAGCGGGATGTCCAGCCAGGAGATGTGGTTGGCGACGACGAGCACCCCGCCCGGCGTGTCCGGCAACGGCGCAGCGCAGACCTGCGTGCCGGACACCGGCGCACCGGACACCCGCACGTCAGGCAGCGGCGTGCCGGACATCGGCGCGGGAGATTCGCCGCCGGTCCGGATGCGCAGCCCGAAGGCCCGGATCACCGTACGCGTCCACCCCCTGGTCAGCCGGTCGCGTCGCCCGGCACCGAGCAGGGCGACCGGCGGGACGAGCAGGATCCCGACGGCCACGGCGACGAGACCGGCCAGCAGCCGCGCGGACGCGGCGAACGTGCCCCGGCGCGGGGCGTCCGCCCGGGGGCCGCAGAGCTGCGGCGTGCAGGGCGCCGTGGGCAGCCAGGCGCTCATCGCGCCGGGGCGAGCGAGAGGAAGTGCCGCAGATAGCGGGGGTTGGTGCGGCGCAGCGACAGCAGGACGTACAGGTCGGCGACGCCGAACTCCGGATCGTGCGCGGGCGCGCCGCAGACCCAGGCACCGAGCCGCAGATAGCCGCGGAGCAGCGCGGGGAGTTCGGCGCGTGCGGCCGGGACGGTGGCGCTGTCCGGGGTCCAGAGGCGGTGCGGGGTGACCCAGTACTCCTCCGGTGCGAGGTTGCGGTCCCTGACGGTGTTCCAGGTCGCCGAGGCGAGGGAGCCGCCGTCGCCCAGCGGGAGGGAGCAGCAGCCGGCCATCCAGTTGTGGCCGGTGCGGGTCATGTAGCGGGCGAGCCCGGCCCAGATCAGGGCGATGACGGCGCCGTTGCGGTGCAGGGGGTGGACGCAGGAGCGGCCGACCTCCACGAGGTCGTCGCGTATGTGGTCGAGCCGCCGGAGGTCGAACTCGCTCTCGGAGTAGAGCCGTCCGGCGGCACGGGCGCCCTGCGGCGGCAGCAGCCGGTACGTGCCCACGACCTCGCCGGTCGCGGCGTCGCGCACCAGCAGGTGGTCGCAGTGGGCGTCGAAGTCGTCGCCGTCGAGGCCGGGTTCGGGTCCGTCGAGCAGGGCGCCCATCTCACCGGCGAAGACCGTGTGGCGCAGGCGCTGGGCGGCGCGTACGTCCTCCTGGTCACGGGCGAGGGAGACGAGGTAGCGCTGGTCGGGGACGGCCGCGGGGAGAGGGAGCTGGGTGGGAAGGGTGGCGGGGACGACGGCGGGTGAGGCGGACATGACTGTCTCCTGTGCCGGACGGAGGAACGAGCGGTACGGGGGACGCCGCTCGGTCCTGTCCACCGGACAGGACCCGGGCGACCCGGCACCTTGTTTCTTCCGTGTCCGGCTGGATTCGACATGACAGCCCGGCGGAGCGGGGATGTGGGACGGCTGAATGGCCGGAACCGGCGGGTAAGACGTTGGTAAAGCGCCTGCCCCCGCAGACCGGTGGCCCGCCGATCCGCAGTTCCGGCCCGCCGATCCTGTTCGTCCCCGGCCGCCGCCGCGCGCGCTACCGCAGCGCCGCCGAGATCCTCGCGTCCGCCGCCGCCGCGGCGGTCTTCGGGTCCTCACCCTGGAGAACGGCCGTCATGTACGGCTTGATCGGATTGTCCAGCTCGACGTTGGCCCACTTCGGCGAGTTGGGCGTCGCGCGGCCCTCGGCCGCGCCGACCGCCATCGCGGCCGTGGCCTCCTGGCCCTCGATGACGTCCGCGAGCGTCGTCTTGTTCGGCACGTAGCTCATCGTCTTGGCGAGATCCGTCTGCCACTTCTCGCCCGCGAGCGCCTTGACCACCTCGACCGCCGCCGACCGGTGCGAGGAGTTCTTGGGGACGATGAGGTCGGAGCCGCCGGTGAAGACGGCGCCGGGTGCCTCGGCGCTCTTGCCGGGGACCGGGAAGAAGCCGAGCTTGCCCTTGAGGTCCGGGTTCTTCTCCTCGATCTGGACCGCGGAGTTGGGGGTGTCGATGATCTGCGCGATGTCGCCCTTCGCGAACTCGCCCTCCTGCTCCGGCTTGACCTCGTCGGAGTCCTTCGGGCCGTCGCCGAGCGCCTGTAGCTCCTTGTAGAACTTCATGCCCCTGATCGCCTCGGGGGTGTCGAGCCTGCCTTCCCACTCACCGCCCGACTCGACCGCCAGTTCACCGTTCTCGTCCCAGATGAAGCCGGAGAGGGTGTACCAGTCCTGACCGGCCAGATAGATGCCCTGCTGGTCCCCCTGGTCGAGCTGGGCCGTGATGTCCAGCCACTCGGCGCGGGTCTTGGGCAGTTCCTCGATGCCTGCCTCCGCGAAGAGGTCCTTGTTGTAGATGACGACGCGGTTGGCCGCGTACCAAGGTATGCCGAACTGCGAGCCGTTGATGCTTCCCGGCTCGGCGAGGCCCGGCAGCCAGTCCTCGCTCCCCAGGTCCCGTACGGACTCCAGCGTGAGGTCCCGCAGGCCGTTGCTCTCCGCGTACTGCGCGACCTGGGTGTTGCCGACCTCGATGATGTCCGGCGAGTCGTCGGACTCCAGCGCGGCCATCACCTTCTTGCCGATCCCGGTCCACTCCTGGATCTGGACCTCCAGCTCGACCGAGGGGTTCTCCTTCTCGTACGCCTCGGTGAACCGGTCCAGGTACGCGGCGGAGACGCTGTCCTTCATGAGCCAGATGGTGATGACCTTGTCGTCGCCGCCGGGGAGCATCCCGCATCCCACGAGTGCTACGGAGGACGCGAACACGGCGGAACCGACAAGGAAGCGGTTTTTCACGTAGGTCACCTTCTGGCATGCGGCAGATAAGAGTGAAACCCGACGTGGGGGGAGCAACTGGTGCTCGCACGGGCATTGGCGCGATTTTGGTATGGACCAGGTGACCGGTCAAGCCCCCGTGCCCGCGCCCGGGGCATCGGTGCGTTCTCCGCGGCGCCCTCTCCTGCCGCGCGCGCCGCCGCGTGGTGGGGCACGGTGGAGTGACACCGCGACCGGCGCGGAGAGGAGATCGACCCCATGACCAACCACACCTACCGGGTCACCGAGATCTACGGCACCTCCGAGGCGGGCGTCGACGAGGCGATCCGCAACGGAATCGGCCGGGCGTCCCAGACCCTCCGCGGGCTGGACTGGTTCGAGGTGACGCAGGTCCGCGGCCATATCGTCGACGGTCGGATCGAGCACTACCAGGTCGGGCTCAAGGTCGGCTTCCGCCTGGAGGACGGCGACACGGCGGGCTGAGCCGGGCGCCGTACCGCCCCGACAGTGAGTCGTCCGCGCTTCCCGGCGACGGGGGCGTCTCAGGTGCGCCCCTCGCGCTCCTGCCCGTCCTTCATGGCCTGTGACGTGCTCGCCCAGCGGGCACGTACGACCCGGAACCCGGCACGCTCCACGGCGTCGCACACCAGTTCGTCGTCGTCCACGAGGACCCGGATCTCGCGCTTCGCGGCCAGCGCGCGCAACCGTTGCACCTTGGTGGTGCGGGCGGGCCTCCGGTCGTCGTTGCGGCGCATGAACACCCGGCCGTCCGGCAGTCCGTTCGCCCGCAGCCAGGTCAGCGTGTCGGCGCGGCAGCGCTCGGGGCGGCCGGTCAGATACACCACCTCGCACTCCTCTGCGCTCCTGAGGGCCAGTGCCACCCCCTCGGACAGCGGCGTGTCCTGACCCGCCGCGTCGAAGAAGCCGTTCCAGTCCTTCGGCCTGCGCTCCAGGAAGTGCTGGCGGTGCGCGGTCTCGGCGAGCGTCCCGTCCAGATCGAATACGGCCAGTGGCCTGCTGTCGCCCGTCACACGCCTGTTGTCCGCCGTACGCCTGTCGCCCGTCACACGCCTGTTCTCCGTCACACGCCCAGCCTAGAGAAGGGCCTGGGAATCCTGGCGCCGCGCCGCTGTTGAACCAGACGTGAGCTCAGTGATCGCGAACACCCCGTTCTCCGTACTCGACCGCTCCCGCACCCGTGAGGGCCGGGACGCCCCTGAGGCACTGCGTGACACCGTGCGTCTCGCGCGGCGGCTGGAAGCGCTCGGCTACCACCGGTTCTGGGTCTCCGAGCACCACAGCGTGCCCGGTGTCGCGGGCTCGGCGCCCACGGTCCTCGCGGCGGCCGTCGCCGCCGCGACCTCCACGATCCGCGTCGGTACGGGCGGGGTGATGCTGCCCAACCACCGGCCGTTCGTCGTGGCCGAGCAGTTCGGGGTGCTGGAGTCGCTGTTCCCCGGCCGGATCGACATGGGCATCGGCCGCTCGGTCGGCTTCACGGACGGCATCCGCCGGGCGCTCGGCAAGGACAAGCGAGCCGTCCGGAACCCCGAGGACTTCGCCGGACAGATCGAGGAACTGCTCGGCTGGTTCACCGGCGACCAGGGGCTCTACCCGCAGGTCCACGCCCTGCCCGCCGAGGGCCTGCGGCCCGAGCCGTTCGTCCTGGCCGTGGGCGAGGGCGCGGACGTCGCGGCGGCGGCCGGCCTGCCCATGGTCGTGGGCGACCTGCGCGGCCGCGAGCGCATGCTGCGGGCCGTGGAGCGCTACCGGGACGGCTTCCGCCCGTCCGTCTGGTCGGACCGGCCGCACGTGGTCGTCGCGGGAACGGTGGCGGTCGCCGCGAGCGAGGACGAGGCGCGGCGGCTGCTGATACCCGAAGCGTGGTCGATGGCCCACTCCCGCGCCGGTGGTGTCTTCCCGCCCCTCGCGCCGGCCGAGCGGATCGAGTCGCTGACGATGACCGCGAAGGAGCGGGAGTTCTACGAGTCGGGGCTGCGCGGCCATGTCCAGGGCACCGAGGAACAGGTCGCCGAGGCCCTGGAGTCGGTGATCAGGGAGAGCGCCGCCGACGAGGTACTGGTGACGACCAGTACGTACGACCGCGACGCCCTCCTGAACTCGTTCACCCGCCTGGCACGGATCGCGGGTCTCGGTGCGGGCACCGGGAGTTGAGGCGTGCCCGGCGCAGTGCGTACGCCCCGAAGGGCTCGGCCTACCGCGCGACCTTGCGGGTCGCCCGCAGCCACTCCTTGTTCATCGCCGTGATCGACGGGAGCGGGATGCCCTTGGGGCAGGCCGTCGCACACTCGCCGGCCAGGGTGCAGCCGCCGAAGCCCTCCTCGTCCATGGTCGCGACCATGTCCAGGACGCGGCTCTCGCGCTCCGGCGCGCCCTGGGGCAGCACGTTGAGGTGATTCACCTTGGCCGAGGTGAAGAGCATCGCCGAGCCGTTGGGGCACGCGGCCACGCACGCGCCGCAGCCGATGCACTCGGCGTGCTCGAACGCGAAGTCGGCGTCCGCCTTGGGCACGGGGGTGGCGTGGGCCTCGGGGGCCGAGCCGGTGGGGGCGCTGATGTAGCCACCGGCGCCGATGATCCGGTCGAAGGCCGACCGGTCCACGACCAGGTCCTTGACGACGGGGAACGCCCCGGCCCGCCACGGCTCGACGTCGATCGTGTCGCCGTCGGTGAAGTGGCGCATGTGGAGCTGGCAGGTGGTGGTGCGTTCCGGGCCGTGGGCGTCGCCGTTGATGACGACGCCGCAGGCGCCGCAGATGCCTTCGCGGCAGTCGTGGTCGAAGGCGACGGGGTCGTCGCCTTCGAGGATCAGCCGCTCGTTGAGCGTGTCGAGCATCTCCAGGAACGACATGTCCTCGGAGATGCCGTCGATGTCGTACGTGACCATGGCGCCGGTGGCGTCGGCGGCGCTCTGCCGCCAGACGCGCAGGGTGAGCCTCATGCGTAGCTCCGCTGGGTGGGGTGGACGTACTCGAAGACGAGGTCTTCCTTGTGCAAAACGGGCGCGGCGCCGGTGGCGGTGAACTCCCAGGCCGCCGCGTACGAGAAGGCGTCGTCGTGCCGTTCGGCCTCGCCGCCGTCGGTCTGGGACTCCTCGCGGAAGTGGCCGCCGCAGGACTCGGCGCGGTGCAGCGCGTCGAGGCACATCAGCTCGGCGAGTTCCAGGTAGTCGACGATGCGGTTGGCCTTCTCCAGCGACTGGTTGAGCTCCTCGCCGGTGCCCGGCACCTTGATGCGGCGCCAGAACTCCTCGCGGATCTGCGGGATGCGGTCGAGCGCCTTGCGCAGTCCGATCTCGCTGCGGGCCATTCCGCAGTGTTCCCAGAGCAGTTCGCCGATCTCGCGGTGGAATGAGTCGGGGGTGCGGTCGCCGTCGACGGCGAGCAGCAGCCGCAGCCGGTCCTCGGTCTCGGCGACGGCCTCGGCGACCACCGGGTGTGCGTCGCCGATCTCGTCCTGGTGCGGGTTGCGGGCCAGGTAGTCGTTGATGGTCGAGGGCAGCACGAAGTAACCGTCGGCGAGGCCCTGCATCAGGGCGGACGCGCCGAGCCGGTTGGCGCCGTGGTCGGAGAAGTTGGCCTCGCCGATCGCGAACAGTCCGGGCACGGTGGTCTGGAGGTCGTAGTCGACCCAGAGTCCGCCCATCGTGTAGTGGATCGCGGGGTAGATGCGCATCGGCACCTGGTACGGGTCCTCGGCGGTGATGCGCTCGTACATCTCGAAGAGGTTGCCGTACTTCTCCTCGACCGCCTTGCGGCCGAGCCGGCGGATCGCGTCGGCGAAGTCGAGGTAGACGCCCTGGCCGCCGGGGCCGACGCCACGGCCCTCGTCGCACACGTTCTTCGCGGCGCGGGAGGCGATGTCGCGCGGGACGAGGTTGCCGAAGGAGGGGTAGATCCGCTCCAGGTAGTAGTCGCGCTCGTCCTCGGGGATCTCGGCGGGCGGGCGGGTGTCGCCGTGTGCCTTCGGTACCCAGATGCGGCCGTCGTTGCGCAGCGACTCGCTCATGAGGGTGAGCTTGGACTGGTGGTCGCCGGAGCGCGGGATGCAGGTGGGGTGGATCTGGGTGAAGCAGGGGTTGGCGAAGTGCGCGCCGCGCCGGTGGGCGCGCCAGACGGCGGTGGCGTTGCTGTTCTTGGCGTTGGTCGACAGGTAGAAGACGTTGCCGTAGCCGCCGGACGCGAGGACGACGGCGTCGGCGAAGTAGGTCGAGACCTTGCCGGAGATCAGGTCGCGGGCGACGATGCCGCGGGCCCGGCCGTCGACGACGATCAGGTCGAGCATCTCGGTCCGCGGGTGCATCTCGACGGTGCCCGCGGCGATCTGCCGGGACAGTGCCTGGTAGGCGCCGAGCAGCAGTTGCTGACCGGTCTGGCCGCGGGCGTAGAAGGTGCGGGAGACCTGGACGCCGCCGAAGGAACGGGTGTCGAGGAGGCCGCCGTACTCGCGGGCGAAGGGCACGCCCTGGGCGACGCACTGGTCGATGATCTCGACGGAGATCTGGGCGAGCCGGTGGACGTTGGACTCGCGGGCCCTGAAGTCGCCGCCCTTGACGGTGTCGTAGAAGAGGCGGTGGATGGAGTCGCCGTCGTTGCGGTAGTTCTTGGCGGCGTTGATGCCGCCCTGGGCGGCGATGGAGTGGGCGCGGCGCGGGGAGTCCTGGTAGCAGAACTGGACGACGTGGTAGCCCTGTTCGGCGAGCGTCGCGCCGGCGGCGCCGCCTGCGAGTCCCGTACCGACGACGATGACGGTGTGCTTGCGGCGGTTGGCCGGGTTGACCAGTTTGGCCTCGAAGCGCCGGGTGTCCCAGCGTTCGGCGACGGGCCCGTCCGGGGCCTTGGTGTCGGCGAGGGGTTCGCCGGTCGTGTAGTCGGTGTACGTGGACGGGAGGAGGTCGTCCATGTCAGCTCACCACTCCGGTCATGACGCCTACGGGCAGGGAGATGAAGCCGACGGTCAGCACCAGCGCGAGGCCGTTGGCCATGATCTTCAGTACGCGGTCACGGGTGGCGCTGCCCATGCCGAGGGTCTGTGCGGCGCTCCAGAAGCCGTGCCGGACGTGCATGCCGACGGCGAGCATCGCGGTGATGTAGATGACGTTGCCGTACCAGGTGGAGAAGGTGGCGACGACGTTCTCGTACGGGTGGCCCGGCTGGGCGTTCTCGTTGACGGTGAGCGTCGTGAGGTCCAGCAGGTGCCAGACGATGAACAGCGCCAGGATGATCCCGCCCCAGCGCATGGTGCGCGTGGCGTAGCTGGCGCGGCGGCGCTTGTGCACGTAGGCGGTGGGGCGGGCGGCGATGTCGCGGCGGCTGAGCTGGTACGCGCAGACGCCGTGCAGGACGACGGCGGCGAGCAGCACGACGCGCACGATCCACAGGGCCCATTCGTGGTGCAGGACGGGCGCGCCCATGGTCCGCAGCCAGTGTCCGTACGCGTTGAACTCACCGGGGCCGAAGAAGATCTTCAGGTTGCCCAGCAGATGCGCGACGAGGTAGCCGAGCAGGATCAGGCCGCTGACGGCCATGACGGCCTTCTTGCCGACCGTGGAGCCCCAGAGGGTGCCGAGCACCGAGGGCCGCTTGCCGGGGGGCCCGCCGGCCGGTCCGCCGCCCGCCTTCCGGTCCGCCCGTTTGTCCGTACGCGTTGCCAGTGCCATGACACGCACGGTAGGGGCGGGGGCACCGAGAGGTCCAAGACATGGTTCGGCTCATATCCATAGGCTGTGCCTATCGTGGTGCCTATGATGGCCGGATGCAGTTCCAGCAGCTCGTCTACTTCGTCGCCGTCGCGGAGACCCTGCACTTCACCAGGGCCGCCGAGCGGGTGCATGTCTCCCAGCCCTCGCTCTCCCAGCAGATCAGGGCCCTGGAGAAGGAGCTGGGTGCCGAGCTGTTCGGCCGGGCGCGGGGCAATGTCGCGCTCACCGACGCGGGCGAGGCCCTGCTGCCGACGGCCCGGCGGATCCTCGCCGACGCGGAGACCGCGCGCCACGAGGTCCAGGAGCTGGTCCAGCTGCGGCGCGGCCGGGTACGGCTCGGGGCACCGCCGAGCCTCTGTACGGGGCTGCTGCCCGGGGTGCTGCGCGAGTTCCACGACCGGCACCCCGGCATCGAGCTGCTCATCGAGGAGAGCGGTTCGCACGACCTCGTACGCGAACTGGCGCGCGGCGCCCTGGACTTCGCCCTGGTGGTGCTCCCGCTGCCGACCCCGTCACCGGCTCTGACGACGGTCGAGCTGCTGCACGAGGACCTGGTCGTGGTCTCGTCGGCGGCGGCGCCCGGCCCGCGCCGGCCCGTGCGGATCTCCGATCTGCGCAGTGAGCAGCTGGTGATGTTCCGGCACGGTTACGACCTGCGGGAACTGACCGTGGCCGCCTGCCGGGCCGAGGGGTTCGAGCCGACGTTCACCGTCGAGGGCGGTGAGATGGACGCCGTACTCGGCTTCGTGCGCGCCGGTCTCGGGGTGGCGGTGGTGCCGAGCATGGTGGCGCGGCAGGCGGGACGCGATCTGCGGGTGACACCGCTGGCGCCGCCGGGGCTGCGCCGTACGATCGCGCTCGCGCACCGCAGCGATGTCGCGCCCCCGCGCGCGGCCCGCGAACTCCAGAAAGTGCTGTTCAGCACGCGGGAGCGGAGCGATACGAGCGGCGGCGGCCCTGCCGCGTAGCCGGGTACGCGACGCGCGTAGCGGAGCGGGCAGCCGGTCGGCCACCTGCTCCGAACGGTGTCAGACCGCGTCGGCCAGCGACAGGGTGTGCAGCATCTCGGGCGGGCCCGGACGCGCGTAGTACCAGCCCTGGGCCGTGTCGCAGCCCAGCCTTCGCAGGTGGTCGGCCTGCGTCCCGGTCTCCACGCCCTCCACCGTCACGGTCAGTTCCAGACTGTGCGCGAGCGAGACGATCCCCTCGACGATCTTGATGTCGACCGCGTCGGCCGGGTGCTGCTGCATTCCCTGGGTGAAGGAGCGGTCCAGCTTGAGCACGCTCACCGGCAGCCTGCGCAGATTGGCGAGGTTGGAGTAGCCGGTGCCGAAGTCGTCGAGCGCGATGTCGACGCCCATCTCGGCGAGCTGCCGCAGCGGTTTGAGCAGATCCTCGTCCGCGCCGATCAGCGCGGACTCGGTGACCTCCAGGCAGAGCGAGCCCGGCGCGAGCCCGACCCGCTCCAGCACCTCCACCGTGTCGGCGACGAGGCCGGGGTGGTGCAGCTGGGCCGGTGAGAGGTTGACGTTGATCCGCACCGGACCCGCGAACGCGCCGGCCGCCAGCTCCTCCTGCCACGCCCTGGCCTGTCGTACGGACTGTTCCAGCACCCAGCGCCCGAGCGGCACGATCAGCCCGGTGTGCTCGGCGAGCGGGATGAACCGGTCGGGGCTGAGCACCCCGTGGGTCGGGTGCCTCCAGCGCACCAGCGCCTCGGCGCCGTGCACCTTGCCGTCGGCGAGATGCACCAGTGGCTGGTACTCGATGAAGAACTCGCCGCGCTCCAGCGCGGTCGGCAGCGCCGTGGTGAGGCCGTGCCGGGTGATGGCGCGGGCGTCGGCCTCGGCGTCGGCGTGCTCGAACCGGTTGCCGCCCGCCGACTTGGCCCGGTACATCGTGATGTCGGCGCTGCGCAGCACCTCGGCCGCGGTGAACTCCCCCGACTCGCCCTCGACGATGCCGATGCTGCCCCGGACGGTGAACTCCCGGCCGTCCAGGCTGATCGGGGTGGCGAGCGCGCCGAGGATGCGTGACGCGAGGTCGTTCACCTCGCGTACGGAGTCGGGTCCCGTGGTCAGGGCCACGAACTCGTCGCCGCCGAGCCTGGCGACCATCTCGCCGGGCGCCGTGGCGCAGCTCTGGAGCCGGTCGGCGACCTCGACGAGCATACGGTCCCCGGCGGAGTGGCCGAGGCTGTCGTTGATCGCCTTGAAGCCGTCGAGATCGAGGTAGCAGAGGCCGAAGCGGGTCGGCGTCGGGGTGGCCTTCACCGTCTCTCCCACCGGCTCCTTCGGCGTCTCCCTGGCGGGGGTCAGCGCCTTCTCCAGACGCTCGAAGAACAGCGTCCTGTTGGGCAGTCCGGTGAGGGCGTCGTGGGTCGCCTCGTAGCGCAGCCGCAGATTGAGCAGCCGCCGCTCGGTGGTGTCCTCCAGGAGCGCCAGCTGGTACTGCGGTTCCCCGTCGACGTCCCGGAGCAGCGAGACCGTCAGGTTGGTCCACAGGACGGTGCCGTCGTTACGGAAGAACGGTTTCTCCGTCCGGAAGCTCTCGCGTTCACCGCGAACCAGCTCGCCGTGCATCCGCCAGACCTGCGGTCCGTCGTCGGGGTGCACCCACTCGCTGACGTTCCTGCTGCGGACATGGTGTTCGAGGCCGCCGAGCATCTGCGTGAGGGTGTTGTTGACCTCCAGCACATGGCCGTCGAGGTCGGCGATGCCGATGCCGATCGCCGCGCCCTCGAACACCGCGCGGAACCGGGCCTCCGTGGCGTGCAGCGCGTCCTCGGCGACGCCGCGCGCCGTGAGCGCGGAGCGTGCGATGGCCTCCTGCTCGGTGAGGGTGCGTTCGCGCAGCGCCAGGGCGAACCCGGCGGCGAGCGCGTGCTGGAGCCGGGCGCAGCGTGCCCGCAACTCCTCTGCGGCCAGTTCGTCGGCCGGGTCGGCCGACGCTCCGCAGTAGAGCACCAGATAGGCGTCGACGACGCCCAGGGAGCCGGCGAGCGTCTCGGGGTCCGTGCAGTGCACGGCCACCAGCGCGGCACCGACGCCGTGCGCGGGCGCGGCGTCGAAGATCTTGTCGTGCAGAGCGTCCCTCAACCGGCGTGCCAGGGGCAGCAGATGCTGTTCGAACTCGGGCCGGGTCAGCGACGTGGCCGTCGCCGGGAAGATCGCCCGGCTCCAGATCGTCGCGAACCGCCTGAGCCGGTCCTCCAGTCCGTCCGGTTCCGCCGCTTCGTCGGGGACCTCCGCCGGTATCATCACGCCTTGCGTCCCACGCCGGCGAACCCGGACGACGCGTACGGGTCCTCCGGGCCCTCGGGGCTCTCGGGCCGCCAGTTCCCCATGGGCACCAGACCGGGCTCGACGAGGTCGCAGCCGTCGAAGAACCGGGCGATCTCCTCTCGCGTCCGCATGACCAGCGGGTTGCGGATGTCCTTGTAGACACCGACCGTGCCGGCGACCCGGTCCTGGGGCAGCGGGATGCCCGCGTACGAGGCGTGGCACACGACGACGACACTGCCGGGGGCGAGGGCTTCGGTCAGCTCGGTGACGGCCTGGAGAGGTTTGTCCTCGTCCTCCAGGAAGTGCAGGACGGAGACCAGCAGCAGGCCGACCGGCCGGCTCAGGTCGAGGAGTTCCCGGACCTCGGGGCTGTCGAGGATCTGCCGGGGTCTGCGGAGATCGGCGGCCACGACGCCCGCCTTGTCGTTGCCTTCGAGCACCGCCTTGCTGTGTGCCACGGCGACCGGGTCGTGGTCGACGTAGACGACCCTGGCGGCCGGGTCTGCGGCCTGGGCGACCTCGTGGACATTGCCGAACGTCGGGATGCCGGAGCCGATGTCGAGGAACTGGGTCACGCCCTCGCCGACGGCGAAACGGACGGCGCGGCGCATGAACGCCCGATTCGCCTGCATGATCTTGGGAAGTCCCGGCATGAACTCCATTGCCTTGCGGGCCGCTTCCCTGTCCACTTCGAAATTGTGCGAACCGCCCAAATAGTAGTCATAAATGCGGGAAACGCTCGGCACCGATATGTCGATGCCTTGCGGTGCCCAGGCGGGACGCTCCATCGAGATCTCCAACAAGTCGCCACGGGTGAACGGCCTTGTACATGGCCGGTGTTCGAGCCGAGGCTACTGATCGCCCGCCAAGAGAGCGAGCTGAAACGGAAATTAGCGGTCCGTTCTCGGTCACACCCGAACCCTGACATGCAAACATCCCGCCGTCACGCACGGGGGCGTGACGGCGGACCGCTCGGTCGGAGGGCGCGACGTGGGGACTACTTGGGCGCTCCGACCAGCTTGGAGTCGGGAGCGACGGCGTACCAGGTGCCGCCGACGCCCTGACCATTGGTGTCACCGGGCTTGGCATCGCCGGCGAAGGTGTAGATCGGCCAGCAGTCGATGGTCTGCTGCTTGATTCCGTCCGGCCGGTCGAACGTCACGAAGCCCTTCTTGATGATGCCTTCTGTGTCGTTCTTGTCGACCGGTGCGACGACCGGCCACTTTTCGAGGCAGGCGCCGGTGCACGCGGTCTTCATCGGCCACGCGCTGTCCTTCTTGAACCGATATACCGTCATACCCTTGGAGTCCACGACGATTTCACCGAGCTTGGGGTCCTTCCGGACGGACAGCCCGGCGAGATCGGCCTCGGAGGCACCGGCCTCCTCGCCCCCGGAGGCACCGAGGGCCGCCTTCTTCCCGTCGGGGGCGGAGGCGAACCAAGTGCCGCCCACACCCTGCCCGTTGGCGTCACCGGGGTTGACGTCCTTGGCGTAGCGGTACATCGGCCAGCCGCCGAGGGTCAGTTGCTTGGTGCCATCGGCGCGGGTGACCTCTCCGATCTTCGACGCGTCGGTACCCGCCGCCGCCTTGACGTCGCCCGCGGCGACGACCGGCCATGCCTTCTCGCACTCACCGGCACAGTTCGACTTGGGCGGCTCGGCGGTGTCGTTGTCGAACCGGTAGAGCGTCATGCCCTCGCTGTCCGTGACGACCTCGCCGAGCTTCTTGCTGTCCCACACGGCGAGTTGACCGGCGGTCTTGGGCTCGGTCGCCGATTCGTCGCCGTAGCCGGCGTCCGATCCGTAGCCGCCGTCGGCGGGTGCGGCGGCGCCCACCGCCTGGCCGTTGGGGCTCTCACCCTTCTCCTGACCGCACGCCGTCGTCAGGGCCAGTACGGCCACCGCGGTCACCGCGAGCGAGGCGTTCCGCCAGGTGTTCATGTCAACTCCCGTATTTTGTAAGCCAGTTGAGGCGCCAGGCCGCGCCGTTCATGGTCTTAAGTACGCACGGGAGGGTGAGGAGCGTTCAACGGGCTTCAAAGAATCTTCAGAAAGAAACGCGGAAAGCCCCGATTCCCCACGATCAGGCGAATCCAGCGGTATTTCGGCATGCCGCGGGCGGCGTTGTTTCATGCTGCGGCCGTGAACCGATCACTTGTCGTGCGGACCCTGGTGGTCACGGGGCTCCTGTGGATAGTCAGCACGCCCGTGCCGGCCGCCGCGGATGTCTGCGTCTCGGCCTGGACCGGGCCGGGCGGTGCGGGCGCGGTCGTCGTCATCGGAGACGGGCCCTGTTGGCCCTCACCGCCGCCTACACCGCCGCCCTCGCCCCCGCCGTCTCCCGAGCCCCCGCCGGAGCCTCCGCCACCGCCCCCGCCGCCGTCTCCCGAGCCCCCGCCCGAACCCTCACCGCCGCCACCCCGGCCCGAACCGGAGCCCGAGCCGCCCGCGGTCGCCGAGCCCGTGCCCGTACCGCCACGGCTCGCGCCGCCACCGGTCCGGCCCGCCGCGGACCCGCCCCCTCCGCCGTCACCGGCCACTCCCTCGCCGGCACCGGAGCCTTCGCCGCCGCCGAAGGCCGATCCGCCGGAGGTACGGGTACTGCCCGCGTACAAGGCGCCGGCCCGCAGGCAGCCGACGAACAGCACGTCGGTCGTGATGCTCATGCTGCTGCTCACGGCACCCGCGGTCCTGGCCGCCGCCATCCTTCGCCCCCGTTCCCACTAGCTGACGGAGACCCATGTCGGAATGGCTTGTCCTGACCATCGCGATGGCCGCCGCCTGCGCGGTCGTCGTGACCATCGTCCTCATCAACAACCGCCGGGTACCGGCCGACGACGACCCCTCGGAGAGCCCTGACGTCCTGGAATACATGACGATGATGATCGGCGTGGTCTACGCGATCGTGCTGGGCCTGGCGATCGCCGGGGTCTGGGAGGCGCGTGGCGGCGCTCAGGAGTCCGTACGCCAGGAGGCGCAGGCCCTGCACGAGGTGCAGGCACGGTCGGAGGTCTACCCGGCCGAGGTGCGCGACCGGATCCGGGGCGACGTCGACGCGTACGTCTCCTACGTGGTCCACACCGAGTGGCCGCACATGTCGGAGCACAACAGCCTCAGTGAGAAGGGCACGGCGCTGCTGGAACAGGTGCGGCGGAGCGTCACCGACTACGTACCGGCCGACGACCACGAGGCGCAGGCGTATCAGCCTCTGGTCGACCAGGTGGCGGCGGCCGACGACGCGCGAGGTGCCAGGGGCGAGAACGCGGGGGCGACGATGCCGGGGGTCGTCTGGTTCGGCCTGATCATCGGGGCCGTCGTGACGGTCGGGCTGATCTTCACGCTCCAGATCCGCCGCACCTGGCGGGAGTTGCTGCTGGCGGGTCTCTTCAGCGCGTTGATCGCGTTTCTGCTCTTCCTGATCTGGGACTTCGACGCTCCGTACGGTCGGGGTATCTCCGCGACGGCGGCCCCGTTCGTCGATCTCTTCCCGCACATCCGTACCTAGGACGGACCCGGGACCGCCGGACGGGCTCAACAGGCCCGTCCGGCGGTCGACGAGGGCCCCGGCGGCGGCCGGGAGGGCGCGCGGCCGGTCGGGTGACAGGACAACCCGTTCGCCGGACTGCGATCGCGGCGGTGGCGGCGGGCTCCTAGCGTGCCGGGTATCGAGGTGCATTTCCCGCCATCCGCGGAAATCAGTTCCGCACTCCCCCTCGAAGACCCGGAGGATCGACCATGCGCGCGATACGTGCCGCGTCCGCCGCTCTGCTGGGAGCGGCCGCACTCGCACTGACTACGCCTGCCGTGGCCATGGCCACGGCCACGGCGGCGGCCCCCGACCCACCGTTCGATTTCGCCGTCACCCCCTCGGTCGTCGCCGCAGGCGGGGAGGTGACCCTCACGGTCACCGGTTGCAGCAGCACCGCCACCGCCGAGTCCGGGGTGTTCGACGACACCCCCATCCCCTCAGGCGGATCGGCGCGCGCCTCCGTCTTCTGGGACGCCAAGCCCGGCGCGATGTACGAGGTGACCTTCATCTGCAACGGCGAGGAGGGCACCACCGACCTGACCATCGCGGGCGGCACCCCGTCCCCGACGCCGTCCCCGACCGTGACGCCGACCGGGACCGTGACTCCCACCCCGACCGTGTCGCCGACCGGGACGACGACCGCCACCCCGACCAGGACGGGCACCACCAGCTCCACGGCGATCGCGCCTCCCGGCGGCGTCAAGGGCGGTCTCGGCGGCAGCTTCATGGGCATGAACGGCACGGAACTCGCGATCGGGACCGGTCTGGTCGCCGCGGCGACCGTCGGCACCGTTCTGGTCGTGCGCCGTCGCTCGGCGAACCGTCTGCACTGACCCCTCCACCGTCCCCCGCCCTCCCCGCCCCCGCCGGTCCGGGGAGCGGACCGAACGTCCGTCGCCCCAAGTCCCTGAGGAGGCTTGGGGCGACGGACGTTCGGCGTACGGAGGTCCGGCCGGTCAGACGAGCGCGTTGCCCGCACGACGGCGACGTGCGATGAAGTACGTGCCGCCGACCGCCGCGGTGCCGACGAGACCGGCCCCGATTGCCATCTCGGTCGAGCTGGGGCCGATGGAGCCGCCGATGCCGCCCTCCGCGCCCTGGCCGGAGAGCACCCGGAAGCGGTGGGTCGCGATGCGGCTGTTGTCGCTGCACTTGACGGAGAGGTTGTAGTCACCGGGCGTGGCGTTGTTGTGGATACGGGCCCTGGCCTCCGAGTGGCCCGAGGAGTTCACCGAGAGCTGCGCCGTGGGGAAGGCGTTGGACGTGACAGTGCCGCCGTGGCCGCAGCCGTCGACGGTGATGTGCAGCGTCCCGCCCTGGTGGACGGCGAACGGGTTGACGCGGACGTTGGTCGGGCCGCTGGTTGCCCCGGCCAGTGGGGCGGAGAGCGCCACGGCGGCGCAGGCCGCGGCAGTCACCATGAGAGCGCGTGAAGCACGCATCGTTGAGCCTCCAGTGGAAGACGCCCCAAAGCGGTGCTCCGGGAAATTCGACGAGTACGCCCTCCATGACGAACCATCACCAACTGGCGCGTTCGACGCATTTCGGCACTGCTCCACCATGGTGAGGCGACACGCCGACAGAACCTGACCGGGCCTGACGGACCCGCAGGTCACAGACCGTCAGAAGTTTTTATATGACGACTACTCGAATGGGGCAGCGGCACGGGCACGGACGGCCGCGCCACCCATTCGCCCTCCAGCTCTCGCGGGCACGGACGACCGCACCTAGCGTGCGTACCAGGCGCCCACGAAGGGAGAACCATGGGCCTGGCCCACAGCGGCTCGGAGTCGAGGAAACGCTCGCCCTGGGGCGTCCTGGCTCTCGTCATGCTCTCTGGTCTCGCACTGATGCGGAACGGGGCCGACGTGTCCCTCGGACCGCCCCAGCCCGCCTCGGCGGCGGCGCTGGACACCCGGCAGGAGCAGGTCGCCGAGCCCGGGACCGTCCCCATCGTGAAGCCCCTGCCGTACGCACCCATGTCCCGTGTCACGATTCCCGCGATCAAGGTCGACGCGCCCGTGATGGACGTGGGGCTCGACCCGGAGGGCTGGATCGCCGCCCCGCCGCCGCAGGACGCGAACATGGCGGGCTGGTACCAGAACGGCGTCGCCCCGGGCCAGCGCGGCACCGCCGTCGTCGTGGGCCACGTCGACAACCAGGCGGGCCCCGCGGTCTTCTACGGTCTCGGCTCGCTGGGCAAGGGCGAGCACATCGAAGTCACCCGATTCGACGAGCGGGTGGCCGTGTTCGAGATCTACGGCGTCGAGGTCTTCTCCAAGAACGACTTCCCGGGCGCGCGGGTGTACGGCGACACCGGCCACTCCGAGCTGCGCGTGATCACCTGTGGCGGCGGCTACTCGAAGGCGGGCGGCTACGACGGCAACGTCGTGGTCTTCGCCCGGCTGGTGGAGACCCGCTGAGGGGACCGCGCCGGATCAGCACGGAGCGGGTGGGGCGGCGTGCGCCGCCCCACCCGCTCGCGGGTGTCAGGGCTTCGGCGCGGTGATGCCGTATCCGCGCCTGGGCACCGTGATGGTGTATCCCTTCTTCAGCAGCCCGGGCAGGTAGTCGCGCAGCGCGGCCACGCTCTGCGAGCGGTCGCCGCCCGCGTCGTGCGACAGCACCACGACTCCGGGCGCGGCCCGGTCGAGCACCCTGCGGACGATCTTCCCGGTGCCCGGTGACTTCCAGTCGAGGGTGTCCAGGGTCCAGGCGAGCGGCTCCATACCGAGATCGGCGCCGATCCTGAAGGTGTGCCGGTTCCAGGAGCCGTACGGGGCGCGGAACCAGACCGGCGGAAGGCCGAGCGCCCGCTCGATCACCTCGCTGGTGCGCTCCATCTCCTCACGGATCCTGGCCGGCTTCAGCGTGGGCAGCTCCGGGTGCGACCAGCTGTGGTTGGCCACGATGTGCCCGTCGTCGGCCATCTCCCGCAGCAGGTCCCCCTGCCCCTCGGCCATACCGCCGCAGACGAAGAACATCGCCCGTACGTCGTGCGCGCGCAGCGCCCTGAGGATGCCGGGGGTGTACTTGGGGTCGGGCCCGTCGTCGAAGGTGAGCACCATCGAGCGGCCCAGGCCGGGCATCTCCATGAAGGGCTCGGCGCGCACGGGCAGACGGGTCGGGCGGTATCCGGGCGGCTGGAAGTCCGTCATGGGGCTCAGCCTGTAGGCGGACGACCCGCCGGGGAGCGCCGGGGGCGGTCCGGCCGCAGCGCCACCCGCCGGGGGGCTACCGGTCGCCGGACGGACCGGCGTGTGGGTCTCACCCGTGGTCATCAGCCGGGCCAGGCCGACGGCCCCGAGGACGGCGGCGAGGCGCAGCACGGCCCGTCGCCCCGGGACCATCTGGTTCATCTTGGTGGGTTCCATGGCCAATGGCTCGCACGGCCGACGGCTCCCGCACCTCATCGACACCGGCGAGCGCGGGGAAAGCACCCGATGGGATGATCTTATGAGCGTCAGTCGCGCCTCGCCCGTGGAACGGATCCCGCCCCGGCCGCTGCCCGGTCGCCGGCCTCCGGCGACCGGGGACGGACCGGCCTCCGGGCGCACCCCCGGTGGCCCGGATTCCGGGAGCCGGTAGCCTCCTGGCGTGACGGATCAGCAGCCCTCCCCCTTCGAACGCGGCACGGACGGCCCCAAGGTGATCGTCGCCGGTGTGGACGGCTCCGAGTCGTCCCTGCGCGCGGCGGCCTACGCCGGTGGTCTCGCCCGGCGGCAGAACGCCCTGCTCGCGGTCGTGTACGTGCAGCCGCTGATGTCGACGGGCGCCGCGCTCGGCGCCCCGGTCGCCGATACGACCGAGGAGATCGCCGAAGGTCTCGCGGAGGAGATCCGCACCAGCGCCGAGCGGGTCAGGGGCATCTGGGACGTCCGCTGGGAGTTCCACACCCTGCGCGGTGACCCCTACAACGGACTGGTCTCCGCGGCCGACGACCTGAAGGCGGACGCCGTGGTGGTCGGCGCGTCCGAGTCGGCGGGGCACCGCTTCATCGGCTCGGTGGCGGTACGGCTGGTCAAGGCGGGCCGCTGGCCGGTGACGGTCGTCCCGTAGGGCGGCGTACGGGCCTCTTTGCCGAGGTCCGGCGTCAACGGCCCATCGTGAGCCCGTCCTTGGCGGCGCCGCGCCCGAGGACCGCGGCCTCGATCGCCGACCGTGTGGTCCGGTAGTCGTCCCTGGCCGGGTCGTCGTCCAGGGCCCGGGACAGATTGACGACCCGCCCGACGGTGTTGTCCATGGTCTGCGGGACGAACTCCGCCTTCGTCACCGACCAGCGCTCCCCCTCGGCGGCGGGCGGTGCGAAGGTGAACCGGCCGATCGAGCCCTGGGTGCCGCGCGGGTCGAACTGTCCGGCGTGGTTGATCATCTCGCCGGCGATCTGGTCGCCCATGCCGTAGACGATCCAGGTGCCGTTGACCTTCTCGTAGGCCTGCGGGACATGGGCGTGCGTGCCGATGATCAGGTCGATGTCGGGACGGCTCCCGGTCCTGGACGCGGTGAGGCGCCCGCCGAGGGTCAGCTGCTTCTCGTCGGGCGCCGTCTGCCACTCCGTACCCCAGTGGAGGCTCACGACGACGACGTCGGCGCCCGCCGCGCGGGCGGCCCGTGAGTCGGCGACGATCTTCTCCTCGTCGATGAGGTCGACCGCCCAGGGCTGTCCGTCGGGCAGCGGCCTGCCGTTGGTGTCGTAGGTGTACGCCAGTTGGGCGACTTTCGCGCCGCCCGCGTCGAGCAGTACGGGCCGGGTGTCCTCGTCCGCCGAGCGTGCCGAGCCGACGTGCCTGACCCCGGCCTTGTCGAGGGCCCCGAGGGTGCGGCTGATGCCCTCGGCACCGTCGTCCAGGGAGTGGTTGGACGCGGTGGAGCAGGAGTCGTAGCCGGTCGCCCTGAGCGCGGCGGCGATCTCGGGCGGTGACTTGAACGACGGGTAGCCGGTGAAGGGTCCGCCGTCGGGGCCGTACACCGTCTCCATGTGACAGATCGCCACATCGGCGGCCGAGACGACGGGCTTCACCCCGGCGAGCATCGGTACGAAGTCGTGGCCCGCGCCGCCCGCGTCCGCGTTGGCCTGGCGGATGACGGAGGCGTGCGGCAGGACGTCTCCGGAGGCGACGAGCGTGAACCCGCGCCGCGGTGTGGCGCCGCCCGCCGCCGAAGTGCCGGACCCGGCGGCGCTCGTGACGGGCAGGTCGCCGGCGGCTCTCCCGGCGCCGGGCCCGGCGCATCCGGCGGTCGTACCGAGCATGAGGGCGGCGGCGGCCACCGCTCCGTGTCGCATGCGCGTCGTCATCGGTCAGGCCCCTTCATTGACGAGGAAGGCGACCAAACGGTCAACGCATGAATATCTTCATATTAATTTGATTAATACACCAGACGTGGCTAATCACTCGAAATGGACGAAACGGATCGGCCGAACCGTTCACCGCACCACTCGCCGCGCGGAGCGACCGCTCGTCGCAGACCCTTGTGAGCCGTCTGTCCCCGGACGCACCCCATGCGTTCCGATACGCCAACGGCAACGACGCCGACGGCAGCGACCCCCGCGAGAAGGGACGTTCACGATGACCACCGCCACGGCCACGGCGACGACCGACGAGCGGGCGCTGGCGGAGTTGCAGCGCGACCACGGCCCCGCACTGCTCCACTTCCTGCTCGGTCTGACCTACGGCGACCGGCAGCGCGCCGAAGACCTGCTCCAGGAGACTCTGGTCCGCGCCTGGCAGCATCCCGAGGCTTTCGAGGGCCCCTACGAGTCCATGCGGCCCTGGCTCTTCACCGTCGGCCGCCGACTGGCGATAGACGCCCGCCGCTCACGTCTCGCCCGCCCCACCGAGGTCAGCGACGGCGTCCTCGAAGCCACCCCGGAGCCCGGCGACCCCACGGAGCGCTCCGTCGCCGCGCTCGACGTCCGCCAGGCGGTGAAGTCGCTGAGCCCGGAGCACCGCGCCGTACTCGCGCAGATCTACTTCAGGGGTCTGAGCGTGGTCGAGGCCGCGCAGGTGCTCGGCATCCCGGCCGGCACCGTCAAGTCCCGCTCCTACTACGCGCTCCGCGCCCTCGGCCGCTCCCTGCCGGGCTACCACAGGTCCTCCTCGTCGAAGAGTGCGAGGAGCGCCGCGCCATCGGCCACCTCCGCATAGGCGGCGGCGCATTTCGCACAGCCGTCCAGGTGTCCGGCGACGAGCCGGTCCTCCTCGGGCGTGAGAGCTCCCAGCGCGTAGGCACCGAGCTGCGACCGCACATGCGGGTCACCGCCGGCCTCACCCGTCACAATCGCCTCCGGTCCTCTGTCGGATCCTGCTCTTCTGGCCACGCTGGGCACCGGCCGCCGGTTCAATGCTCCGTGAAGCAGCGTCCACGGAGGGGAAGGAAGGCGCAAAACAATGCGTCCGGAACGTCATGACGAAGGCGGTGGAGGCGGCCTGCTCGTCCCCATGGCATGGATGTACGCGGAGTACATCGCCGACGAACTACTGCGCACCGGCGATCTGATGCCGCCCACCACACTTGAGTACCGGGCGGGTCGCGACGCCCTCGCCCTGACCATCTTCCTGTCCGACGGAGCGGTCGGCGGGCCCGGCGGCGTGGCACGGATGGACGAGTGGCGGACGCTGACCGAGTACGGCACCGGTTGGCGTGAATGGGTCTGTCACCAGCTCGACCTGCTGGAGACCCGGGTGTTCCAGGCGGAGCGGACCGGCACCGCCGTCCACGACCCGGATCTCGAACTGGCCCTGGCCGCCTGGCGGTGGCTGGAGGAGACCGAGCTGCTGGCGCCGGACCTCGACGCGATGGGCGCGCCCGGCGATCCGCTCGCGGCCGGCCGCAGGAACGCGGAGCGGTACGAGGAGGAAGGGCCACAGGTGTGGACCCCGGCGTGGCAACTGGGGCTGCCGCTGGGGCATCTGGCGATCCATCTGTTCTGAAACGACGGGCGTCCTCGGCGTTCCCGGGCCGCCGGGCCCCCCTCAGGTGCCGTGCACACCCGCGCGGTACTTCGGGATCCGTACCGTGATCCGCATCCCGGCTCCCACCCCCGTCTCGATGACGAGCCCGTAGTCGTCCCCGTAGACCTGGCGCAGCCGCTCGTCCACGTTGAGCAGTCCGATGCCCGTGGACAGGCCGCCCTCGCCGCGCAGGATCCGGCGCAGCCGCTCCGGGTCCATGCCCACACCGTCGTCCTCGATCACCACTTCCGCCTCCGAGCCCGCGTCGAGCGCGCTGATGGTGATGTGGCTCATCGTGATCTTGCCTTCGAGGCCGTGTTTGACGGCGTTCTCGACGAGCGGCTGGAGACAGAGGAACGGCATCGCGACCGGCAGCACCTCGGGGGCGACCTGGAGGGTGACCGACAGGCGGTCGCCGAAGCGGGCCCGGACGAGCGCCAAGTACTGGTCGATGGAGTGCAGTTCGTCGGCGAGGGTGGTGAAGTCCCCGTGCCTGCGGAACGAGTACCGGGTGAAGTCGGCGAATTCCAGGAGAAGTTCGCGCGCCCGCTCGGGGTCGGTACGGACGAACGAGGCGATCGCGGCCAGTGAGTTGAAGATGAAGTGCGGCGAGATCTGGGCGCGCAGCGCCTTGATCTCCGCCTCGATCAACTGGGTGCGGGAGCGGTCGAGTTCGGCGAGTTCGAGCTGTACGGAGACCCAGCGGGCGACCTCACCCGCCGCCCGCGCGAGGACCGCGGACTCCCGAGGGGCATAGGCGACGAGAGTGCCGAGCACCCGGTGGTCGACGGTCAGCGGCGCGGCGACGCCCCAGCGCAGCGGACAGTCCAGATCGCCGCAGCCGCTGGCGAAGGCGGTGTCGCGCCCGCTGGCGAGCAGCCCCTGCACATGGTCCATCACATGTTTGCCGTGGTGCTCCCCGAGGCCGTCCCAGACCAGCACCCGGTCCCGGTCGGTGAGGCAGAGCGCGTCGGTCCCCAGCAGTGAGCGCAGCCGGCGGGCGGCCTTGCCGGCGCTCTCCTCGGTGAGCCCGGCGCGCAGCGGCGGGGCCGCGAGCGACGCGGTGTGCAGGGTCTCGAAGGTGGCGTGCTCGACGGGCGTACCGACGTCACTGGTCCGGTCCGGGCGGCCCTGCCCGGTACGGCGGCCGAGCACAAAGCCCCCGGCGGACAGCAGCGCGCCGAGCACGATCAGTACCGCGAGGGCGGCGCCGCTCATCGTGAACCTCTCATCGGGGTGATCGGAGTCATCGCGGGCCTCCCCGGGCCCGTGGCATCAGGGCCTCCGGCAGATGGAAGCGGGTCATGGCGGCCTTGGTCCCCGGCGGTATCCGCGAGCGCGTGGCCAGCGACACCAGGATCATCGCGAGGAACCCGACGGGCACCGACCAGACGGCGGGCCAGGCGAGCAGCGCGTGCGGCCACCCCGACCGTACGGCGCCGCTGACCGTGATCCCGATGGCCACCAACGCCGAGCCGCCGCCGAGCAGCAGTCCGGCTATCGCGCCGGGCGGGGTCAGCCGCCGCCACCAGATGCCGAGCACCAGCAGCGGGCAGAACGAGGACGCGGAGACGGCGAAGGCCATCGCGACGGCGTCCGCCACCGGCATGCCGCTGACCACCAGCGAACCGCCGAGCGGTATCAGCATCGCGAGCAGCGTGGCCAGCCTGAAGTGCCGTACCCCGCGCGAGGGCAGCACGTCCTGGGTGAGCACCCCGGCCACCGCCATGGTCAGACCGGAGGCGGTGGACAGGAACGCGGCGAAGGCGCCGCCCGCGACGAGCGCGCCCAGCAGATCGCCGGCCGTGCCCCCGATCACCAGATCGGGCAGCAGCAGCACGGCCGCGTCGGCATCCGTACCGAGGGCGGGCGCCGGCGCGTACAGCCGGCCGAGCGCGCCGTAGACCGGCGGCAGCAGATAGAAGCCGCCGATCAGGGCGAGCACGACGACGGTGGTCCGGCGCGCCGCCCGGCCGTTGGGGCTGGTGTAGAAGCGGACCACGACGTGCGGCAGGCCCATGGTGCCGAGGAAGGTGGCGACGATCAGCCCGTACGTCGCGTACATGGGGTGGTCGGCGCGGCTCGACATCTCGGTCAGGTCGAAGTCGATCGGGGGCCGGCCGTCGCCCTGCCAGGCCAGCAGCAGGAAGATCGCCGGGACGAGGAGGGCCGTGACCTTGAGCCAGTACTGGAACGCCTGCACGAAGGTGATGCTGCGCATGCCGCCCGCCGCGACGGCCACCACCACGACGACCGCGACCAGGACCGCGCCGAACCAGTTCGGCGCACCGGTCAGGATCTCCAGCGTGAGGCCCGCGCCCTGGAGCTGCGGCACCAGATAGAGCCAGCCCGCACCGACGACCAGCGCGCTGACCACGCGCCGGGCGGGGCGGGACTCCAGGCGTCCCTCCGCGAAGTCGGGCAGCGTGTACGCGCCGGAGCGCCGCAACGGGGCGGCGACGAAGATCAGCAGGACCAGATAGCCGGCGGTGTAGCCGACCGGGTACCAGAGCATGTCGGGGCCGTGCAGCAGGAGCAGTCCGGCGATGCCGAGGAAGGAGGCGGCGGAGAGGTACTCGCCGCTGATCGCGGCGGCGTTGAGGCCGGGCCGCACGGTGCGGGAGGCCACGTAGAAGTCGGAGGTGGTGCGCGATATGCGCAGGCCGAAGCCGCCGACGAGGACGGTGGCGACCACGACGACGGCGACGGCCGTCACCGTCCAGCTCTGGCTCACGGCAGCGGCCGGCCCTTCACCAGCCGGGCGAAGTCCCGCTCGTTGCGCTCCGCGCGCCGCACGTACCACCACGCCAGCAGCGTCAGCAGCGGATAGGCGGCGACGCCGAGCACCACCCAGACGACGGTGGAGTCGCCAAGCGCGGCGAAGGCGAGCGGGAGCGTGCCGACGACTGCGGCGAGCAGGGCGAACGCGGTGAGTCCGGCGCGGAGTTGGCTGCGCATGAGGGAGCGGACGTAGGCGTCACCGAGCGCGGTCTGCTCGTCGATCTCGGACTGGGCGCGGTAGCGGGGCAGCGGGCGTACGCGACGGGGCTCGCCGGTGACGACCTCCCGCTTGGGGTGGGATTCCGCGGTCATGGTCTCTGCTCCCCCTTCGTCCCGGGCACCGGTGCCAGGGCCGGAGTCTAAGCAGACCGCCGAGGCGGAGGGAAGCCCCGGCCCGTTACCGACCGCCCGGCGAAGGGCCAGGTCAGCGGCCGGGCTGGCGCATCAGCAGATCACGCAGGGCCCTGGAGTGACGTCTGCTGACCGCCAGTTCCGCCTCGCCGACGCGCACGCTCATGGCGCCCGCGTCGAGGCGCAGTTCGTCGATGCGGGCGATGGCGACGAGATGCCGGCGGTGGATCCGTACGAATCCGCGGGAGCGCCAGCGCTCCTCCAGGGTGGTGAGGGGTATGCGCACCAGATGGCTGGCGGTGTCGGTGTGGAGTCTGGCGTAGTCGCCCTGGGCCTCGGCGTAGACGATGTCGGCGACGGGGACGAAGCGGGTCACGCCGCCGAGCTCGACGGGGATCTGGTCGGTGGAGGTGTCCACGACGGGGCCGCGCTCCCCCACCAGCTCCGCGACGCGCCGCACGGCCTCGGCCAGCCGCTCCCGGCGGACGGGCTTGAGCACGTAGTCGACGGCCTTGAGGTCGAACGCCTGGACGGCGAAGCCCTCGTGGGCGGTGACGAAGACGATCAGCGGGGGTTCGGCGAAACCGGCCAGCAGCTTGGCGACGTCGAGACCCGTGAGCCCCGCCATGTGGATGTCGAGGAAGACGACGTCGACGGCGGCCGGATCGTCCGGGCCCGCGTCGAGCGCGGCCCCGATACGGCGCAGCGCCTCGGTCGCGCTGGTGGCGCCCTCGGCACCGCGGATCCGCGGGTCGGCCCGCAGGAGGTACAGCAGCTCTTCGAGGGCGGGCTCTTCGTCGTCCACGGCCAGTACACGCAGCATGACGCGGAAGTTTAAGGGCTCCGGGGCGTGGTGGGCCCGGATCGGGAACGGATATCGATGCGTGGACAGGGATGTCGTTTGAGTGATTCGCCGTCGCGCCCCGTATCAGGGGGCATGCGGACCCCGGAGATCCATCGCGACGTGGGCGCCTACGCGCTCGGCGTCCTCGACGCGGCAGACGCCTTCCGCTTCGAGGACCATCTCATGGACTGTCCGCACTGCACACTGCTGTTGGGCGATTTCGACGCGGTGAGGGGTCAGCTCGACGAGTACACGCGGGGGACCCCCGCGCGGGTGGCGCCCATCGTGTCGGCGGGGCCCGAGCTGCTGCACCGGATGCTCGAAGGGACGGCCGCCCGGCGGCGGGTGAGCCGCAGACGGCGGCTGGCCCTGCTGGCGGCGGCGATGGTGATCGCGGTGGGCGGCCCGTTCGCGATCGTCGACGCGCAGCGGGGCGGCGGCTCCCCGGCGGTGCCGACGGCCGAGCGGTGGACGGCGAAGGACCGCATGACCGGGACGGCCGCGGTCGTGACGGCGGCGGAACGGGGCTGGGGCACGGACATCGCACTGGAGCTGTCGAAGTCGGCGGCGGCCGGGGTGTGCGCGCTGATCGCCGTCGGCCGTGACGGGTCGGAGGAGACCGTGATGACCTGGTCCGCACGTGCCGGGAGCGACGGGCCGATGGTCACGTGGGGCGGCGCCGCGCTGCGGCCGTACGAGATCGACCGGTTCGAGGTGCGTACGGCGCAGGGCCACCGGGTGATGACGGTTCGGGGCGGGTGACGGTACGGGGCGGCCGGCGCCGCCTTCGTACGGAGGTGGTCACCGCTACTTGAGGAACCGGGACGTCCGGCGGTCGGCGAGCGGTTTGCCGCCCGTCTGGCAGGTAGGGCAGTACTGGAGCGACGAGTCCGCGAAGGCGACCGACCTGATGGTGTCGCCGCAGACGGGGCATGTCTCGCCGGCCCGGCCGTGCACCCGCAGACCGCTCTTCTTCTCGGCCTTGAGCCGGCCCGCGGCGACACCCCGCGAGCGCTCGATCGCCGAGTTCAGCGTCGTGCGCATCGCGTCGTGGAGGACGGTGATCTCGTCGTCGGTCAGATTCTGGACCGGCTTGAAGGGGGACATCTTCGCCGCGTGCAGGATCTCGTCGCTGTACGCGTTGCCGATCCCGGCGATCAGCCGCTGGTCCCGCAGGGCGCCCTTGAGCTGCCGCCGCTCCCCCGCGAGCAGCGCGGCGAGGGCGTCCCGGTCGAAGGACTCGTCCAGAGGGTCGGGGCCGAGGCTCGCGACGGCGGGCACCTCGAAGGGGCAGCGTACGAGGTGGACGGCGAGGCGCTTGGTGGTGCCCGCCTCGGTCAGGTCGAAGCCGTCGCCCCCGGCCAGGACGGTCCGCAGCGCCAGTGGTCCCTTCCCCGGGCGCGGCGGGGTGGCCGGGAACTCGTCCTTCCAGCGCAGCCAGCCCGCGCGGGCCAGATGGATCACGAGATGGAGCCCGGAGTCGCCCGCCACGATGTCGAGCCACTTGCCGTGCCGCTCGATCCCGCTGACGGTGGCGCCCTCCAGCGCGGTGAGCGGCGGGTCGTACGTCTTGAGGACGTTGATCGACAGGGGCAGGACGCGGGCCACCTCCTTGCCGACCAGATGGCCGTCGAGGAACTCTCTCAGCGCTTCGACTTCGGGGACTTCCGGCATGCGTCAAGCGTGCCGCAGCACCGGCGCGAACGCCCGGCGGGCGCCGGTTCAGAGCCCGTAGACCGCCGTGGCCGTCCCGCCGAAGACGGCCCGCCGCTCGTTCTCGCTCAGATCGCCGGTCAGCGTACGGGTGACGGCCACGACCTCGGCGTACGAGGCGGCCAGCCGGCAGACCGGCCAGTCCGAGCCGAACATCAGCCGCGCGGAGCCGAACGCGTCGAGCGCCGTCTCGGTGTACGGGCGCAGCGTGTCCGCCGTCCAGGAGTCCCACGCGGCCTCGGTGACCAGCCCGGAGAGCTTGCAGACGGCGTTGGGCCTGGCGGCCAGCGCCCGGATGTGACCTGCCCAGGGGGCGAGGTCGCCCGTGGCGACGGGCGGCTTCCCGAGGTGGTCGAGTACGAAGGTCAGCTGGGGCAGCGCCGCGGCGGTCGCGATCGCGGCCGGGAGCTGGTGCGGCAGGACGATCAGGTCGTAGGCGAGCCCGGCGGCGGCCACGGCGGTGAGTCCGCGCCGTACGTCGGGACGCAGCAGCCACTCGGGGTCGGGTTCGCCCTGGACCTGGTGCCGGATGCCCACGAGCTTGTCGCCGCCGGGCATCTCGCGCAGCGCCGCGAGGGTGTCGGCGATGTCGGGGGCGGTGAGGTCGGTCCAGCCGACGACACCGGCGATCAGCTCGCTCGTGTCGGCGAGGGCGAGGAATTCGGGGGTCTCCCCGGCGACCGTCACGGTCTGGACGAGAACGGTGGCGCCGACTCCGGCCGCCCGGGCCTCGGGTGCGAGATCGGCGATGCCGAAGTTCCGCCGGATGGGTGCCATGGCGGGGCCGGTGATCCAGTCCTGGTCCCGTACGGACAGGTCCCACACATGGTGGTGGGCGTCGACGACGGGCGCCGACGCGGTCGGTGGTCGGGGCGGGGCTTCGTTCATCGGGCGTCGCCCTCCAGCAGGCCCTCGGCGCGCAGGTCGTCCCAGAGCGCGTCGGGGACGGTGCGGCCGTACATGTCCGCCGCGTCCTCGACCTCCCGCGCGGACCGGGTGCCGACGAGGACGCTCACGACGGCCGGGTGAAGCAGCGGATAGGCGATCGCCGCGGCGCGCAGCGGGACACCGTGCCGCTCGGCGACGGCCTTGATGCGCAGGGCGCGTTCCAGCAGCGCGGGCGGTGCGGCCGTGTAGTCGTAGGTCGCGCCGGGGCGCGGGTCGGCGAGCAGGCCGGAGTTGAAGACGCCGCCCACGACCACGCCGCGGCCGCGCGCGGCGGCCTCGGGCAGGAGTTCGGCGAGGGCGGACTGATCGAGGAGGGTGTGGCGGCCCGCGCACAGGACGACGTCGACGTCCGTGTCCCGGAGGAAGCGGGTGAGCACGGCCGTCTGGTTCATCCCGGCGCCGATCGCGCCGACGACTCCCTCGGCCCGCAGCCGTTCCAGCGCGGGGTACGCCTGTGCGAAGGCGTCGGCGACGTGATCGTCCGGGTCGTGCAGATACACGGTGTCGATCCGGTCGGTGCCGAGCCGCTCCAGACTGTCGTCGATGCTCCGTCGTACGCCGTCGGCGCTGAAGTCCCAGACGCGGCGGTGGGTGGCACGGACGGCGAAGCCGTTGTCGAGGTCGTCGCCGTCGGCGAACGGCAGGGGCTCCAGCAGCCGGCCCACCTTGGTCGACAGGGTGTAGTCGGCGCGGGGGCGGGAGCGCAGGGCCTCGCCGAGGCGGCGTTCGGCGAGGCCGAGGCCGTAGTGCGGTGCGGTGTCGAAGTAGCGGATGCCCGCGTCCCAGGCGGCGTCGACGGCCGCCGCGGCCCGCTCCGGTTCGACGGGGGTGTAGAGATTGCCGATTCCGGCCGTTCCGAAGGAGAGCTCGGATACGCCGACCTCGCCGCTTCCGAGCGTGTTCTGCCGCATTGCGCTGTGCCTCCCGAAGTTGACACCCCAGAATATTCATCGGATGACTGGGTGGCGTCAACACCTTCGAGGCAGCGAAGTCCGCCGCGCCGGGGACTGTGTCCGGGCTGTGTCCAGGCCGCGTCCGTTCGGCCTGTTCGGTCTGTTCGGCGCTTGAGGACGTCACGCGGGCCGGAGGCGCGCGTCGGGAATTGTCCGATCTATCCGACCAGGTCGGCCCCTGCGGACACGGCGGGCAGAGCGGACATGTCGCGTTCGACGGGGACGGTGGCGGCGGAGACGGTGGCCGCGGGGGCCGCGGGGGCCGCGGGGGCCGCGGGGGCCGCGGGGGCCGCGGGGGCCGCGGGGGCCGCGGGGGCCGCGACCACGGCCGCTGCGGTGGGAACTGTGGCGCGGAGCAGTTCGTTCAGCTCCTCGTTCATGTTCTTCGCCAGCCCTGCGAGGTCGGGCACGGCCTTGCCGTCGGCGACGAGACCGACATGGACCTGCCCGCCGTACGTCGTCAGCCCCACCGCCAGGGACTGTCCGCGTGCCAGCGGCGCCATCGGATAGATCTCACGCAGCGGGCAGCCGCCGAACGAGAGCGTCGCGCGCGGCAGCGGCACGCTCGTCACGAGCACGTCGAAGAGGATCCGGGCCGCGCTGCCCGCGATCGGTGCGCCGAGCCGGTGCGCGAGCGGATGCAGCTGACCGGCGAGTACGGCGACGGCTCCGGCGCCCCGCGAGGGACCGTCCTTCTTGTTGCGGTCCATGGCGCCGCGCACCGCGGTCAGCCGGGAGCGCGGATCGGGCTCGGAGACCGGCAGGCCGAGCAGATAGGCGGAGAGCATGTTGCCCGAGCCGGAGCCCCCGCCGGCGCCCGTACCCTGTCTGGCCCGGCTCGGCCGCCGTCCCGAGACCGGCACCAGGGCGCGCGGGTCGGAGCGCGGGTCCCGGTCCGGCAGCTGTTCGCCCCGCTCCAGCAGCCAGCGGCGCAGCGCGCCGGCCACGGTGGCGAGGAGGACGTCGTTGACCGTGCCGCCGTGCGTCCTGCGCACCTGCCGTACGTCCTCCAGCGGGAGCACGGCGGTGGCGAGTTGCCGGGTGCCGCTGGAGCCCGCCGTGAGGGCGGGTGTACCGCGCATGTCGAGTCGGCTGGCACGGACGACGGAGGCGCCGATCCCGAGCGCCCGGCCCAGGTCGCCGAGCCGGTTCCTCGCCATGCCGGCCAGCTGCCAGGGGCCGGGCAGCCGGGAACGGGGCGGTGCGGGGCGGGTGCGGCGGGTGCCGGCGGCTCGCGCGTCGGCGATCTGGTCGAAGATCCCGGCGCCGATGGCCACGGCGCGCATGCCGTCCGCGAGGGCGTGGTGGAGCTTCACCAGTACGGCGAAGGGCCGGCCGCCCGGCGGCGTACCGGCGGCCGGTCCGTCACCGCCCGGCGCCCCGTCTCCCGCCGGCCCGCCCGCCAGGACGTACATCTCCCAGGGCGGGATGCCGCGCTCCAGCGGCCGTTCCATCAGCTCCCCGGCGAGCCGCGAGGCCTCCTCGGCGAAGTCGCCGGGCGGCAGCCCGACGAGCCTGACGTGTCTGCGTACGTCGAAGTCCTTGTCCACGCTCCAGGCGGCGCCGCCGACGGGCAGCAGGACGTCCCGCACCAGCATCCGCAGCCGGGGGACGGCCGCCGCGCGGGTGGCCAGCAGCTCCAGCAGCGCCTCGTCGTCGGCACCGGTCCGCGCGCCGGGCGCCGCCTCGAAGACGGCGAGCGCGCCGAGGTGCATCGGGTGGTCCGGGGATTCGAGATGCCAGAAGGCCAGATCGAGAGGTGCCAGCAGCTCGGTGGTCAAGGGGGCCTCATGTCTCGCGGAGGGTGGCCGGGAGCCGCAGTCAATCGCCTGCGGTCGGTTACGGTCAAGTACGAACACGTTACGTACAGTTAGTGAGACTGTAATGCCCCGTACCCCGCGCTGCCCTCTCAGCCGTCCCGGTCCGGGCGGCCAGAGATCACGAACTCGCTCCACACGCATTTGCCGCTGCCGCGCGACTCCACGCCCCACTCGTCGGACAGCGCGTCCACCAGCACCAGACCGCGGCCCGAGACCCCCGACTCACCCGCGTCCCGGATCCTCGGCAGCGCGCTCGACCGGTCCTCGACCTCCAGCCGCAGCCGCCGCTCCACCCCCGGCAGCACCCGCACGGTCACGATCGAACCGCCCTCGGTGTGCGTCAGCGCGTTGGTCATCAGCTCGTCCACCACCAGCTCGACATCGTCCGACCGGTCCCCCGCGCCCCAGGCGCGCACCGCCGCCCGGACCATGTGGCGGGCCGACGACAGCGCCTCGGGGTCGCCCTGCCCCACGTGCTGCTGGAGCTTGCCGCCGGTCCTGCCCGCGTACGCGCCCCGCCTGCGCAGCAGCAGTACGGCGATGTCGTCCTCGCCGCCCCGCTCGTCCACCGAATCGCACAGCCGGTCGGCCAGCTTCTGGAGGTCGCGCGGCCCGCCCGCGACCAGTCCGGCCAGCCTCTGCATCCCCTCGTCCAGATCGACTCCGGGGATCTCCACCAGACCGTCGGTGTAGAGGACCAGCGTCTGACCGGGATCCAGCTCGACGGTGTTCACCGGGTAGTCGAGCCGGCCGAACTCCGCAGACAGCCCGAGCGGCAGCCCGCCCTCCGCGGGCAGTCGGCGGCAACTCCCGTCGGTGTCGCGGATCATCGGATCGACATGGCCCGCCCGGACCACCCGGACGACGCCCGTGGCCAGGTCCGCCTCCGCGTAGATGCAGGTCGCGAAGCGGTCGGTGTCGAGTTCGTGCAGGAAGACAGAGGCGCGCGCCATCACCGTGGCCGGGGTGTGACCCTCGGCCGCGTACGCCCGCAGGACGATTCGCAGCTGCCCCATCACGGCCGCGGCGTCGGTGTCGTGCCCCTGTACGTCTCCGATGACGGCGCCGACCCGGCCGCCGGGCAGTGGGACGATGTCGTACCAGTCGCCGCCGATGTCCCTGCCGAGCCGGGACGACCGGTAGCGGACGGCGATCTCCGCACCGGGCACGGCCGGGATGCGGCGCGGGAGCATCGCCTGCTGGAGCCCTTCGGCGAGATCGTGCTCCTGCTCGAACAGGACGGCGCGCTGGAGGCTCTGGGCGATGCTGCTGCCGAGGGCGACCAGCAGATTGCGGTCCTCGGTGGTGAAGCCGGTCTTGTCGCCGTAGAGCAGCCCGACGGCCCCGATGGGGCGGCCCTGCGCGACCAGCGGCAGATAGGCCGCCGAGGTGATGCCGAGATGGCTGATGTGGGGCCACAGACCCGAGTAGGAGACGGCGAAGTCGTCCGCGGACTCGATGAACCGCGGGCTGAGCGTGCGGATCACCTCGCTCATCGGGTACTCCTCGTCCACCCGTGTGACGCGGGTCCCCGGCACGAAGGAGCCGGCGGGCCCCTCGGCGACGAGATGGATGCGTCCGGAGTCGAGGAGACCTATGACCATGCTGGTGGCACCGAGGTGTTCGAGTCCGTCGGAGTACTTGAGCACGTCGATGACGTCCTGGACCGTACGTGCGTGCGCGAGGGCGGCCGTGGCGCCCTCGACGACGGTGGTCCTGCGCCGGCGTTCCTCGTCCAGTTCGAGCCGTGCCATCGAGTCGGCGAGTTCCTGGGTGGCATCGCGCATGATGCCGATGAGACGGCGCGGACGGCCGGTCGCGTCGCGGCGGACGGAGCCCTGCGCGTGTGTCCAGCGCAGGGTGCCGTCTCGGCGCCGGACGCGGAAGTACGCGCCGCAACCGTCGTCGCCGCTGCTGATCGCCTCCCCGACGAAGGCGTCGAGCCGTTCGTTCTCGCCGCTCGGCAGGCGCTCCAGGACGCTCGCGCGGGTGCCGTCGTATTCGTCCTCGCTCATGTCGAGGATGCCCAGCGCCACCTGGTCCAGATGGAGGAGACCGATACCGAGATCCCAGTCGAAACAGCCCATGCCGTTGAGGGACAGGCTCAGTTCCGGCTTCGCGGGCCAGTCGTCGGGGAGCGACGGGGGCCCCGCTTCCCGATCAACCATGGAGTCACTCTGTCATCATTTGTCGGATATCTCGACTGGTCGGGCGGTCGCCGGCACGGGTCCGCGGGTGGACCGGGCCGGGCCGCTCCCGGTCAGCCCTGGAAGGTGAGGGGCCCGGCCGGGTCGTCCCCGGGCACCGACGGGGTGAGGCCGTCGTCGGACAGCGCGCCGGGGCCGCCGTCGAGCGTCGGGCCGGAGCCCTCCCGCTCCGGGGACATCGGCATCACCGGGTAGTCCGGGTCGACACCGCCGTCGGGCTCCCCCGTGGGGGTGGCCGAGGGGCAGTCGGAGGGGACCGCCATGTTCTCGGGCTCGTCGGGCTCGGGGGCGTCCGGTGTGAGGCAGTCGGGCGAGGGGGCCGGGTCACTGCGGGGGGCGTCGGGCTCGGGGGTGCCCGGGGTCGTGCCGGTCGGGTCCGGCGGCTCCACCGACGGGTCGATGATGTCGGTGTCCGGGGAGTACGGGGGCGGTACGTCGGGCTTCTTGTCCTGGTCGCCGTCGGTGCCGGTCCTGCGCTCGATCCACTCGTCACCGGCGACGATCAGCAGGGCGGTCAGCACCCGGGTGCTCCGGTTGACCACGACGACCCGGTCGGGCCGGTAGCCGCTCCAGGGCTCTCCCTGGCGGACCACGTCGGAGCGCGGTGCGACGGCCGGGCGCAGCGGGTTCCCGCCGGCGCAGCGGACCCTGGGCAGCCCACGGTCGTCCACGAGGACGGCGGTGCCGCTCTGGAGTACGGCCTGGTGGGCGGCAGCCGCCCCGCCCCGGTAGCCGTGGCTGGTGAGACGTACGTCGGCGCGCAGTACGACAGGGGTGAGTCCGCGCAGGAAATTCGGGACGGAGGCGGCGCCGACGCCGGCGCCGCGGGCGAAGGCGGTGGCCTTGCCGGGGTCGGCGGTGAGCAGCCGGACCTGTGCGTCGACGTCGCAGCTGGTGAGGGATTTCGTGCCGCCGTACAGCCCGGCGGTGGCGCCGGAGACGGAGCGCACCGCCTGGGCGCGCTCACCGGGGGCGCTCGGTTCGGCCGGTGCGCTCGGCGACGGCGGGACGGAGGGGGTGGCGTCCGGCAGCGGCGCCGCGGTCGACTCGGTGAAGGGGGCGGGGCCGGGGGCCGCGAACGGCTGGAGGAGGACCTTCGCGGACGCCGCGTTCGCGGCTTTCGCCGCCCGCGAGTCCTTGCCGACACCGTCCTCGCCGCAGCCGGCGATGATCAGAATGCCGGCCGACAGCACGGCGAGCGCGGCGTGCCGGGGGCGAATGGACAGGCATTCCACAGGGTCTCCCAGCTGTTCGTCCCGGACTGTGACTCCATATCTGCCGGACACGGAGCCACCCCGCAAGCGGGGGGACGCAGGTGGAGCACCGGGACCCAACCGGCGCCGGGCGGGCCGCATGTGCGGCCCGCCCGGCGTCCGGGAACGTTCGATCCAGGGCTCCGGGCCCCGGAGCTAGTCGATGCCCTGGAGGATGTGGGGCTCCGCGAGGTCGTCCTCGTAGCCCGCCAGCCTGATCGGCGCGGACCTGGCCCACACCTCGATGTTCCGGAGCTTCTCGGGGCCGGCGCCCCGTCCGCCGGCCGGTTCGGCCGGGCTGTTCTCGTGCTGAGCCTTCTCAGGTGTCACCGCGCACTCCTCTGGGTCGCGCAACCCCGGGCACGCCGGCTCCGGACTCTCACCGGGCTCCGACCGCCGAACGGGGCAGGGGCAAGGGCAGTTCGGTCGCGGTGGCGCCGGTTTTCGGGCGGGGTGGTGGCCTGGTTGCAGGCCGGTCCCGGGACGGCCGAGGAACCTTCGTGGGTTCCCGGGTGGCGTCCGTGCGCCATACATTAACCAAATGAGCGCGAGCGCGCTCGATGGGGCCCGTTCCGTGGGTCACTTCCGGACAACGATCAGGACAACACGCCGGACGGCACCCCGCCCGCCGTGAGTTGGCGGGGATTACCAGTTGGCCGGCGCGTAGTCCTTGAGGAAGCAGCCGTACAGATCCTCGCCGCCCTGGCCGCGCACGATCGGGTCGTAGACGCGGGCCGCGCCGTCGATCAGGTCGAGCGGGGCGTGGAAGCCCTCCTCGGCGAGCCGCATCTTGTCCGGGTGCGGGCGCTCGTCGGTGATCCAGCCGGTGTCGACGGCGGTCATCAGGATCCCGTCGGACTGGAACATCTCCTGCGCGCTGGTGCGGGTCAGCATGTTGAGCGCGGCCTTCGCCATGTTCGTGTGCGGATGGCCGGCGCCCTTGTAGCCGCGGCTGAACACGCCTTCCATCGCCGATACGTTCACGACGTACGTCCGCTCGGCCGCCGCTGCCGCCATCGCGGGACGCAGTCGGCTGATCAGGATGAACGGCGCGGTGGAGTTGCAGAGTTGGACTTCGAGGAGCTCCACCGGATCGACGTCGGAAACCGTCTGGATCCAGCTGTTGGTGTCGTGCAGGTCGGGCACGAGCCCGCCCGCGTCGATCGCCGTGCCCGCCTCGATACGGGCGAGTGTGGCCGAACCGCCGACCAGGGCCAGACCGGTGATGTCCGACGCGCTCAGCGCCTCGCCGCCCCCGGCGGGCAGCACGGCCTGCGCGCCGCTGCCGAACGCGCCGATGACGTGCGAGGAGGGGAGTTCACCGGCGGGCAGCGGCGCGGACTCGGCGGCCAGCAGTTCGCTGTAGGCCTGCGGGGAGCGGCGTACCGTCTGCGCGGCGTTGTTGATGAGGATGTCCAGCGGCCCCTCGGCGGCGACGGAGTCGGCGAGGGCGACCACCTGGGCGGGGTCGCGCAGGTCTATCCCGACGATCTTGAGGCGGTGGATCCAGTCGGCACTGTCCTCCATCGCCTTGAAGCGGCGGATCGCGTCGCCGGGGAAACGGGTGGTGACGGTGGTGTGCGCGCCGTCGCGCAGCAGGCGCAGCGCGATGTACATACCGATCTTGGCGCGGCCCCCGGTCAGCAGGGCGCGCTTGCCGGTGAGGTCCGTACGGGCGTCCCGGCGGGCCCGGTTCTCGGCGGCGCACGGCTGGCAGAGCTGGTGGTAGAAGGCGTCGACCTCGACGTAGCGGGTCTTGCAGATGTAGCAGGAGCGCGGCCGCTGGAGGATGCCCGCGATCTCGCCCGCGGCCGAGGACGACGGCAGCAGTCCCTGCGTCTCGTCGTCGATGCGCTCGGCGGATCCGGTGGCCGTCGCCTCGGTGACCGCCTTGTCGTTGGCGGTCTTCGCCGCCCGACGCTCCTGGCGGCGGCGCTGCTTGACGGTCCGGTAGATCCCGGCGGTGGCGCGGCGTACGGCCACGGCGTCGGGGTGGTCGACGTCGAGCTTGTCCAGTTCGTCGAGCACGGCGAGACAGACGGCCATGCGCTCGGGGTCGATACCGGGGCCGTGGACGTCCGGGCCGTGGTCGCCGGAGCCGTACGCGGCGACCGGTCCCCTCTCGCCGAGCGTGGTCCCGTCATCTGTCAACGTCATCGCCGGTGCCGTTCCCTATCACTCGTCATCACCCGTTCGGAGCCGGTCGGATCCGTGGCGGACAGGGCCGTCCGGCCCAGCGGCCTCGAACAGTTTGCCATGAGGTACAGGGCGGTTTGTGCACCGCCCAACTACACATAAGGGTGAATAGGGGGCAGAATGGTGATGTACGGCTCGATCCAGAGCAACGCGGTCGAACCTCTCATGACCGAAGGAGTCGAGACTCATGGCCGATGTTTCACACACCAGGGGAGACACAGGTTCTCGCCCCGGTGTTACCGACACCAGGGGAGACATAGGTGCTCACCCTGACGTACCAGAGATGCGGGCCAGGTACGCCCGCGTGCTCGGTGGACGTGATGTGGCACTGCTGGACGGGCCGATCTTTCTCGCCGGCCTGTTCATCGCCCTCTCACCGTGGATCCTTCACTACACGGCCAACCAGCCGGTGCTGGTGGTCCACAACGTGATCATGGGTGCCGCGATCGCCGGCCTGGCCCTCGTGTTCTCCGCGACACCGACCCGGACGTACGGCTTCAGCTGGGCCCTGTGCCTGATGGGCGCCTGGATGGTCGCCGCACCATGGGTCGTCGGTTCCAGCCCCGACCGCGGTGTGTTCCTCAGCAACGTCATCGCTGGTGCGCTCGTCGCCGTGCTGGGCCTCATCTGCGGCGCCGCGGCCATGAGGGCGGGCCGCATGCGCAATCGGACGGGCCGTCGGGCGAGCGAGATGAGTCACCAGACTCAGACGTAGCCCAGATACCCCCGCCCGGGGCGGGCGGACGGCCGTCACAGGCCGTCCGCCCGCCCCGTCGGCTTGTGGTCCGTGTGCCCACCGCGGGCGCCGTCCCTCCCGAGTACGGCTCGGCCCGGCTCGACGCGGCCCGCTGCGGCTCAGCCGCCCGCCGTCGCCGGGACCCGTGACGGCTGCGGGACGCGGACCCCGAGGAAGGGGATACGGCGGCGCAGCCGGAATCCCAGCGCCTCGTAGAGCCGTACAGCGTTCTCGTTGTCCCCGGCGGCCTGGATGAACGGGACCTCGCCGCGCTCCTTGATCCCCGCGGCCACCGCGAGGATGAGCCGGCCGCCCAGCCCCTGGCCGCGGTACTCGGGGGCCGTGCAGACCGCGCTGATCTCGGTCCAGCCGGGCGGATGCATCCGCTCCCCCGCCATCGCCACCAGCTCACCGTCGCGGCGGACCCCCAGATATGTCCCCAACTCGATCGTGCGCGGCCGGAAGGGCCCCGGTCTGGTGCGCTCCACCAGGTCCAGCATCTCGGGTACGTCGGCGCCGCCGAGAACCACCGCCTCCTCGTAGTGGACCGCGTCCACCGACTCGTCGACGAGCTGGACACCGTCCACCTCGAAGGTGATCTCCCAGCCGTCCGGGGGCACCACACGCGTCCCGGCGAGGGTGGCCGTCCCGCCCGCTCCGACGAGGGGGGCGGCGTCCGCCCAGTCGTGCGCGTCGGGCTCCTCGGGCAGGGCCAGCCAGGTCGACACCTCGGGCCGGTAGCCGAGCACCCGGCCGCGCCGCTCGGCGAAGTGGGCGTGCGGGCCGGTCAGCGCGGCGAGCACGGGATTGTCGAGCGGGTGGTACGACGTGGGGGCCGACCGTCCGGCGGCGCTCACGCGCCGACCTCGATGACGATCTTGCCGAGGGCGTGCCCCTCCTCGACCGCGCGCAGCGCCTGCGCCGCCTCGGCCAGCGGGAAGGTCCGGGTCACGTACGGCCGCAGGGTGCCCGCCACCACCAGCTCGGCCACCTCTTCGAGGACGGCGGCCGTGCGGAGCCGTACCACCGCCGCTCCGCCGAGGGTCGCGACCCGCGGCTTGTCCCCCGCGCTGATCAGCTTGGCGAGGTCGGGAACGAGTCCGGCGACGGCCTCCAGGTCCGCACCGCCGACGAGGTCGAAGACCGCGTCGACGCCGTCGGGCGCGGCGGCCCGCACCCGCTCCTGGAGTCCGGGGCCGGGCGGGACGTGGACGGCGCCCAGCGATTCCACGAAGTCCTTCTTGCCCGCGCTCGCGGAGCCGACGACGCGGATGCCGTTCGCGACCGCGATCTGTGTCGCGGCCACGCCGACTCCGCCGCCGGCGCCGGTGATCAGCAGCGTCCCGCCGGCGGGCAGGTCCAGCTGGTTGATGCCGTCGTAGGCGGTCGCGGCCGCGACCGGCAGGGCCGCCGCGTCGGTGAACGACACCGCGTCCGGCTTGTGCGCGGTGATCGCGGCGGGCAGCAGGGTGTACTCGGCGTATCCGCCGGTGACGGGGTTGCCGAAGACGGCGTCGCCCACGGCGAATCCCCGGACGCCCTCGCCGATCTGCTCGACCACTGCGGACGCCTCGCTGCCGAACACGGTGGGCAGCGGCTTCGGCGTGGCACCCGGCCGGGTGTAGCCGGTGCGCAGCTTCCAGTCGACGGGGTTGACGCCGGCCGCGCGGACGGCGACGAGGAGTTCACCGGGGCCGGGGACGGGCTTCGGCAGGTCGAGGAAGTCTTCGCCCTCCGGACCGCCGAACCGGGTGTAGACGTACGCCTTGGGCATGTGATCCCTCGCTCTGACTGCTGACGTCGGTGGCCGCGCCGGATCGTGTGCGCGGTGGGCAGCAGTTTCAAGTCCGGGCTCCGACCTGCTTATTCCCGGTGAAACGCGCTGTTCATCCAACTCACGGAGGGACGGGGGCGGACGGCGGGCCAACAGACGGGCGCCGCACGGGGGATGAAGCCCGTGCGGCGCCCTGGAAGTCCGGTCAGGAGTTCGCGCACTCCATCGAGGCCGGGTCCGACGCGTCCTGGATCAGGGCGTCGTGAGCCGCCTTGAGCCGTTGGACGTCGGGCTTCATGACCTTGCGGTCGTAGGTGAGCAGCCCGTTGAGCTCACCCTCCACATCGGTGATCTGGGTGTAGACGGCTCCATTGCTCCCCCGGCAGGCGAGGTCGCGTACGTTGTCGAGCTGCCCCAGGTACTCGTCCGTGTACTTCTCCTTGTCGACACCGACATAGGTGTGCTGGACCGGCCAGGCGTGGCCCGGTACGGCGAGGCCGAGGCCGCCGTACTCACCGCTGACCAGCGCCCGTTTCCCGTCGGGCGCGGGGAGCAGGGGTGTCGGATAGCCGTGCGCGTCCGCGATGTCGCCGTTCTTGCCGTCGACGGCCCCGCAGCAGTTGACGCCGCTCATGTTGTTGACCAGCCGGGTCGGGTCCCAGCCCTTGGCCTGGTCGGCGATCCGTGCCTGGTCGTACTGGCCCCAGCCTTCGTTGAACGGGACCCACATGATCACCGATGGGCTGCTCGCGTGCTGGTCGATCATCTCCTTCATCTCGTGTTCGAACTGGGCCGCGGCGGGGGCCGCCGGGGACTTCGGCATCGACGGCATGTCCTGCCAGACGAGGAGTCCCAGCTTGTCCGCCCAGTAGAACCACCGGTCGGGCTCCACCTTGATGTGCTTGCGCACGGAGTTGTAGCCGAGTTCCTTGTGCTTCTTGAGGTCGAACGCCAGCGCCTCGTCGGTCGGCGCGGTGTGCAGTCCGTCCGGCCAGAATCCCTGGTCGAGAGTGGCCATCAGGAAGACGGGCTTGCCGTTGAGCACGGTGCGCGGCACCCCGTCGACCTTCTCGACGGCGATGGAGCGCATACCGAAGTAGCCGCCCACCCGGTCGCCGTCGGCGCGTTCGCCGCCGATGCGCACGTCGAGCCTGTACAGATGCGGATCCTCCGGTGACCACAGGCGCGGGTCGGGGACCGGGACGCTGAGCGGCGCTCCCGCACGGCCCTTGACCGTGCCGACCTTGCGCCTGCCGTCGTACGCGGTGGCCGTGACCGGCACCCCGGCGCGTACGCCGCGGACCTCGACCGCCAGCTTCTCCGCCGTGATGTCCGGGGTCAGCTTCAGTGAGTCGGCGTGGTCGGCGGCGACCGGCTCCATCCAGACCGTCTGCCAGATGCCGGAGGACGAGGTGTAGAAGATGCCGCTCGGGTCGAGGCGCTGCTTGCCCATGGGCGGGTTCTCGCCGTCCGCGGCGTCGGTCGGGTCGTACACGCCGACGATCAGCTCCTGCGTGCGGCCGGGCTTGAGCGCGTCGGTGATGTCGACGGAGAACCTGTCGTAGCCGCCCTTGTGTTCGGTGACCTTCCTGCCGTTGACGTACACCTCGGACTGCCAGTCGACGGCGTCGAAGTTGAGCTTGAGACGCTGGCCGGCCTTGCCGTGCCGGTCGCGGTCGGCGGCGGAGATGTCCCAGCTCTCGGGGACGGTGAAGGTCCTGCGGTACCACATCCGGTCCTCGTGCCGTTCGAGTCCGGAGAGCTGCGACTCGACGGGGTAGGGGACCAGGATCCTCTCGCGCAGCTCCTTGCCCACCGGCGGGCGTTCGCCCTTCTCGGCGGCGGCGAACTGCCACTCACCGTTCAGATTGCGCCAGGCGTCGCGGGTCATCTGCGGACGCGGGTACTCGGGCAGCGCGTTGTCCGGGCCGACGTCCTTGGCCCACGGCGTGGCGAGCTGGTACTCGGACTTGTTCGGTCCGCTGCTCCAGAACGCGCCCACGGGGTCGGCGTCCTGTGAAGTGAGCCCGCCCCGGCCGTCGTAGCGGATGTCGGCGGTACCGCCCTTGCCCACCACGGGTTCCCCCAGGCCGACAAGCAGACTGCGGGCGTCGGCCGGGTCCTTCCTGACCGATCCGAGCGGCCATTGGGCGCCGCCGATGATCGCGTCGAGGTGGCCGGCGATACCCGCCGGGGGCGTGGCGAGCTCCTGGGCGAACTCCATCCGCAGTGTGCGGCCGTCGGCCAGGACGGTGGTGGCGATGGCACCGTCGTACGCGTAGCCGTCGGGGAGGCGGAAGGCGGAGGTGGGCACAGGCTCTTTCGCGCCACCGGGTTCGGTCCAGTTGAGATGGAGGTTCGAGCCGCCGACGTTCTCGAAGAACTCGACCTTGATGTCGTACTCCTGGCCTCCGGTGAGGTCGACCGGGTCGGCGGTCTGCTCGTTCTCCCAGTCGTCGACCCAGTGGTCGATGACGATCTCGCCGCCGACCCACAGCCGGAACCCGTTGTCGCCGATCATCGAGAAGGTGTGCGGGCCGCTCTGTTCAGGGACGATCTTCCCGGTCCAGCGGACGGTGGCGTGGTCGGCGCTGCCGGTGGCCGTGGAGAGCCGGGATTCGAGGCTGTCGAAGTCGATCTGGGGGTCGAAACCGGTGGCCTTCAGCTCGTGGAAGTCGAAGGCGCCGGGCGCGGACGACGAGTAGTAGTCACCCCTGAGTCCGTGGGGCACGACCGGGTCGTCCGCGGCCGATGCCGCTGGGACCGCCGTGAGTCCGGCGACGCCCAGGGCGGCGGCGAGCAAAAGGGCGATTTTTCTTCGGATGCGCACAAATCCTCCTTGCTGCTGGCCCCTGCCGGGTGGCCGGCGATTCGGAGGTCATCCGGCAGGGTCCGAGGGTGGCGGCTCGTTGCGACAGTCTGTACAACGTTGGAAGGAACGGCAGTTGGCATGACAACATGCCGTTCCACTTGCTGTCCAGGGCCATGACAAAGACCCGTCCCGCAACGTATATAACGTTGTACAGATTGGGCAGGGGCGACCTTCGGGCCGGCCTCGGAGGGGAAATACGGTGACCGTCAGCCTCAAGGACGTCGCGGAACGAGCGGGCGTTTCCATCAAGACCGTCTCGAACGTGGTGAACAACTACCGGCATGTCACGCCGGCGATGCGGGCCCGGGTCCAGCTGGCCATCGACGAACTCGGCTACCGGCCGAATCTCACGGCCCGCCATCTGCGCAAGGGGCGCACCGGGATCATCGCCCTGGCGGTGCCCGAGCTGGGCAACCCGTACTTCGCCGAGCTGGCGGGCTCGGTCATCGACGTGGCCGCGGAGCACGAGTACACCGTGCTGCTCGACCACACCGGTGGCCGCCGCGAGCAGGAGGTCCTGGTCAGCCAGGGGTTCCGGGCACGGGTGATCGACGGGCTGATCCTGAGCCCCATCGAGCTGGAGACCGAGGATCTGCTCGGCCGCGACCAGGACGCGCCGCTGGTGCTGCTCGGGGAGCGGGAGTACGACCTGCCGTACGACCACATCGCGATCGACAACGTGGCCGCCGCCCGGACGGCGGTACGGCACCTGCTGGATCTCGGCCGGTCCAGGATCGCGTTCCTGGGCGCCAGGACCGACCGGGTGAACGAGCCGTCGCACCTGCGGCTGCGCGGCTGGCGCGCCGAGCTGAAGGCGGCCGGGCTGCCGTCGCCGGACTCCCTGATCGCCCCGACGGGCGGCTGGGACCACGCCAACGGCGCCGACGCGATGAACCAGCTCCTCGACTCGGGCGCGACCCCCGACGCGGTCTTCGCGTACAACGACCTGATCGCCATCGGGGCGATGCGGGTGCTCTCCGAGCGGGGGCTGCGGGTCCCCGAGGACGTCGCCGTCGTCGGCTTCGACGACATCACCGAGGGGCGCTACGGCGCTGTGACCCTCACCACGATCTCGCCGGACAAACAGACCATCGCCCGCCTCGCGGTGCGCTCCGTCGTCAACCGGCTGCTGGGCACCGGGGACCCGGTCGGGGCCGGCCCCCGTGAACTCCGCGCCGATTTCCGGCTGGTGGAGCGGGAGAGCACGCTGGGCCGCGTCTGACGCGTCCCGCCCGGCGGGCGCTGCCCGGCAGCGTCGCACGCGCGTCGCGGCGCGCCGCCGGAGCGGCCGAGTACGCCCGCACCGTCCGCCACGCCGATCCTCGCGCCCCGCGGCGCCCCCGCACCGACGGGTCGTCAGCCGCTCCGCGGCGGGCACACGTGGGCCCGTTATCGCGCGAAGGCTTTACAGCCTCCGTACAACGATGTAAAAACCGTTCCGAACGACTCCAGCACATCCACGCAGCAGTCCGTCAGTCCGTACGAGCAGACCTCCCGCGAGCGTCCCGGTCGTCGGGCCCGCGCCGAAATGGGGATCACCATGAAGCTTTCCGCCGCCCGCCGTACCGCCACCACTACCGTCCTCGCCGCGAGCCTCGTCGGCGCTCTCGCACTCAGCGGCTGTGCCAAGTCCGAGGACGACGGCTCCGACAAGAGCTCGTCGGCCGGCGACAAGGACAGCGGCCAGGTCGTCGCCACACCCGGCGCCGACGACAAGACCTGTGACATCGCGCAGTTCGGGGGCGAGAAGATCGACCTGAAGACCGCCACGGTCGGCTTCTCCCAGTCCGAGAAGGAGGCCAACCCCTTCCGGATCGCCGAGACCGCGTCCATCAAGGCCGAGGCCGAGGAGCGCGGGATCAGGCTCCTGACCGCCAACGCCCAGACGCAGTTCTCCAAGCAGATCAGCGACGTGCAGGACCTGATAGCCAAGGGCGCCGACCTGTTGGTGATCGCGCCCCTCAACTCCGACGGCTGGGGCCCGGTGCTGCGCAGCGCCGCGGCGAAGAAGATCCCGATCGTCACCATCGACCGCAAGATCAACGCCACCGCCTGCAAGGACTATGTGAGCTTCATCGGCTCGGACTTCATCGAGCAGGGCAAGCGCGCGGCCGACCAGATGATCGAGGCGACCGGCGGCAAGGGCGAGGTCGCGATCCTGCTCGGCGCCGCGGGCAACAACGTCACCACCGAGCGCACCAAGGGCTTCAAGGACCAGATCGCGGCCAAGGCCCCCGATCTGAAGGTGGTGTTCGAGCAGACCGGTGAGTTCGCCCGCGAGAAGGGCCAGCAGGTCACCGAGCAGCTCATCCAGTCGAACCCCGACATCAAGGGCATCTACGCCGAGAACGACGAGATGGGCCTCGGCGCGGTCAACGCCCTGAAGGGCGCGGGGAAGAAGGCCGGCGCCATCAAGATCGTGACAGTGGACGGCACGCGCAACGCCGTCCAGGGCATCGTCGACGGCTGGATCTCCGGGGTCGTGGAGTCCAACCCGCGCTTCGGTCCGCTCGCCTTCCAGACCCTCGACACCTTCACCAAGGGCGAGAAGGTCGCGCAGGACATCGTCATCCAGGACGGCGCGTACACCCCGGAGAACGCCAAGGCCGATCTGGGCAAGGCTTTCTGACGTGCTGTCGGTCACCGGTCTGACCAAGACGTTCCCGGGCGCACGCGCGCTCGACGGCGTGGACTTCGCCGCCCTTCCGGGCGAGGTCCACGCGCTCATCGGCGAGAACGGCGCCGGGAAGTCCACCCTCATCAAGGTGCTCACCGGTGTGTACCAGCCCGACGAGGGCGAGATCGTCCACGCGGGCGCTCCCGTGCGCTTCCAGACCCCTCTGGAGGCGCAGCACGCCGGGATCTCCACGATCTACCAGGAGGTCAATCTCGTCCCGCTGATGAGCGTGGCGCGCAATCTGTTCCTGGGGCGCGAGCCCCGGAACAGGTTCGGCCTGATCGACTTCCGCCGGATGCACGGCGAGGCCGACGAGGCGCTGCGCTCGCTCGGGCTCCGGGTCGACGTCAAGCGTCCGCTGCGCACGCTCGGCGTCGGCGCGCAGCAGATGGTGGCGCTCGCCAGGGCGGTCTCCGTCGACGCGCGGGTGGTCATCATGGACGAGCCGACGTCGTCGCTCGAACCCCGCGAGGTGAGCACCCTGTTCGGCGTGATCAGGATGCTCAAGGAGCGCGACATCGCGGTGGTGTACGTGAGCCACCGACTGGACGAGCTGTACGAGGTCTGCGACAAGGTCACGGTCCTGCGGGACGGCAAGCTCGTGCACACGGGGCCGATCGCGGAGCTCGACCGGCTGCGTCTGGTGTCGCTGATGCTCGGCCGGGAGATGGGAGAGGTGAGCAGCGAGGGGGTCACCAGATTCACCGGGGACCACCACGCGGGCCGTGAACCGGTGCTCAGCGCAACCGAATTGACGGTCCGCCATACGCTGCACGAGGTCTCGGTCGAGGTGCGGCCCGGTGAGGTCGTGGGCCTCGGCGGGCTGCTCGGCTCGGGCCGTAGCGAGACGGCGAAGGCCATCGCGGGCGCGCTGCCGCCGGACTCCGGGAAGGTGGTGGTGGCGGGCTCCGCCGTACGTACGGGTTCCACGCCCGCCGCCATCCGGGCCGGCATCAGCCTGCTGCCGGAGGACCGCAAGGCCGAGGGCATCGTCCCCGGCCTCTCGGTCCGGGAGAACATCGCGCTGGCCGCACTGCCCGGCCTCTCCCGGTTCGGTCTGGTGGACGACACCAAGGTCGACAAGATCGTAAACACCTTCATGAAGCGGCTGCGGATCAAGGCATCGGGGCCGCATCAGAAGGTCGGCGAGCTGTCCGGCGGCAATCAGCAGAAGGTGCTGCTGGCCCGCTGGCTGGCGATGCAGCCGAAGGTGCTGCTGCTGGACGAACCGACCCGTGGCATCGATGTCGGTGCCAAGGCCGAGGTGCAGGGCCTGATCGACGAACTCGCCGACGAGGGGCTCGGGGTGCTGCTGATCTCCTCCGACATGGAGGAGCTGATCGAGGGGTCGGACCGGGTGGTGGTTCTCAAGGACGGCGCCGTCGTGGCGGAGCTGACCGGGGACGACGTCACCCAGGACCGGCTGCTGCAGGCGATCGCGGCGGCCCCCGAGTCGGACGCGGCGCTCAAGACGGTCGCTCCCGACGCCGCCGCGATCGTGGCACCGGGGTCCGCGCCGGTGGCACCGGAGCCGGCCCCCGCCGCCGTACCGGTCGACAAGACCTCCTCGGGAGGGGAGAGGGACCATGACTGAACTCGCCCTGAAGGGCGCCCCCCTCGACCGCGCGCGGCTGCTGCGCCTGCTCCAGGACTACGGGGTGTACGCGGGCGTCGCCGTCCTGCTGCTGGTCAACATCGCGCTCACCCCGCACTTCCTGTCGACGGAGAACTTCCGTACCCAGGCCGTGCAGGTGGCGCCGGTGCTGATCGTCGCGCTGGGCATGGCGCTGGCCATCGGCAGCGAGGGCGTCGACCTGTCGGTGGGCTCCGTGATGGCTCTCTCGACCTCACTGCTGTCGCTGTACCTCGGCTACGGGCCGTGGGTCGCGCTGATCGTCGCGATGCTGGGCGGCGCCGTCATCGGTCTCGCCAACGGCTCGCTCATCGCGTTCATCGGCGTCCAGCCCATTGTCGCGACACTGGCGTTGATGGTCGCGGGACGCGGTATCGCCCTGGTACTGCTGCCGCAGCTCAAGGACGTACGGGACCCGGGAATGTCCTCGCTCGGCTCGGGCGATCTGTTCGGCATCCCGTATCTCGTGCTGATCGCCGCCGCCCTGGCACTCGCCGTCGGATTCACCGTGCGGCGTACGACCTTCGGCCGCCAGCTCCTCGCGATCGGCGACAGCCGGCCCGCGGCGCAGCTCGCCGGGCTGCCGGTGCGCCGCGTGCTGATCCTCGTCTACGTCATCGCGGGCGTGCTCGCCGCGATCGCCGGAGTGCTCGCCACCGCGAGGCTCCAAGCCAGCGACCCGACCTCGCTCGGCACCCTGATGGAGCTGTCGGCGATCACCGCGGTGGTCGTCGGCGGCACCCCGCTCAGCGGCGGCCGGATCCGGATCGGGGGCACGGTGGCGGGCGCCGTACTGATCCAGTTGCTGACGGCGACGCTCATCAAGCACGATCTGCCGCCGTCGTGGACGCAGATCGCCCAGGCCGTGGTGATCGTGCTCGCGGTCTACGCGGCTCGCGAACGGGGAAAGCGATGACCCACACCCACACGGAGCGTCCGGCCCGCGCCACGGGCACCGGCCCCTCCCCCGGCGAGGACCCGTCCGACGAGGCACCGCTCGGCGCGAGCAGGGCCGAGCGGCTCAGCGCGCTCGCCCAGCAGCACGGCGCGCTCGTCACGCTGCTGCTCGTCGCCATCGGCGCGTCGATCGGCTTCGACACCTTCCTGACCGGCGACAACCTGGAGAACATGGCGGTCTCGTCGGCGTTCCTGGCGATCGTCGCCCTGGGCATGACCTTCGTGATCATCACCGGTGGGATCGACCTGTCCGTCGGTTCGCTGTTCGCGCTCGGCGGGGTGCTCGGCGCCTGGGGTTCGCAGTACGGCACGCTCGTCGCGCTGCTCCTGCCGCTCGCCGTCTGCGGTCTGATCGGACTGGTCAACGGCCTGCTGATCGCGAAGGCGCGGCTCGCGCCGTTCATCGTCACCCTCGCGGCGATGCTCGCCGCCCGCGGCATCCTGCTGGCGATCACCGACGAGGGCTCCAACACCTATCTGGTGGACGAGAAGTCGTTCTTCGCGAGCCTCGGCCAGGAGAAGCTGCTGGGTGTCGGGGTGCCGGTGTGGATCACGGCGGCGCTGTTCGTCGCGGGCGCGGTGATGCTGCGGCGCAGCCGGTTCGGCCAGTACGTGTACGCGGTCGGCGGCAACGAGGACGCGGCGGCGCTGATGGGCGCGCCCGTGGCCCGTACGAAGATCGCCGTCTACACCCTCTCGGGCCTGTGCGCCGGGCTGGCGGGGGCGCTGAACGCGGCCTGGCTGGTCTCGGGCGTCACGATCCTCGGCACCGGTATGGAGCTGGAGGCGATCGCGGCCGTCGTCATCGGCGGCACGCTGCTGACCGGCGGCTTCGGCTTCATCAGCGGCTCACTGGTGGGCGTGCTGCTGCTGAAGGTCATCCAGAACGTCATCAACCAGATCGGTTCGCTCGACTCCGCGTACCAACAGGTCGTCAGCGGCGCGTTCCTGGCGGTGGTGGTGATCGCCCAGACGTGGCTGGGGAGGCGGCGCCGGATGATGTGAGGGGTGGGTCGTTCACGTGCCGGACGGTCGGACCGCCCGGCACGTGAGGTGACGACATTCCCGGGATCGGCGAGACACCCCTAGAGAACCGGCTGGCCCTTCCCGAGTGCGATGACCCCGTTCTTCGAGACCGTGTACAGCTCCTCGTCCCGCCCGGGATTGACGCCGATCGTGGCGCCGGGCGGGACGTCCACGTTCTTGTCGAGTATCGAGCCGCGTACGACCGCGCCGCGGCCCACCCGTACGTTGTCGTGGAGCACCGACCCCTGCACCACGGCTCCCTCCTCGATCACCACGCCCGGAGACAGGACGGAGCGGGTCACCTGGCCGCGGATGACACAGCCGGGGCCCACGATGGACTCGCTCGCGATGCCGCCGGCGACGAACCGCGCGGGCGGGAGCTGGCCCGCGTGCGTGTAGATGGGCCAGCGTCTGTTGTCGAGGTTGAACTCCGGCTGGTGCGAGATCAGATCCATGTGCGCGTCGTAGTACGAGTCGAGCGTGCCCACGTCCCGCCAGTAGCCGTGCTCGCGCGGGGTCTCGCCCGGCACGTGGTTGTCGTCGAAGTCGTAGACCTGCGCCATGCCCTGCTCGGTGAGCATCGGCAGGATCGAGCCGCCCATGTCATGGACCGAGGTCCGGTCCTCGGCGTCGCGGTGCAGCGCGTCCACCAGGATCTTGGTGGTGAAGAGGTAGTTGCCCATCGAGGCGAAGACGTGCTCGGGGTCGCCCGGCAGTCCCGGCGCGTCGGACGGCTTCTCCTGGAACCGGTCGACACGGGTGCCGTCCGGTCCGGGCGTGATGATCCCGAACGACGAGGCCTCGGCGCGCGGCACCCTGATGCCGGCGACGGTGACCCCGGCGCCGCTCTCGATGTGCCGTTGAAGCATCTGCCGGGGGTCCATGCGGTACACATGGTCGGCGCCGAACACCGCGATGTAGTCCGGCTGTTCGTCATGGACGAGATTGAGGGACTGGAGTATCGCGTCCGCGCTGCCGAGGTACCAGCGCGGGCCGAGCCGCTGCTGGGCGGGCACCGGCGTGACGTAGTTCCCCAGCAGACTGGACATCCGCCAGGTGGTGCTGACATGGCGGTCCAGCGAGTGCGACTTGTACTGCGTCAGCACGCAGTTGCGCATGACGTCGCCATTGACGAGATTCGACAGGACGAAGTCCACCAGGCGGTACGTACCGCCGAAGGTCACCGCCGGTTTGGCGCGGTCGGCCGTCAGCGGCATCAGCCGCTTGCCTTCCCCGCCCGCCAGCACAATCCCGAGCACCGAAGGTCCACCACGCATCGCCGCTCCTTCTGTCCGCGACCCTCTACCGGTCGTTCCGATCCATCTACCCGGCTAGCGGGACTTGAGCAGCTCTTCGTACACCTCGTACGTACGCCGGGCCACCCGGTCCCAGCCGAACTCGCGCACCGCCCGGTCCCTCCCCGCCGCGCCCATCGCCGCAGCCGACTCCGGATCGTCCAGGACCCGGTTGAGGGTCTCGGTGAGGGCCGACTCGAAGTCCTCGGGGTGCCGCTCGTCGTACGGCACCAGCAGGCCCGTGCTCCCGTCGTCGACCACCTCCGGGATACCGCCGACGGCCGAGGCGACGACCGCGGTGCCGCACGCCATCGCCTCCAGATTGACGATGCCCAGCGGTTCGTAAACCGAGGGGCAGACGAAGGCGGTCGCGTGGCCGAGCAGTTGCACCACGTCGGGGCGCGGCAGCATCTCGGGGATCCAGAAGACCCCGTCGCGGCTGCCGCTCAGTTCGTCCACCAGCTCGCGGAACTCGGCCTCGATCTCCGGTGTGTCGGGCGCTCCCGCGCAGAGCACGAGCTGTGCCTCCGGATCGAGCGCGCGGGCGGCGCGCAGCAGGTGCGGGACGCCCTTCTGCCGGGTGATGCGGCCGACGAACAGGACGAAGGGGCGGTCGGGGTCGATGCCGATCCGCGCCAGCACGTCGGTGCCCGGGTCCGGGTGGTAGAGGCGGGTGTCGATGCCGTTGTGGATCACCCGCACGCGGTCCGGGTCGAGCGAGGGGTAGCAGTCGAGGATGTCGGCGCGCATACCGTGCGAGACGGCGACGACCGCGTCCGCGGCCTCGATCGCCGAGCGTTCGGCCCAGCCGGACAGCGCGTATCCGCCACCGAGTTGCTCGGCCTTCCATGGCCGCAGCGGCTCCAGCGAGTGGGCGGTCATCACGTGCGGGATGCCGTAGAGCATCTTGGAGACGTGGCCGGCGAGCGCGGCGTACCAGGTGTGCGAGTGCACCAGGTCGCTGCCATTCACGGCGGCGGCCATCGCGAGATCGACGGAGAAGGTGCGCAGCGCGTCGTTGGCGCCTTCGAGTCCGGGCGCGGCCCGGTGCCGTACGACGCCCAGGGCACGCTCCTCGTCACTGCCGCCGTGCTCACCCCAGCAGTGCACGCCGAGGTCGGTCAGCTCACGCAACTCGCGTGCCAGGAACTCCACATGGACGCCCGCGCCCCCGTACACGTCCGGCGGGTACTCCCGGGTCAGCAGCCCGACCTTCACGCCATACCCCCGTCGCCCGACGATCTCTGCAATGTCATGGTCACCCGGAAACCTCTCATGCGGAAGGGCGCTGCGGTGGCCGGTCGAAGACACAGTCCCCGCAGAGGCCGCCGGACGGGCAACGGTAGTAGAGGCAGCAGCTCCGGCGCCGGAAGGATCCGTTCCACGAGACGCCGGTGGTGCGCAGGTCGGGATGGGTGAACAGCGCCGCCCCGATGGCGGCGGCCCGCTCGCCCGCCTCGGGCCGGCCGGCCCTGCGGCTCCAGGCGCCGAGTTCGCGTACGGCGCCGGTGAGGGCGGAGCCGGCGTTGCCCCACAGCAGTCCCGGCGAGATCCTGCCGTCGGCGCGCAGGGCAGCCGCGAGGGGGACGAGATGGCCGTGCTGGACCACGTCCCTCACGGCCACCGCGAGGTCCGCGAGGCCGTCCACGGATGCGCCCGCGGCGCCGTTGGCGGCCGGGAGGGGGCGGGGACCGGACAGCCGGAGATCGTCCGGCGAGGAGCCGAGGGGATCCCAGAACAGCCGCGCGGGGTCCAGGTCCGGGACCTCGCCGTGCAGCGCGGCCGAGCCCAGGGCGATCGACCAGAGCCGGGCGGCGAGCCCCAGCTGGGCGACGGACGCGGCGATCCGGCGCTCGGGCGCGCCGAGCTTCACCGCGACCCTGTCGACGCGCGCCGAAAGGGGCGCGATGTCGCCCTCGTAGATCTGTGCGAACGGAACGTACGCGCGGGCGTGCGCCCCCGGCTCGGCGGGCCCGCCGAGCTCTCCTGTCCGCAGGGCGAAGAACCCGCCCACCGATCCCACCTCCGCGAGATCCATCCACACTCCCCCAGCTCGTCGCCCTGTGTCACTTTCCGTAACGTCCGGTCCCCACGCCGGGTGCCCGGATCGTGGCAGCGATCGCACCCGGTGTCTCCACCCACGGGTCGGGGCCACCGCCGCGGGAATGACTGCGGCCCTCCCGGCGTACTACTACAGCAGTACGCCGTAATGCCGTCTTCAGGACGACGACTAATCGCACCAGGCGAGAGATCGTGGATATATGAGTGCACTCGCGCTGTCCGTGCTGCTGTCACTGGTCTCCGCGGTCGCCTACGCGGCCGGGGCGATCCTCCAGGAGCGCGTCGCGGCAGCCACGCCCGCCCGCCCCTACGCGCCCCTGCATCACGGTGTGTGGTGGGCCGCTGTGGCGTTGAACGGGGTCGGTGCGCTGCTTCACGTCGTCGCCCTGGCCTACGGCCCTCTGAGCCTCGTACAGCCCCTCGGCGCGCTGACGATCGTCTTCGCGCTGCCGATGGCGGCCGTCTTCGTCCGCCGCAAGGCGGGGGCCGCCGCCTGGCGCGGCGCGCTCATGGCGACGCTCGGACTGGCCGGGCTGCTCGCGCTGGCCGGCTCCGCGGGCTCCCACTCGCTGGGTTCGGGCGAGCGCATGGTGGTGGCGGGCGCGACCGTGGGTGTGGTGGCGCTGCTGTTCCTGATCGCGCAGGCCGTGCACCGTCCGGCCGTGCGCAGTGTGCTGCTGGCCGCGTCGGCCGGTGTCGCCTTCGGTATCGCCTCGGTGTTCACCAAGACCGTCGCCGTCAACTGGACCGAGGGCACGTTCAACGGTCAGGTGCCGAGCCTGCTGGTGATCGCCGGCCTCGCGGCGGCCGGTCTGCTGCTCTCGCAGGCCTCCTACCGAGGTGCGGGGCTCGCGGCCCCGCTGGCCACGGTCACGGTCGTGAATCCGGTGGTCGCGGCCGCCGTCGGGCTCACCCTCTTCGGCGAGGGATTCCGGTACGGCCTCACGGGCGCCCTGCTGGCCCTCGGCTTCGGTGTGGTGACCGCGGGCGGACTGGTCCTGCTGACGACGGAGCGGCTCGCCGCGCAGACGGCAGCGGCCCTCGAAGAGGAGCCCGCCGGCGCGGAGCCCGCCGAGCCGGAGGCGGCACCCGGCCCCGGGACCGCCGGGGCGACGGCCACGCACCACCACGCCGGACCGGACCACCGGCTGCCCTGGCACCTGATCCCGCGCAAGGGGACGCACGAGCCGCAGCACAAGGCGGTGCGCCGCACCGTGCGGCGGACCGTCCGCTCAGATGCGGACGCCGGCCGCCCGCAGGTAGGAGATGGGGTCGATGTCGGAGCCGTAGCCGGGCCCCGTACGCATCTCGAAGTGGAGATGCGGTCCCGTACTGTTTCCGGTCGATCCTGAGCGCGCGATGCGCTGACCCGCGTTCACCTTCTGACCGTCACGCACGTTGAGCGCGGACAGGTGCGCGTACTGGCTGTACTTGCCGTCCGTGTGCCGGATGACGACCTGGTAGCCGTAACTGCCCTCCCAGCCAGCCGACACGACCGTGCCGCCCGCCACGGCCTTCACGGACGTGCCGGTGGGGACGGGGAAGTCGACGCCCGTGTGGTAGCCGCTCGCCCAGGAGCCGGCCTTGCGGTACGGAGTGCCGGTGCCCGCACTGACGGGCGCGCTGAAGCCCGACGACTGCTTCGGCTTCTCCGCGGTCTTCGGCTTCGAGACCTGCCGCTGCTCGGGCTGCTCCTTCGGCTTCTCCGCCTGGGGCTTCGGCTTGGGCTTCTCGGCCTGCTTCGGCGGCTGCGCCTGCCGCGCGGCGGGCTTCTTCGCCTCCTCCTTGGGAGGAGCGGGCGCCTCGGCGGCCGGCTTGTCCTTCGCCGGGGCCGGGACGTGCAGGACGAGCTTCTGGCCGGGAAAGATCAGATCGGGATCACTGCCGATGACCTTGCGGTTCTCCTCGTACAGCCGCTGCCAGCCGCCCCGCAGCTCCTGGGCGGCGGCGATCCCGGAGAGCGAGTCGCCGCCCGCCACGGTGTAGCCCTCGCGCTCGGTGGGCACCGACGTGGGCGACGCGGCCTTCTTCGGATCGCTCCGGGGGGTGCGCTTCGCCGTGTCGCTCGCCTTGCGCGCCGACGCGGCGTCCCGGCTGTCCCCGGTGTCGCGGGCCTTGGCCGGTGACACGTCGGGGGCGTCGCCGCCGCGTGTGAGGCCGGCCTTGACCGAGCAGTGGGGCCACGCCTGGGGTCCCTGGCCCTTGAGGACCTTCTCGGCGACGGCGATCTGCTGGTCCTTGGTGGCGAGGTCGGCGCGCGGCGCGTACTGCCCGCCGCCGAACGCCTCCCAGGTGGACTGGCTGAACTGGAGCCCGCCGTAGTAGCCGTTGCCGGTGTTGATCTGCCAGTTGTTCGTGGACTCGCAGGCGGCGACCTTCTCCCAGGTCTCCACGGGAGCCGCGTTGACCGTGCTCGCGCCGATGAGCGGCAGGGCGATGCCCGCACCGCCCGCCGTGACGGTGAGCGACGCTCGGTTGATACGGCTCGGCTGGTATCTGCGGTGCCGACCGGTTGCGGCCATGATCTCGGCTCCCCCACTGGCAGGTAAGGACGTCTGGGACACGTCGCAATCGGTCAACTTAGGCCAGTCGCATGTGCAATGACAAGGGCTCACATCAGTAGCCCGCGCGGCATGTGTGCGCCCGTTGTGCGTCATCGCGGCCCAAAGGCCGGCATTGACAGGTCCCGCACCGTCCGGAGAGTCTGGGGCAAGCCGACGGGAGAGCGCTCTCCAACAACATAGAAGGGGGCAGCATGGCCGAGGACGAGACCGGGCGACTGCTGGAGAAGCTCGACTTCGGGCAGAAAATCCGTCTGCTGACGGGCGCCAGCAATTGGCGTACGTACGCCGAACCGGCCGTCGGGCTGCGTCCTCTCACGATGTCCGACGGACCCGCCGGGGTACGCGGCGAGACGTGGGACGAGCGGCGGACCTCCCTCGTCCTGCCGTCGCCGACCGCCCTCGCGGCGTCCTGGGACGAGGAGTTGGTCCGCGACCTCGGCGGGCTGCTGGCCACCGAGGCGCGCCGCAAGGGTGTCCAGGTGCTCCTCGCCCCCACGCTCAACCTGCACCGGTCACCGCTCGGCGGGCGGCACTTCGAGTGCTTCTCCGAGGACCCGCTGCTGACGGCGCGCACGGGTGTCGCGTTCGTCAAGGGCGTACAGGAGGGCGGAGTGGCGGCCACCGCCAAACACTTCGTCGCCAACGACGCGGAGACCGACCGGCTGCACGTCGATGTGCGGGTGACCGAGCGGGCGCTGCGTGAGCTGTATCTGGCGCCGTTCGAGGCGGCGGTGGAGGCCGGTGTCTGGGCGGTGATGTCCGCGTACAACAAGGTCAACGGCGTGACCATGTCGGCGAGTCCGCTCCTGGAGTGGCCGCTGAAGGGAGACCGGCCGCTGCCGGGGAACGGGCCGGTCCAGGGCGGCTGGGGCTTCGACGGGCTCGTCCTCTCCGACTGGGGGGCGGTGCGCTCGCTGCTCGGCAGCGCGCGCTCGGGCCAGGACCTCGCCATGCCGGGGCCGGAGAGCCCGTGGGCGGCCGGGCTGCTCGCCACCGTGACGGCGGGCCTGATCGACGAGGCACGGATCGACGACAAGGTACGGAGACTGCTGCGGCTCGCCCGGCGCGTCGGGGCGCTGGGCGAACCGGCCCCGCGCCGACGGCCGTTGATCCCGCCCGCCGGTGAACGGGCGCTGCTGCGGCGGGCCGTCGCCGCCGGTACGGTCCTGCTGCGCAACGAGCGGGACGTGCTGCCGCTGGATCCGGCCCGGCTGCGCCGCGTCGCCGTCATCGGCCCGCAGGCAACGGCCGTACGGATCCAGGGGGGCGGCAGCGCGGAGGTGTTCCCCTCGTCCGTGGTCACGCCGCTGGAGGGGATCGAGGCGGCGCTGGGCGAAGCGCCCGTGGAAGCTGGTGACGGCTACCGGCCCGAGGTGACGTACACGCCCGGACTCCCGCCGCACACCCGCCCCCGGCCGCTCGACCCGGCCTGGACACGCGATCCGCGCGGTGGCGAACCGGGCGTCCTCGTGCGGTTGCTGGACGCCCACGGCGCCGAACTGCACGCCGAACACCGCCTGTCGGGCCGCATCGTGGAACCGGCCCGTGTCGCGGGCGCCGTCACCGTGGAGATCAGCGCGCTCGTCCGGCCCGCGCGGAGCGGGAGCTGGACACTGGGTGTGGGCGGCTGGGGGCTCATCTCCCTGTCCGTGGACGGCCGGACGCTGCTGTCCGACGAGTTCCCGCTCGACAGCGACGACCCGACCCGCGTACACGTTTCCCCGCCCTACCGGTGCGTACGGGCCGAGTTGACCGAGGGCGTCGAGTCGGAGGTGGTCGCGCGGCGGCGGCTGGACGCCGGGACAGGTGTGGCGACGCTGCTGGCCGCCGCCCCGCCGCCGGGTGACGCGCCGACGGCGCTCGCCGCCGCCGAGGCCGCGGCGCGGGCGGCCGATGTCGCGGTGGTCGTGGTGGGCACGACGCAGGAGAGCGAGTCCGAGGGCCGCGACCGCGACTCGCTGGCGCTGCCCGACGGGCAGGACGCGCTGGTACGGGCGGTGGTCCGCGCGAACCCGCGCACGGTGGTGCTCGTGAACTCGGGCGGCCCGGTCGCGATGCCCTGGCACCGCGAGGTGCCCGCGCTGCTCCTCTCCTGGTTCCCCGGCCAGGAGGCCGGACACGGCCTTGCCGACGTGCTGTTCGGCCGCGCCGAGCCCGGCGGACGGCTGCCGACGACCTGGGCGCTCGCCGAGGAGGACGTACCGGTGCTCGACACCCGGCCGCGCGACGGACGCCTTCCTTATGAGGAGGGCGTCCACATCGGCCACCGCGCGTGGCTGCGCGCCGGGGCCCGGCCCGCGTACTGGTTCGGACACGGGCTCGGCTACACGACGTGGACGTACGAGGGCATGGAGGCGCCTTCCGCCGTGAGCGGGGACGGGGCCGGTGTCGAGGTACGCGTACGTCTGCGCAACACCGGCCCGCGCCGGGGGCGTGAGGTCGTCCAGGTCTATGTGGCCAGGACGGACACGGCGGTCGACCGGCCGGTACGGGCGCTCGCGGGGTACGCGTCGGTGGAGGCCGACCCGGGCGAGGAGGCCGTGGCGACCGTACGGCTCGCGGCGCGGGCACTGTCGCACTGGTCGACGGACCACGGGCGCTGGGAGACGGAACCGGGGACGTTCACGCTCCTGGCGGGCTCCTCGGCGGGAGAGCTGCCGCTGCGCACGACGCTCACGGTGGCGGCGCCGGGGCCGCTCGCGCCGGACGCGTCGATGGAGAGCGCTCTCCGCTGATGCTATAAATGCGCTCATGACGGAGGATTCACGAGCGGTCGGCGCGCCCACGCTGGAGGATGTCGCCAAGGCGGCCGGGGTCTCGCGCGCCACCGTCTCACGCGTCATCAACGGCGTACGCAACGTCGATCCGGTGATCCAGGCGGCCGTACGGGACGCGGTGTCCGTCACCGGGTACACCCCGAACCGCGCCGCCCGCTCGCTCGTCACCCGCAAGGCCGACTCGATCGCCCTGGTGGTGTCGGGCGCGGGCGACGACCCGCCGCCGGTCGCCGCGACGGCGGGGGGCGGGGGTGACGACTGCGGTCGCGAGGGCGCCGGATTCGGCGGGGGCATGGGCTCCTTCATGACGGACGTCTTCGCCGACCCGTTCTTCGGGCGGGTGGTGACGGGCGTCGTCACCTTCCTTCGCCCGCGCGGGATTCACCCCGTGCTGATGTTCGCCGAGACCTCACGGGCGCGGGACGAGGCGGTGTCCTACCTGCGTCAGGGCAGCGCCGACGGCGCGCTGGTCGTCTCCACACACGCCGAGGACCCGCTGCCCGCGCTCATCACCGACGCCGGTCTGCCCGCCGTCCTGTACGCGCGCCCCGCCCGTCCCGTACGGATCAGCTACGTCGACCTCGCCCACCAGGACGGCGCCCGGCTGGCCGCCGAGCATCTGCTCGCCCGTGGCTGCCGGCGGATCGTCACGATCGCGGGACCGCTGGACGTACCGGCGGGGCAGGACCGGCTGGCGGGCTTCCGGGAGACGATGGCCCGGCAGGGGCATCCGTACGTCCCCGTGGCGGAGGGCCAGTTCACCGAGGAGAGCGGCGAGTCGGCGATGGAGCGGCTGCTCGCGGAACACCCGGACCTGGACGGGGTGTTCGCGGCCAACGACCTGATGGCCGTGGGCGCGTGCCGGGTGCTGCGCGAGCTCGGGCGGCGGGTGCCGGAGGATGTCGCGGTGATCGGCTTCGACGACAGCCGCGCGGCGGCGTCCTGCCGGCCGCCGCTGACGACGGTGCGGCAGCCGGTGGAGGACATGGCGGCGGAGATGGCACGGCTGCTGCTGGACCGCCTGGCGCGGCCGGAACGTCCGGTGACGTCGGTGATCTTCGAGCCCACGCTGGTCCTGCGCGCCTCGGCCTGACCGGCCGGGTCCTGTCCTCAATCGCCGGACGGGCTGGTTGATGCCCCCGGCCCGGGGCCCGGGCCTTCGTCCTCAAACGCCGGACGGGCTGAACACCGCCCCCAGGCGAGTCGGCACACACGTGCACGCAAGGACGGGCCCGGCAGGCCCGGCTCTGTCCTCCATCGCCGGACGGGCTGGGTTGTGCGGGCGCGCCGAAAGGCGGGCCCGAGCGAGTTGCGGCTCCCGTGCGCAGGGGAGCGGTCCCTACGGCCCGAGGTTCGTCCTCCATCGCCGGACGGGCTGGGGTCTGCCCGCAAGTTCGGCCCGCTCCAGCCCGTCCGGCGATGGAGGACAAGACCCCGGCCCGGGGACCCGCCTACGTCGGGGCCCGGGCCCATCGTGGTGGGGGGCCCGTGTCCGGGGCCGGCGGCAGGGGGCGCGTGCCGCCGCGGGCGAGGAAGTCCGTCAGGGGCAGCGTCGCCGCGCCTACCGTCACCGCGTCGGGGCCGAGCCGTCCCATCTCGACCGTCGCCCGCGCCGCGGTGTGCCGCAGTGCGTACTCACGGGCGTAGCGGCGGATGTCCGGCAGCAGGTGCGGGCCGATCAGAAGGCCCGCCCACCCGCCGAGGAGCACCCGTTCCGGCAGGAACAGATTGATCAGGTCGGCCACCGCGGCCCCGAGGCACTCGGCGGTCTCGTCGAGCAGCGCCACCGCGACCGGGTCCGGCGCCGCCCCGCCCGGCGGCGGAAAGGCCGCGCCCAGCAGGGCCGCCAGCGCCGTCTCGTCGTCCGCGTCGGCCGGCAGCGGGCCCCCCGCCTCCTGCCAGCGCTCGCGCATCGCCTCCGCGCCCGCGTACGCCTCCAGGCAGCCGATGGAGCCGCAGCGGCAGCGCCGGCCCCGCATCTGCACGGTGGTGTGGCCCCATTCGAGCGCGCTGCTGCGCTGGTTCTCGTCGAGCGTGCCGCCTTCGCCACCGTGAATCACGCTGGCGCCGACGCCGGAGCCGATGAGCGCGATCGCGGCGGTGCCGGTCCCCCGCCCGCCGCCGAACCACATCTCCGCCTGGCCCAGCGTCTTGGCGCCGTTGTCGATGAAGAGCGGGACCTCGGCGGGTATGTCGACGGCGGCACGCAGCAGTTTCTCGAAGGGCACCGCGCTCCAGCCCATGGTCTGGCCGTGGACGACCGCGCCCTCGGGGCCGTCGCGTTCGATGATGCCGGGGACACCGATGCCGATGCCGAGGAGTTCGCGCGGGTCGGCACCGGCGTCGCGCAGGACATGGGCGACGCCGGTGCGCACGTGCGCGACGATGCGTTCGACGTCGTGGCCGTGCTGGGCCAACAGCCTCTCGGTGCGGGCGAGTTCGGTCAGGGACAGATCGAAGAGTTCGACACGGACGCGGGTCTCCCCGATGTCGATGCCGATGAGGAGCGCGCCGCCGGGAGCAACGCGCAGCAGCGTGCGCGGCCTGCCGCCGTCGGAGTCGACCACGCCCGCCTCCTCCAGGAGGCGTTCGGCGGCGAGTTCGGTGACGACGTTGCTGATGGAACCTGAACTCAGTCCGGTGGCGGGGCCGAGCTCCTGACGGCTCAGGGGCCCGTCGAAATACAACCGTTGCAACACCCTCGCCCGGTTGCCCCTGCGCAGGTCACGCACTGTTCTTCTGTCCCGCTCGGCCATGGTGCTCCTTCCCAGCAGGCAACATACCCCGGTCCCAGACCTTGACGCGACCTTCTCTCACCTCTTAAATCACGACATAAATTAAGCCGTGAGGCAGCGTTCGACTCTCGAACGCAGCCACCCCGGAAAGGGGCAGTCCCATGCGCCGAATCAGAGCCGCAGCAGTCATCACCCTCACCACCGCCCTCGCCGCCACCGTCACCGGATGCGGCGGCGGAACGTCCACCGGCGAGGGCGGCAGCAACGACTCGCCGAAGACCCTCACCTACTGGGCGTCCAACCAGGGCCCCAACATCGAGGCCGACAAGAAGATCCTCACTCCCGAGCTGAAGAAGTTCGAGAAGGAGACGGGGATCAAGGTGAAGCTAGAGGTGGTGCCCTGGTCCGATCTGCTCACCCGGATCCTGGCCGCCACCACGTCCGGGCAGGGCCCCGACGTACTGAACATCGGCAACACCTGGTCGGCCTCGCTCCAGGCGACCGGCGCGCTGCTGCCGTGGGACGACAAGAACTTCGAGGCGATAGGCGGCCGGGACCGCTTCGTCGACTCGGCGGTCGCCTCGGCCGGCGCCGAGGGCCGGCCCCCGGCGGCCGTACCGCTGTACTCGCTCGCCTACGCGCTCTACTACAACAAGCAGATGTTCGCGGACGCCGGTATCGACGGGCCGCCCGCCACCTGGGACGAGCTGGTCGCCGACGGCAAGAAGCTGTCCAAGGACGGCAAGTGGGCGCTGGGTGCCGAGGGCGGCAACCTGTCGAACAACATCCACCAGGTCTTCGCGCTCAGCCAGCAGCACGGCGCCGACTTCTTCGACGCGTCGGGCGAGCCGACCTTCACCACCGACGGCAATGTGGCGGCGGTGAAGCAGTACGTCGACTTCATGGCCAAGGACAAGATCATCGCCCCGGGCAACGCGGAGTACGCCCAGAACCAGTCGCTGACCGACTTCGCCAAGGGCAAGACGGCGATGGTGCTGTGGCAGGCCGCGGCCTCGACGTTCGCCTCGCAGGGCATGGAGCCCGAGGACTGGGGCGCCGCGCCCGTGCCCGTACCGTCCGGCGCGCCCGGCGCCGACAAGCAGGTCAACTCGATGGTCGCCGGCATCAACATCGCCGTCTTCAAGAACACCAAGAACGTCGACGGCGCCAAGAAGTTCGTCAAGTTCATGACGAGCGACGCCGAACAGAAGCTCCTCAACAAGACCTACGGGTCGATCCCGCCCGTCGCCGCGGCCCAGGCCGACCCGGCGTTCGCCGCGCCCGACCTGAAGGTCCTGCGCGACACCCTCGCGGGCAGCGCGGCGCCGCTGCCCCAGGTGCCCGAGGAGTCGCAGTTCGAGACCGCCGTCGGGACCGCGGTCAAGGACCTGTGGGCGGACGCCGCCTCAGGGACCCCGGTGACGACCGAGTCCGTCAAGAAGCGGCTGGACAAGGCCCAGCAGCAGATGCAGCAGTGAGGCACCGCCCATGACGTCCACCGTGACTCCCCCCGTACGCAAGACGGGCAGCGGCGCGGACCGGGGCGACGGGGGTGCGCGGCGGCGGCGTCTGCCGCGTATCCCCGACCGGATCCGCCACGGCGGGCTGCCCTACCTGCTGCTGCTCCCCGCCGTCCTGCTCGAACTGCTCGTGCACATCGTCCCGATGGTGATCGGGATCGTCATGAGCTTCCGCGAACTGACGCAGTTCTACATCAACAACTGGGACAAGGCGCCGTGGCGGGCGTTCGACAACTACAAGATCGTCGTCGACTTCGACGCCCCGCTCGGCGAGGCGCTGCTCCACTCCTTCTACGTCACCTGCCTCTTCACGGTCATCACGGTCGGCCTGTCCTGGCTGTTCGGCATGGCCGCGGCGATCATGCTCCAGGAGAACTTCCGCGGCCGGGGGCTGCTGCGGGCCGTCTTCCTCACGCCGTACGCGCTGCCCGTGTACGCCGCCGTCATCACCTGGGCGTTCATGTTCCAGCGCGACAACGGCATCATCAACCACGTCCTGCACGACCAGCTCGGCCTCACCGACGAGCCGTCCTTCTGGCTGATCGGTGACAACAGCTTCATCGCGCTCGTCGTCGTCGCGGTCTGGAAGTCCTGGCCGTTCGCCTTCCTCATGCTGATGGCCGGGCTCCAGAACATCCCGCGCGAGCTGTACGAGGCGGCGTCCATCGACGGCGCGGGCGTCTGGCAGCAGATCCGCAAGATCACCCTGCCGTCGCTGCGGCCGGTCAACCAGGTGCTGGTGCTGGTGCTGTTCCTGTGGACGTTCAACGACTTCAACACGCCGTACGTACTGTTCGGCGACTCGGCGCCCGAGGCGGCCAACCTGATCTCGATCCATATCTACCAGTCGTCGTTCGTCACCTGGAACTTCGGTACGGGCTCCGCGATGTCCGTCCTGCTGCTGCTCTTCCTGCTGCTGGTGACGGCGGTCTACCTGGTGGCCACCTCGCGCGGAAGGAAGGGCTCCGGTGCCGTCTAAGGCCCTGGCCGGCAAGGCCAGATCTCCCCTCGCTCCTCCGGCGTCCTTCCTCTGGACCCGCCGGATCATCCTGGCGTTCCTCACCGCCTTCGCGCTGCTGCCCGTCTATGTGATGGTCAGCAGTTCGCTGAAGCCGCTGGAGGACGTGACGGGCAAGTTCCAGTGGATACCGTCCGAGATCACCATCCGGCCGTACTTCGACATCTGGGACACCGTCCCGCTCGCGCACTACTTCGTGAACTCGCTGATCGTGGCGGGCGCGGCGACGGTGCTGTCGGTGACGATCGCGGTGTTCTCCGCGTACGCCGTGAGCCGCTACCGGTTCAGGGGCAAGCGCGTCTTCACCGTCACGGTGCTCTCCACACAGATGTTCCCGGGGATCCTCTTCCTGCTCCCGCTGTTCCTGATCTTCGTCAAAATCGGCAACAGCACGGGCGTCGCCCTGTACGGGTCCAGGGGCGGGCTCATCCTCACCTATCTGACGTTCTCGCTGCCCTTCTCCATCTGGATGCTGATCGGGTACTTCGACTCCATCCCGAGAGATCTGGACGAGGCGGCGATGGTGGACGGCTGCGGTCCGTTCGGCGCGCTGTTCCGGGTGGTCGTACCGGCCGCGATCCCCGGCATCGTGGCCGTGTCGGTCTACGCGTTCATGACGGCCTGGGGAGAAGTGCTCTTCGCGTCGGTGATGACGAACGACGAGACCCGCACGCTCGCCGTCGGTCTCCAGGGCTACGCCACCCAAAACGACGTGTACTGGAACCAGATCATGGCGGCGTCGCTGGTCGTCAGCGTGCCCGTCGTCGCCGGTTTCCTGCTCCTCCAGCGCTATCTCGTCGCCGGTCTGACGGCGGGAGCGGTGAAGTGACCGTACGTCAGGTGATCCGTCGTCAGTCAATACCTCAAGTGACCTCCGCGGAAAGGCAGTCAGTGAACGACCTCAACGCCCTCCCCCACGATTTCCTCTGGGGCGTCGCCACAGCCGCCTATCAGATCGAGGGCGCCGTCGCCGAGGACGGCCGCTCGCCCTCGATCTGGGACACCTTCTCCCACACCCCGGGCAAGGTCGACAACGGCGACACCGGGGACATCGCCTGTGACCACTACCACCGGGTGCCCGAGGACATCGGCCTCATGAAGCGGCTCGGGGTCGGCTCGTACCGCTTCTCGCTCGCCTGGCCGCGTGTCGTTCCCGGCGGGGACGGGCCGGTGAACGAGGCCGGGATCGCCTTCTACGACAGGCTGGTGGACAGCCTGCTGGAGGCGGGCATCACCCCCTTCGCCACGCTCTACCACTGGGACCTCCCGCAGACGCTCCAGGACCGCGGCGGCTGGCCGGCCCGCGAGACGGCCGAGCACTTCGCCGCCTACGCCTCCGTCGTCGCCGAGCGTCTGGGCGACCGGGTCAAGGACTGGGCGACCCTCAACGAGCCGCTGTGCTCCGCGTGGATCGGCCATCTGGAGGGCAGGATGGCGCCGGGTCTCACCGACATCAAGGCCGCGGTGCACGCCTCGTACCATCTGCACCTCGGTCACGGTCTCGCCGTCCAGGCCATCCGCGCGGCGTCCTCCGACGCCCGTGTCGGCATCGTGAACAACCTCAGTCCGATCGAGGCGGCCACCGACCGCGAGGCGGACCGGGCGGCGGCCGTGCGGGCCGACGGTCACATCAACCGCTGGTGGCTGGACCCGGTCCACGGGCGCGGCTACCCGCAGGACATGCTCGACCTTTACGGGGTGGAGCTGCCCGAGCGCCCCGGCGATCTGGAGACCATCGCCGCGCCGCTGGACTGGCTGGGGCTGAACTACTACTTCCGCCAGGTCGTCGCCGACGACCCGGCCGGGCCCGCGCCGTACGCCAAGCAGGTCTATCTGCCGGGCGTGCGCCACACGGCGATGGACTGGGAGGTGCACGCGGACGGCCTGGAGGAGCTGCTGGTGCGGCTGACCGAGGAGTACGGCGCACAGCGCGTGTACGTCACCGAGAACGGCTCGGCCTACCCGGACGTCCTGCGGGACGACGGCACGGTCGACGACCCGGAGCGCACCCGCTATCTGGAGGAGCATCTGGCGGCCTGCGCGCGTGCCGTACGCAAGGGGGTGCCGCTGGCCGGGTACTTCGCGTGGTCGCTGCTGGACAACTTCGAGTGGGCGTACGGCTACGACAAGCGGTTCGGCCTCGTCCACGTCGACTACGCGTCGCAGCGGCGGACGATCAAGTCCAGCGGATACCGGTACGCCGAGATCATCCGCGAGTCGGCGGCGCGCAAGCGCTGGAGCGTGTCCGGGAAGTAGCGCCGTCCGGCCGCGGGGCGGGCCCCCGGCGGCTGGTGCGGTGCATCGCAAGGCCGGAGGACCGGTGTGGTGGACGGACCGGCCGTACTCGGCCGACTCCGCCGCAGGCCAGGGGGATTTCACGGACACGCACCAGTCGATGTCCTCGCCACGCTCCCGTCCCCGGCAGCGGTCGACGCCGCTGCCGGGGACGGGAGTTGAGGACCGGAACCGAGGGATCGTCAGACGCGCGCCTCCGGGAGCGACGGCTCCGTGCCCGCCTGGGCGACCACGGAGGCCGCCACCCGCGAGGCGAAGCCCAGCATCTCCAGGGCCTGTGCGCGGGTGAACTCACCTGCGCCCGCGGCCGGGTGGACGCCGCCCGAGACCATCCAGGTGATCATCGCCGCCATGAAGGCGTCACCCGCGCCGATGGTGTTGACCACCTCGACCGGCACGGCGGGCACGGACACCGGTTCGGCGGAGCCGGTGTAGGCCGTACTGCCCCGCGAACCCCTGGTCAGGACGACCAGTCGGCCGCCGCCGGCGAGCCTGCGGCAGGTCTCCTCCGGCGCCGATTCCGGCCACAGGCGCGCCAGGTCCTCGTCGCTGGCCTTGACGACCTGGGCCAGCTCGCAGAGTTCGCGCAGCTTCGCCGCCCCGCCCTCCGCGTCGAGCGTGCGGTCCTCGCGCACGTTCGGATCCACCACCAGCAGCGATCCGCCAGCCGCCGCGGCGCGCGCCGTCGTCACCACGGCCGAGGCCGCGGGTTCGACGACGGCGGCGAGACCGCCCACGTACACGGCGGCGAAGCGCTCCACGTCCGTACGGTCGGGCAGCTGGAAGGTCGCCGTGTGCTGGAGGTGGAAGTGGTAGCCGGTGCCCTCGGGGCCGGGGTCCGCGACGGCCAGCGCCGTGGGGAGGTCCGGTCGGGCGCAGAGGCCGAGCTCGACTCCCGCCGAGACCAGCCGCCGCTCGATCGACCGGGCGAACCCGTCGTTTCCGAGGGCACCGGCGAACCAGCTCGGCGTGGAGAGCCGGGCCAGTCCGGTGGCCACGTTCGCGGGGGCGCCGCCGGGCTGGGCCCGGTGCTCCTCCGCGTCGCCGGCCGTCGGCACCAGGTCGATCAGCGCCTCGCCCATCACCAGGACGGCGCCGGAGCCCGGTTCGGGGCCCGGTGCCGCGCCGGGCGCTTCGGTCACGGCTCCACCACGATCTTGCGGCCCTGGCCCGCCTTGAACCGCTCGATGGCCTGCGGGTACTGCTCCAGCGGCAGCCGGTCGCTGATGAACACCGCGGGGTCGAGGACCCCGGTGGCGAACAGCGCGGCGGCCCGCTCGTAGCTGTGCAGCACCGCCATCGAGCCGGTGATGGTGATCTCCTGGTTGTAGATCTTGTACGGCTCGATGACGGCCTTCGTCGCGTAGTCCGAGACACCGAACTGAAGGAACGTTCCTCCCTTGGCCACCCGGCCGAGGCCGTCCTGGATGGCGCCCGCGTTGCCGGTCGCGTCGATGACGACGTCCCAGCCGCCGGGCCGGTCGAACTCCTCCGCCGAGGCGGCCGCCCGTGAGCAGCCGAGCTTCGACGCGGTGGCCAGCCGCTCGGGGTTGACGTCCAGCATGTCGACGCCCGCGGCGCCGGTGCGCTTGGCCAGCTCCAGCATCATCAGACCCATCGTGCCCGAGCCGTAGATCAGCACGTCGGCACCGAGCGTGCTGCTCAGGACGTCGTAGCCGCGTACGGCGCACGACAGCGGCTCGATGAGCGCCGCGTCCCGCACGTCCACGTGGTCGGGGAGTTTGACGCAGTTGGCCACGGGCGCGACGGCGAACTCGGCGGCGCCGCCGGGCACGGAGACCCCGATCGCGTTCCACCGGTCGCAGAGGTTGCCGCGACCGGCCCGGCAGTAACGGCACTCGTGGCAGTACAGGGACGGGTCGACGGCGACCTTGTCGCCCACGACCAGCTCCGTGACGTCGGCACCGACGCCCACGACCTCACCGGCGAACTCGTGGCCCGGCAGGATCGGCAGGGTCGGCGCGAACTCGCCCTGGAGGATGTGCAGATCGGTGCCACAGATGCCGCACGCGGCGACGGACACGACGACGTCGCGCGGGCCCGGGGTCGGATCGGGGACCGTGGTGACGGACACCTTGCCGACACCCTCGACGATCGCTGCCCTCATTTGACGGCTCCAAGAGAAAGGCCCTGGACGAGCTTGTCCTGGGCGGCGAAGCCGGCGGCGAGCACCGGCAGTGACACGACGACGGACGCGGCGCACAGCTGGGCGAGGAAGAGGCCCTGGCTGGTGACGAATCCGGTCAGGAAGACGGGCGCTGTCTGAGCTGTGACGCCGGTCAGGACCCTGGCGAAGAGCAGTTCGTTCCAGCTGAAGATGAAGCAGATCAGCGCCGTCGCGGCGATACCGGGGGCGGCGACGGGCGCCACCACCCGCATCAGGACGGTGGGCACCCGGGCGCCGTCCACCTGCGCGGCCTCGATGATGGAGACCGGCACGTCCGCGAGGAAGGACTGCATCATCCAGACCGCGATCGGCAGATTCATCGAGGTGTAGAGGATGACGAGCAGCCAGATGTTGTCCAGCATCCCCACGTTCTTCGCGAAGAGATAGACCGGCAGCAGTCCGGCGACCACCGGCAGCATCTTCGTGGAGAGGAAGAAGAACATCACGTCCGTCCACTTGCGGACGGGCTTGATGGACAGCGCGTACGCCGCCGGCAGCGCCAGCACGAGGACGAACAGGGTGGAGAACACGGAGGCCGTCACCGAGTTGATGAGCGGCGGCCAGGGGCTCGCACCGCCCTCGGCGCCGAAGAACGCGCTGAAGTTGTCGAAGGTCAGCGGCGCGGTGAGGGACGGCGGGTTGGTCGCCGCGTCCGACTCCGAGTGCAGGGACGTCAGAAGCATCCACAGCGCGGGGAAGCAGAAGACGATACCGATCACCCAGGCCAGCAGACCCAGCGCGGTGGAGCGCCGCTTGGCGCGCCGGGCCGCGGGGCCGTACTTGTCCTGGTGCTGGGCGGGGGTGGACGCCTTGCCGGGGGCGCCGGCGGTCTTCGGTGCGGAGAGTGTGCTCATGCGCGCCTCGCCTCCTCACTGAAGAGGGACGAGACGACGCGCAGGGCGAAGGTCGCGATCACGATGGTGCCGATCACGACGACCACGCCTGCCGCGGAGGCCAGTCCGTACTCGTGAGCCTGGTAGAAGGTCTGGTAGATGGTGTAGGGGAGGTTGGCCGTGCCGAGTCCGCCCGCGGTGATGGTGAACACGGCGTCGAAGTTCTGCACGATGTAGATCGAGCCGAGCAGGACGCCGAGTTCGAGGTAGCGGCGCAGATGCGGCAGGGTCAGGAAGGCGAACATCTGCCAGGCGTTCGCGCCGTCGAGCCGCGCCGCCTCCATCATGTCCAGCGGCCTGCTCTGGAGCCCGGCCAGCAGGATGAGCATCATGAACGGCGTCCACTGCCAGACGAGGGACGCCTCGACGGCGAGCAGCGGCATGTCCGAGATCCAGTCGGGCTGCGACGGGTCCTCGACACCGAACAGTCCGGTGAACCAGGCCCAACCGCCGTTCAGCAGGCCGTACTCGGGGTTGTACAGCACGTGCTTCCACAGCAGCGCCGCCGAGACGGGCACCAGCAGGAACGGGGTGATGAGCAGCGTACGGACGAAGCCACGGCCCATGAACTTGCGGTCGAGCAGCAGGGCGAGCAGCAGTCCGAGCACGACGCTGGCGATCACGACGGTGGCGGTGAGCAGCATCGTCGTGAAGACCGAGTCACGCAGGTCCGCGTCGGTGAACACGGAGCCGTAGTTGGACAGTCCGGCGAAGCTGCGGGCGTCCGGGTTGAGCGAGTTCCAGTCGAACAGCGAGATGAACAGCGTTGCCACGAAGGGCAGTTGGGTGACCGCGATCAGGAAGATCAGGGCCGGCAGAAGGGGGGCCCGGGTGGCCCAGGCGCGGGCCCGTCCGGACCGGGGCGCCGCCGGGGGGCGGGACTCGGCCGGCGGGGACGGGTCCGGCGGGGCGGGCGGCGGCGCCGCGCTGACGGAAGTGCTCACCGGTACTCCTCGGCTACCTTCTCGGCCAGCTTCTGGGAAGCCTCCAGGGCCTCGTCGACGGACTGGCGGCCGGCGATGGCCTCGCTGATCTCCTGGGAGACCTTCGTACCGAGGTCGGTGAACTCGGGGATGCCGACGAACTGGATACCGACGGTCGGGCGGGGCTGGGTGCCCGGGTCACGCGGGTTGGCGCTGGAGATGGCCTCCGACGTCACATCGGCGAACGCGGCGGCCTCCTTGCGGTAGTCCGGGTTGATGTAGGTCGAAGCGCGCTTGCCGGCGGGGACGTTGGACCAGCCGATCTTCTCGCCGACGAGCTTCTCGTACTCCTTGCCGGACGCCCAGGAGATGAACTTCCAGGCGTTGTCGGTGTTGTTGGACGCCTTCTGCATGCCCCAGGCCCAGGTGTAGAGCCAGCCTGAGCTGTCCGTCTTGTCGACGGGCGCCGGCACGTAGCCGATCTTGCCCTTGACCGGTGAGTCCTTGGCCTCCAGCGAGCCCGCGCCCGCCGTGGCGTCGTACCACATGGACGTCTTGCCCTGCGTCATGTTGTTGAGGCACTCGGCGTAGCCGGCCTGCGGCGCGCCCGCCTCGCCGTGCTCGCGTACGAGGTCGACGTAGAACTTGGTGGCCTTCTTGAACTCGGGCGAGGTCAGCTGCGCCTCCCAGTCCTCGGTGAACCAGGTGCCGCCCATCGTGTTGACGACGGTCGTCAGCGGGGCGATGACCTCGCCCCAGCCGGGCAGACCGCGCAGACAGATGCCCTTCATGCCCTTCTCGGCGCCGTCGGTCTTGGCCGCGAGGTCGGCGACCTCCTGCCAGGTGGGGTTGGCGGGCATCTTCAGGTTCTTCGCGTCGAACACGTCCTTGCGGTACATGAGGAAGGACGACTCGCCGTAGAACGGCTGACCGTAGAGCTTGCCGTCCTCGGCCGTCAGCGACTCCTGGAGCGGCTTGAGGATGTCGCCCTGGTCGAACTTCTTGTCCTTCTGCGCGTACTCGTCGAGCGTGTGCAGCCAGCCGTTCTTCGCGAAGAAGGGCACCTCGAAGTTGCTGATGGTCGCGACGTCGTACTGGCCGGCCTGGTTGGAGAAGTCCTGGCTGATCTTGTCGCGTACGTCGTTCTCCGGGAGCACCGTGAAGTTGACCTTGATGCCGGTGTCCTTGGTGAAGTTGGCGGCGGTCAGCTTCTGGAGCTCGACCATCTGCGGGTTGTTCACCATCAGCACGTTGAGCGTGTCACCGCCGTCCGAGCCGGTGCCGCCGGCGCCGCTGCACCCGGCGAGGAGTGCCGTCAAGGCCGCTCCCGCGCCCACACGTACGCCTATTCCACGTCGTCGCTGCTGGAGGGGCATGAGTTTCTCCTGATCGTTCGGTCGAAAAACTGCTGGTGGCTGAGGGGTTGAAAGGGTGGGGGAAAAATCGGGGGCGTCGTCGGGCCGTACCCCTCCCGCCCCCTGGCCGGTACGGCGGGGGTCCGGGAGCGGGTGCGGCGGGTCAGACGCGGATGACCTGGGGGCCCAGCAGCGAGTAGCGCTGTGCCTCCGCCGACGGGAGTCCGACGTCGGTGACGATCGTCTCGAAGTCGCCGACGTCGGCGAACCGGCAGAAGCTGACGGCGCCGAACTTGGTGTGGATCCCGGCGAACACCTTGCGGCGCGAGCTGCGCATGGCCTGGGCCTTCACCTCACTGACGGCCGGGTCGGGGGTGGTCAGCCCGTACTCGCGCGAGATGCCGTTCGCGCCGACGTACGCCAGGTCGATGACGAAGTCGGCGAGCATCCGGGTCGCCCAGTGGTCGACAGTGGCGAGGGTGCCGCCGCGCACCCTGCCGCCGAGCAGCAGGACGGCGATCTTGTCGGCGTCGGCCAGTCCGTTGGCGACCGCCAGGGACGCGGTGACGACGGTCAGCGGGCGGTCCCGGGGCAGGGCCTCGGCTACGAGCTGGGGGGTGAAGCCCTCGTCCACGAAGACCGTCTCGGCGTCGCCGATGAGATCGGCGGCGGCTGCCGCGATCCGTGACTTCTGCGGTACGAGGCGGGTGGTCCGCACCGCGAGGGTCGTCTCGTAGCCGGCGCTCTCGACGGGGTAGGCGCCGCCGTGGGTACGCCGTACCAGGCCGTGCTCCTCCAGGGCGTGCAGGTCACGCCGGACGGTCTCCTTGGCCACGCTCAACTTCGTGGCAAGCGCGGTGACTTCCACCGACCCCTCACGTCGGGCGATCTCAAGAATTTCTCGTCGGCGTTCGTCCGTGTCCACGACACACACATCCCTGCTCTGCTGGGGCTCAGCACCCGTTCGGGCTCATGGGTCGTTTGTACAAGCAAGAGACCCGGCTCGACCAGGCTCTTCGCCGCTTTGAGTGTGACCGTTCATGCCCGTTTCCCCATCAGCGTATGCGCAGGTGATACGGGGGGTAACCCCCTCCCGCGCCCGGTTCGGCGCCCGATTGGCGCTGATCACTGCCCGAACGGCGCCCGAAGCGGTGGGCGGACTCCCGTGTGTCGGCCGTCTAAACGTGAGCTGCGTCCCGTCCGCCCCCCAAAACGGTCAGCGAAACGGGCACGGAAACATGTACGGACCACGTACGAATCGCGGCCGACACGCGCCCGAAATGCGGGCCGCGGGAGCGCGGAAACGGGCGCTCGCGGGCGGGAGCGGGCATGCGGGCGCGCGAAACGCCCGCGGCGGGCCACGGATCTTCCGTGGCCCGCCGCGGGACCACCGCGCCGCCGGCGGGGTGGGCGCGGCGCGGCAGGAGTGGTCGGCCGTGGGTGCCGGGCCGGAGACGGCCGACCGGGCCCCCACGGCCGGCGGTCAGCTGTAGACGCCGAACTCGTGGAGCGAGTAGCCCCACGGAGTGCCGCGCTCGGTGGCGTTGACGCGTACGTAACGGCCCTCGCCGTTGACCGCGATGTCGTCGATTCCTCCGTCGCCGCCGGTGACGGTCCGCACCGTGTTCCAGTCCTGCCCGTTGTCGGAGGTCTGGACGGTGTAGCTCTTGCCGTACGCGGCCTCCCAGGCGAGCTGTACGTGCTTGAACGCGGTCCGCGTGCCCAGGTCGACCTGGATCCACTGCGGGTCGGCCCATTCGCTGGCCCACCGGCTGCCGAAGTCGCCGTCCACGGCGTTGGCCGCCGGGCAGGGGCAGCCGACGCTGTCGGGCTGGAAGGACGACGCGGTGGCCGGCTTGCCCTTGGCCACGTTGGTGCCGTCGACGGGCGGCGGCACGACCTTGAAGGACTTGGTCTCGATCCCCACGTTGCCCTTGCCGTCGGACGCCTTGATGTACACCTTCCACACGCCGAGCTTGTCGGGCGCGGTCACGGTTAAGTCCCCGTTGCCCTCGCCGGTGAACTGAGCGGGCGTCAACTGCCCGCCGTTGTCGATGTACTTGCTGTTGACCAGGACCTCGTAGCTGAGGGTGTCACCGTCCGGGTCGGTCACGTCCGAGGTGACCTTGAACGGGCGTCCGGCGGGTACGGACGTGGCGCCGTCGACGGCCATGTTCGAGATCACCGGCGGCTTGTTGTCGCCGGCGGTGCTCCTGCCGTACGCCTCCTTCACCGCGTAGTACGAGAGACGCTTCTGGCCCGCGGGGAGCAGGTTGAACCAGACGCCGCCGAAGTCGTACTCGGTGCCGTAGTGGAAGAGCGTCGCTCCGAGCGCGACACCCTCGTGGCCGGTGACGCAGTTCCACGCGTCCTTGTAGCCCTGCGCCTTCGCCGTGTCGGCGGGCTCCGACGCCACACCGTTGACGTCGTCGTCCACCTCCCACTCACCGGCGGGGCCGCCCTCGGTGACGATGTAGGGCTTCGTGTAGCCGCCGGCGTTCCAGGTCTCCTCGATGTTGCACACGTCGGCGTAGGAGTTGACCGCGTACAGGTCGAGGTCGGGCGAGTTGCGCTGGTAGTAGGGCCACGCCCCGGTCCAGGCGTCGGTCGAGGTCACCGGGTGGTTCGGGTCGACGGCGTGGATCTTCTTGGCGATGTCGTTGACGAAGGTGGTGTACGCGTTGCGCTGCTGCTCCAGCGCGTCGCCGCTGTAGCAGTTCTGGAGGCCGAGTACGGACTCGTTCCCGACGTTCCACATCAGCACACCCGCGTGGTCCTTGTAGGTCTCCACCCACTTCGGGAACTCGGCGAGCATGTCGTTCTTGTACCGCGTGTCGGTGAGGTAGTTGACGCAGCCGCCGCTGCCGGGGCCGCCGCCGGGCTGGAGCCAGAACCCGGCGATGACCTTGACGCCGTTTGCGGCGGCAGAGTCGAGGAGGGGCTTGGTGGTGCCGTCGGTGCCCCAGGTCCGGATGGTGTTGACGCCCATGGAGGCCACGTCGGGCATGTACTTGTCGACGTCGGCGACGGACGGGCCCCAGGTCAGACCCTTGACCTGGTACGGCGCTCCGTCGACGGTCAGCTGCCAGGCGCCTTGTGAGCCGGCGACCTTGACGACGCTGCCCGCAGCGTGCGCGGGCTGCGCGGCCGGGAGGGTCACGGCGAAGGCGGCGAGAAGTGTGGCGGCGGCGACCGATGCCATGGTGCGCAGCCGGCCGGGCGCGGATCTCGGAAAGAGTCGTGAATCGCTCATGAGTCACCTGTGGGGAGAGTGCGGGCGGGGATACGGGAAGCGCGGACAGCAGGTGGGGAAAACGAGTGGGAGAGCGCTCTCCCGCCAGGGCGGAGTACACCCCGGCGGGAGAGCGGTCCCGGTCGGGAAAGGCCGGTCGGGGGAGACCGGTCAGGGAAGTTCGTGGTCCTCGTTCAAGGCCGCGCCGGCCTGTGGATTGTTCTGGTCGTAGCCGCGCGCGTCGCACTGGAGGCCGCCGACGACGCAGTGGTTGACCATGGCGGCCAGCGTGGCGTCGTCCCAGGCGTTGAAGAAGTCGTAGTGGAACGAGTGCCCCGTCCCACTGGCGAGTCTCACCTTGGACATGTCTCCGTTCACCGGCCAGGCCATCTTGAACTCGATCATCGGCAGCGCCACCGGGTGCGACGTCGGGCAGACGTCCTGGTTGGCGCCCTGAACGAGCGGATAGGCCATGTGACTCTTGTGGTCCGGGGTGTCCAGATACTTTCCGTCCCAGCAACTGGGCGCCTGGAAGCGGAGGTTGAGCTGGACATCGCGGGCGGTCGGGCAACTGGAGGGGATCTCGGTGTTGTTGTACGACTCACCGCACTCCCAGCCCTCCACCCAGCCCGGATGGTTTCGGAACTGTTCGGCCGTCTGGGTGGGGCTGCCGACGACGAAGCGCAGCCCCTTCGGGAACGGCCTGACGGTCCGGTAGTCGGTGACTCCCGCCTTGTAGTAGATGGTCTGCGGACCGATGGGCCGTACCGGCTGGTTGTCGTTGAGCAGCGTCGGCATCCAGTACGCGGACCGGTCGCCCGGCGCCTTGCACGCGGTGGTGCCGGCGTCCAGCGACGCCGTGGTGCTACTGGCGTCGGTGGTCCGGTTGCCCATGAAGGTGTGGTCGTGCGACGCGCCCGGCTGGCCCGGGTAGACGATCGGGTCGTCCGGCCTGGTGTGGGTGACGTCGCAGTTCGCCTGGAACTCGTGGAAGTAGCGGCGCGGCGGGATCTCGTCCGACGGCTCGACGCCGGTGACCGGCGGGTTCGCCGGTATGTAGCCGTCACCGTCGGGGTCGTCGCCCGAGGGAACGGGGACGGCCGGTGGCATCTTGTGCCCCGCGTGGGACGCGGCCGTGGCGCCGCGGTCGTCTCTGGGGTCGGCGGTGGCGGTGTCCGTGATCGCGGTCAGCCCCATGGCCACCAGGGCCAGGGCGGTGAACACGAGCAACGCGGACACCAGGGTGGTTCTGCGAAGTCTTTCGGCCATGCGGACCTCCATGCCGCTCTTCGTCCGCATACGCGCCGTATGCGGTGGGGGGAGAGAGTGGTACTGGACGGTGCACCGCGGACAGCGGCTCCCCGATCCGGGACCGTCAGGAACACCGGGATCACTGCGGGAGAGCGCTCTCCAAAACCAGGCCAGTGTTACGCCGCCGCTGAGAGAGTGTCAAGAGTTGGTGAACGATGGTCCGCATCGACGCCCCTTCCGCCCAAGAGGTGAACGGTCGCGACGCGTCCGACCCGGAATGCGACAGAATGCGGGCGGCTTGAAGATCGATGAACAGCCCCGTCCGGCGGTACGTACCCCTACCGCCGGACGGGGCACATCCGACGGAGACCCAGGAGCACACGCATGAGTGGTACTGCCCAGATCGGCGTCACCGGGCTTGCGGTGATGGGCCGCAATCTCGCCCGGAACTTCGCCCGCAACGGTTTCACCGTCGCCCTGCACAACCGCACGGCGTCGAAGACCCACGCCCTGGTGGACGAGTTCGGCGAGGAGGGCGCCTTCGTGGCCGCGGACTCCGCGCAGGAGTTCGTCGCCGCGCTGGAGCGCCCGCGCCGTCTCGTCATCATGGTCAAGGCCGGCGACGCGACCGACGCCGTGATCCAGGAGTTCGCTCCGCTGCTCGAAGAGGGCGACGTCATCATCGACGGCGGCAACGCGCACTTCGCCGACACCCGCCGCCGGGAGAAGGAGCTGCGCGAGCGCGGCATCCACTTCGTCGGCGTCGGTATCTCGGGCGGCGAGGAGGGTGCGCTGCACGGACCGAGCATCATGCCCGGTGGTTCGAAGGAGAGTTACGAGTCACTCGGCCCGCTCCTGGAGCGGATCGCGGCGAAGGCTCCGGACGACACCCCGACGGTGGCCCACATCGGCCCCGACGGCGCCGGGCACTTCGTCAAGATGGTGCACAACGGCATCGAGTACGCCGACATGCAGCTCATCGCGGAGGCGTACCACCTGCTGCGCGCGGTCGCCGGCTACTCCCCCGAGAAGATCGCCGAGACGTTCCGGACGTGGAACACGGGGCGGCTCGACTCGTACCTGATCGAGATCACGGCCGAGGTGCTGGCCCACCAGGACGCCGCCACCGGGAAGCCGTTCGTCGACGTCGTCGTCGACCAGGCCGAGCAGAAGGGCACCGGGCGCTGGACGGTCCAGATCGCACTCGACCTCGGTGTGCCGGTCTCCGGCATCGCCGAGGCGGTCTTCGCGCGCTCGCTGTCCGGGCACGCCGCGCTGCGGGACGTCTCGCAGACGCTGCCGGGCCCGGCGGCGACCGCGCTGAGCGAGGAGGAGGCGGCGCGCTTCGCGGACCGTGTGGAGCAGGCGCTGTACGCGTCGAAGATCGTGTCGTACACCCAGGGCTTCCACCAGATCCAGGCGGGCAGCGAGGAGTACGGCTGGAACATCGACCTCGGGTCCGTCGCCGCGATCTGGCGTGCGGGCTGCATCATCCGGGCGGCGTTCCTGGACCGGATCCGGGGCGCGTACGACGCGCAGCGCGATCTGCCGAGCCTGCTGGCCGACAAGCAGTTCGCCGAGGAGATCGGCGCGGCGCAGGACGACTGGCGAGAGGTGATCGCGACGGCGGTACGGCAGGGTGTGCCGACGCCGGGCTTCGCGGCTGCGCTCTCGTACTACGACGCGCTGCGCGCCGAGCGGCTGCCCGCGGCGCTCACGCAGGGTCAGCGTGACTTCTTCGGCGCGCACACCTACCGGCGCACGGACCGCGAGGGCTCGTTCCACACGCTGTGGGGCGGGGACCGCTCCGAGGTCTCGGGCTGATCTGCCCGCGCTTGTCCTCTACCGCCGGACGGGCTGCGTTCGGAGCCCGTCCGGCGATTGAGGACACCCACCTGGGGCGGGTGTCTGGCCGAGCGGTCCCGGTGCCGGTTCCGGGTCAGGGACCGGGTCGGGGCCAGGCGGACTGGGAATCGGGTCCGGTGACGGGCCCGGAGGCGGCCCGGGGACGGGCGCCGGTCCCGGCACCGGTCCGGGCGCCGGACCCGGTTCGGGACCGGGCGGCCCCGGCGGCGGGGTCGGCGAGGGCGGTACGGGGTCGGGATACGGATGGGTCATGCCAGTCCTCCAAAAGTACGGACTCGTGCTTTCCCAATGTCTCCCGATGCACGTGCCCACGCGCGCCGGGTCCACTCATGGTCGCCCCGGTGCACCGGGATCCGGGCGGCCCCTCGATCCCCCGCCGGCCTCACCAGCGCCCGGAGTCCGCCTTGAGCTGGGCCTCCGCCGCGCGCACCGTGTCCTCGGACGCGGCCGGAGCCACGGCCGCCTCGTCCGGGTGCCGCCGCGTCCACCTGGCCGCGTACGGGCACAGCGGTACGACGGGCACGCCCTCGCGGGCCGCCGTCGCGTAGAACTCCTTCACCAGCGCGCCCGCGATGCCCTTGCCCTCGTGGCCCTTCTCCACGACGGTGTGGACGGCCACGAGCGCGGCGGGCGCTCCGGCCATCACGAAGTAGCCGATGACGCCGACGAGCTCGTCACCCTCGTACGCCTCGAACCTGCCCCGCGCCCGGTCGTCACGGATGTCGGTCTCTGTCATGGCGGGTGTCTCCCTGGTCGTGGTCGTCGGGCGAGCGCTCCCCAGGGGGCTCTCCAGGTCGCTCCCCGCGCGGGAGAGGGCCCGCCGAAATCATCCGGCGGGTCCCTCCGTGAGGCAAGCTCACGCTGCGGGAGTGTGCCCACGGCCTCCGGGCGGCACTCCCCCCGACGCCGCGGGCACGTGTCCTCAGACGATCGTCAGCGTGCCCTTGGCGGTGGCTGTCGAGTCGGCGCCGACGATGATGTCGACCGCGCCCTCCTCCAGCACGAACCGGCCGTCCGGGTCATTGGTCCAGAAGCCGAAGTCCGCCGCGCCGAGGCTGAAGCGCACGGTCGTGGACTTCCCGGCCGCGACGCCCACCCGGCTGAATCCGCGCAGCCGCCGGACCGGCTGAACGATGCTCGCGACGGGGTCGTGGAGGTAGAGCTGGACGACTTCGTCCCCGTCCCGCTCACCCGTGTTGCGTACGGTGACGGCGACCTCCACCGTGTCGCCCTCGCGCAGGGCCCGCGCGCCGATGGAGCTGCGGCTGAGCGTGGGCTCGGAGATGGTGAAGGTCGTGTAGCTCAGACCGTGGCCGAACGGGTAGCGCGGGCCGTCCGGCACATCCAGGTACCGGGAGACGTAGCGCTGGTCCGGATCGGCCGGGTCGTAGGGGCGGCCGGTCCGCTCGTGGTTGTAGTTGACCGGGATCTGGCCGACCGTCCGGGGGAAGGACGACGGGAGCCGGCCTGCGGGGTCGACGTCCCCGAACAGCACGTCGGCGATCGCGTTCCCGGCCTCCATACCGGGGTGCCACGCCTCCAGCACGGCCGGGGCGTCGTCGGCCCAGTCGCCGAGGGTGAGCGGACGGCCGTTCACGAGGACGACCACGTACGGCTTGCCGGTGGCCGCGACGGCCGCGATCAACTCCTCCTGTCTGCCCGGCAGTCCGATGTCGCTGCGCGAGTTCGCCTCGCCGCTGATGTCCGGGCTCTCCCCCACGACGACGACGGTGGCATCGGCGGCCCGCGCCGCCCCGACGGCGTCCTGGATCGTGCCGGTGTCCTGGCCGGCGGCGTCGATGCCGAGGGCGTGGGTGACGGTGGCGTCCGGGAGGGTGGCCCGTACGGCGTCGAGCACCGTGACCGACCGGAACTTCTCCGCACCGGGCCCCGCCCACGTGCCCTGGAGATCGTCGGAGTCGGCGAACGGCCCGACGACGGCGAGGGAGCGGACCGTCTTCGCGAGCGGCAGCGCGCCGCCCTCGTTCCTGAGCAGCACCATGGAGCGCGCGGCGGCCGTACGGGCCGCCGACCGGGCCTCGGGCGTCGGTCCGGCGATCTCGGCCTGCTCGGGGACGTACGGGTCGTCGAAGAGCCCGAGCCGGAACTTGACGCGCAGGACACGGGTGACCGCGTCGTCGAGCCGTCCGGCGTCGATCCGCCCCTCGCTCAGCAACTTCCTTCCGTGGTCCACGACATGGGTGCTGACCATCTCCATGTCGACACCTGCGCCCAGGGCGAGCCGGGCCGCGTCCTCGCCGTCGGCGGCGAATCCGTGCGGGATCAGCTCCTGGACACCGGACCAGTCGCTGACGACGAAGCCGTCGAATCCCCAGTCCTCCTTCAGGATCCGGGTGAGCGTGTGCTCGTTGCCGTGTGCGGGTACGCCGCTGATCGTGTTGAACGCGGCCATCACCGTGGCCACTTGGGCGTCCACGGCCGCCTTGAACGGCGGCAGGTAGTGGTTGCGCAGCCGCGCCTCGGACACGTCGACGGTGTTGTAGTCCCGGCCGCCCTCGGCCCCGCCGTACGCGACGTAGTGCTTGGCGCAGGCGGCGATGCGGTCCTTCGCCTTCAGGTCGCCGCCCTGGTAACCGCGCACCTTGGCAGCCGCCAACACGCCGTTCAGATAGGGGTCTTCACCACCGGACTCGGCGATACGGCCCCAGCGGGGCTCGCTGGTGACGTCCATCATCGGCGCGAACGTCCAGTGCACGCCGTTGGACCGCGCCTCGGCCGCCGAGACGGACGCGTCCAGCTCGGACACGGCGGGATCGAAGCTCGCCGCCTGGGCGAGAGGGATCGGGAAGGTGGTCCAGAAGCCGTGGATGATGTCGAGACCGAAGATCAGCGGGATGCCGAGCCGGGACTCCTCGACGGCGATCCGCTGGAGCGCGTTGCTCTCCCTGGCGCCGTGGATGTTCAGCACGGAGCCCAACAGGCCCGCGCGGGCCGCCTCTTCGGCCTCCCGGGTCTGGGTGCCGCCGGGGCCGGTGGCGCCGGCCCAGGCGAGCTGCTGGAGCTGGCCGAGCTTCTCCTCGTCGGTCATCCGGGCGAGCAGTTCGGCGACGGGACGGTCGTACGGATCGGTCCTGGCCGACGGGGTGTCCGGGGAGCTGACCGGGGTGGCGGCTTGCACGACTGAGGTCCTTTCGGTGGCGGGCGCGGGGCCGCCGGCGGCGGCGGACGCGCGTGCCGGCGCGGCTGCCGCGACGGCGGTCGCACCGATCGTAGTAAGGAGGGTGCGCCGCCCCGTCCGGTGAGCTTCCGGCAACGGTCCGGGCGCGGTTCGGCCGCGGTTTCCGGCTCCCTCTCGCGGCTCACGCCCCGTGCGATACATTTTGCGACGCCTTTGCCACGATCATCTTCAGCAGCGGAGACGGGCTTCTCAATGAACGACATAGTCAACGGACTTGGCCGGGCCGGCGCCTACGGCGCGCTCGGTGTGGTCCTTCTGATCCTCGGCATCGTCCTCATCGACGTGCTGACTCCGGGGAAGCTCGGGAAGCAGATCTGGGAGGACCGGAACCGCAACGCCGCACTCCTGCTCAGCTCGGCGCTCCTGGGTATCGGCGGCATCGTCTTCACGTCGATCTGGACGACGTACGACGACTTCGGCAAGGGCCTGGCGTCCACGGCCGCGTTCGGGGTGCTCGGCCTCGTGATGATGGCCGTGGCGTTCCTGGTCGTGGACCTGGTGACCCCGGGCAAGCTCGGCGCGACGCTGGTCGAGGCCGAGCCGCACCCCGCGGTCTGGGTGACGGCGTCGTGCAACATCGCGGTGTCGGCGATCGTGTCGGCGTCGATCGCCTGAGCGCCGCGTGCACGGCATGCGCGACGTGCGCCGAATGTGCCGCGTCTGAATGTCCGGGGTGCCGGACGGACCGCCTGTGCGGACCGTCCGGCACCCCGCGCCGCGCCTAGGCCGGGACCGTCACGGACGTCAGCACGATGCCGCCGTCCGACAGCCAGCGTCCTTCGAACCTGTGCAGCGTACGGCCCCCGGCCCGCGCCGGCCCGGCGAGGAGGTGCGCGGTGAACGTCCCTCCCGCCGGGTCGAAGACGAGCCGGGCCTCCTCGAACTCCAGGAAGCGCCTCGTCAGCGGAAACCACGCCTTGTAGACCGACTCCTTGGCACTGAACAGCAGCCGGTCCCAGGCCACGCCCGGCGCGGTCACCAGGAGTTCCTTCACCGCGATCTGCTCGTCGGGCAGGGCCACCGCCTCCAGGACGCCTTCGGGCAGCGGCAGCGCCGGCTCCGCGTCGACACCGATCGCGGCCACGTGCGCGGGGCGGGCCACCACGGCCGCGCGGTAGCCCGCGCAGTGCGTGATGCTGCCGACCACACCCTCAGGCCACAGCGGCGCGCCGCGCTCGCCGGTGAGGATCGCCCCCGCCGGGGCGCCCAGCCGCGTCAGGGCCTGCCGCGCGCAGTGCCGCGCGGTGGTGAACTCGCCACGGCGCTGCGCGACGGCGGACTTCACCAGCAGCGCCTCCTCCGGGAAGAGCGTGGCCTCGGGAAGGTCTCCGTAAGCCTCGGCCGTCTCCGCCTCGGCGGGCACGATGCGCTCGATCACCTCGGCACCCCCGCTTCGCCCCGCACCGGCAGCGGCAGTATCTGCACGGGCCGGCCGGGCTCCTGCGCGCGCCGTCCCCACTCCCTCGGGTAGCCCAGCGAGACCTCCTGATGAGGCACTCCGTCGCACCACATGAGCCGGGGTATGTGCAGATGCCCGTACACGACCGAGGCGGCCCGGAATCGGCGCGGCCAGTCGGCCGAGCCCTCCGTACCGCACCACAGCGCGAACTCCGGTCGCCACAGCACGTTCGTGGGTTCGCGCACGATCGGCCAGTGGTTGATCAGGACGGTGGGCAGCTCGGGCGGGATCTCCATGAGCCGGCGCTCGGTGGCCGCGAGCCGGGCGCGGCACCACGCCTCCCTGGTGGGATACGGGTCGGGGTGGAGCAGGAACTCGTCGGTGCAGACGACACCGGCGGCCTCGGCCACGGCGAGGGCCGCTTCCTTGGAGTACGTTCCGGCGGGCCGGAAGGAGTAGTCGTACAGGAGGAACAGCGGTGCGATCACGGCGGGGCCGCCCTCGCCCTCCCAGACGGGGTAGGGATCCTCCGGCGTGACGACGCCCATCTCCCGGCAGAGCTCGACGAGATGACGGTATTTGGCGTCACCCCGGAGCTTGACCGGGTCGTCGGGCGCGGTCCACAGCTCGTGGTTGCCGGGGACCCAGATGACCTTCGCGAACCGCTCGCTGAGCGTGCGCAGGGTCCATTCGATGTCGGACACCAGCTCGCCGATGTCACCGGCCACGAGCAGCCAGTCGTGCTCCGACTCGGGCCGCAGGGAATCGGCGATCTTCCGGTTCTCGGGGTAACGGATGTGCAGATCGCTCGTCGCGACGAGCCGTCCGGGCCTCGCCGGGAAAGGGGCGGGCTCCACGAGGGAAGGTACGGTGGCGGCCGAAGGCGGCGACGCACCACGTATCTCATAGGTCATCGGTAATCGCTCCGAACTCGGCGTGCCCGCAAGTAGCGCATTCGACAAGAATTGGGCAAGCGTCCGTGCCGATCAACCCCTACTCTCCCGCCGCACCGGCTCCACGGCGTGCGGCCGCACTGTCAGTGCTGCCCGATACGGTTCGCACACACGACCGAGGAGGCATGGTGGCCACCAAGTGGAGTCTGACGATCGACTGCGCGCACCCCGCGAAGCTGGCGGAGTTCTGGGCACTCGCCCTGGGGTATGCCGAGAAGCCGCCGCCCACCGGTTTCCCCACCTGGGAGGCGTGGTTCGGGCACTTCGGGGTTCCGGAGGAGGAGTGGGACGACGGCGCCTATCTCGCTGATCCGGACGGCGTGGGCCCGGCCCTGTCCTTCCTCAAGGTCCCCGAGTCGAAGGTGGTCAAGAACCGGCTGCATCTGGACATCCAGGTCGGGGGCGGCCGGGACACCCCCTGGGAGACACGGTGGCCACGGGTCCTCGCCGCGGTCGAACGGCTGACGGCGGCGGGAGCGACGGTGATACGCGAACACGAGTCGCAGGGCAGGCCGGACCATATGGAAATGGCGGATCCGGAGGGCCACGAGTTCTGTCTCGTCTGATTCCGAACGGTCCAGCGGGACTCGTCCATGATTTAAGAAGCTTTTTAGCTTCGGGCGCGAGTATCCGATTCGACCATCGGAGGAACTTGCGTGAACGCCATCGACGACTTCACCGCCCTGACCCGCGACAGCCCCGGCCCGGCGGCCACCGCGCCCGACAAACGCGCCGGGCGCAGCGTCCCCGAGCGGGACCGGCCGGAGACCGGCGCCCCGGCGGGCACGCACAGGACAGTGGCGCGGCGATGAGCGCGACCGCGTTCCACCCCGAGCGCCGCCACACTCTCTACCTCTGCGAGGAGAACCGCGCCGCGGCGGCGGCCTTCCTCGACACCGAGGTCGACATGAGCAGGGTCCAGCAGCACCGAGTCAGCGCACGCGAGGCTCCGAAGGCCTACTCCGTGGTCGCCTACGTCATGCACGCCGTCGGCCGGGTCCTCAGCAACCATCCAGAGGTCAACGCCGCGATCCGCGGCCGGATGCGTCCCCGCGTCGCCCGGTACTCGATGGTCAGCGGGAAGCTCACCCTCGACTCCTCGCTGAACGGCAGGCGGGTCGTCCTCTCCACTGTCATACCGTCCCTGGACGACGCCTCGCTCGACACCATCCAGGAACAGGTGAACCACTTCCGGGGCGGCGATCCCGACACCATGCCGGAGTACGCGCGTATACGTGCCCTTCACCGGCTGCCGACCCCCCTGGGCCGGGCGCTGTTCAAGCTGAGGACCCGCTCGCTGCGGCACCGCCCGGAGCTGATCGGCACGGTCGCCATCACCTCTCTCGGTCACCGCGCCGTGGACAGTTTCCACTTCGTCGGCGGCACCGCCGTCACCGTCGGCGTGGGCCGGGTCGTGGACCGCGCGGTCGTCCGCGGGGGCGTGGTGACGGTGGCGCCCATGATGCGGCTGAGCCTGGCTGTCGACCACCGCATCGTCGACAGCGCCGAAGCGGCCGACGTACTCACCGAGCTCAAGAGCAGGCTGGAAGCCTTCACACCGGACTACCAACCGCCCGGGTACGGAGCGCTCGGCTACGGTCCGGACGCGCGGCTGCGGTCCCCCTGACATCGGGGCGGACCGCAGCCGGTCGCTTCACGCCGTGTCACGCCTCGCCGAGCAGCTTCTCCGGCGACTGAAGCAGCGCCTTGACGCGCTGGAGGAACAGCACGGCGTCCCGGCCGTTGAGGAGCCGGTGGTCGTAGGCGAGGCCCACGTTGACCACCGTCCGCGCCGTCACCGCCCCGTCGGAGTCCAGGAACAACTCCTGCTGGGGGCCCGCGAGGGCGAGCGCGCACGCCTGTCCGGGGAAGACGAACGGCACTGCCGCCACCACATCGAGGTCGTTGTGCAGGGTGACCGTGATGTTGCCGCCCGAGAGCTCCGACTCCCGGAACGTGCCCGACATGACGGTGCGCCGGAAGCCCGACACCGCCTCGACGATCTCCTCGAACGCCAGGTCCGACGCACGCTCCACCACCGGCACGAACAGTCCCTGGCCGACGTCCATCGTGACACCCACATGGGCGGCGTCGGCGAGTTCGGCCGTGCGGGCGTCGGCCAGGCGGGCGAAGCACAGCGGGAAGGCACGGTACGAGCGGGCCACCGCCGACAGCAGCAGCTCCGGCAGACCCACCAGTCGCCGGAGCCGCTTGCCCTCCTGCGCCGCCAGGGTCTGCGCCCCGGTGACATCCACCTTGACCACGGTGTACGCCGCGGGAATCGTCTGATGTGACGTCAGAACGCTGCGTCCGACAGCCTGTTGAACGGACGGCAGCGCCTGCGACAGCGTCGGAACGGTGCCCTTCGCGGAGTGCGTGGGCGCGGTCGGAGTCAGGGCAGCGGGAGCCGGGGAAGCAGGGGTCGGGGCAGTTCGAGCCGGGGAAGCGAGGGCCGGAGAAGCGGGAGCCGGGGAAGCGGGCTTCGTCTCCGTCTCCCCCACCGTCTCCGCTTCCCCCACCGTCTCCGTCGTTCCGGCCGGCGGCGGCCCGGCGAGGCGTTCGACATCCGTCCGCCTGACGACCTTCAGCCCCCACCCCAGGACCTGCTCCTCGCCGATCCCCCACTCCGACATCAACACCCGTGCCGGCTTGGTGATCGTCACGCCGGCGGGAGACGACTCGGCCCCCGGAACCGGAGCGGCGGACGCGACAGGAGCGACGGGGGCCGCCTCCACGGTCTCACCGGGGGCGAGTACATGCCCGATGACATCACCGGGAGCACAGACCGCCCCGGCCGCCAGCGACTGACGCAGAACACCCTCGGCCGCGGACTCCAGCTCCTCCGCCGCCTTCGAGGTCTCCACCAAGGCCACCGGATCGCCCTCGGCGATCGGCTTGCCGTCATCGACCAGCCACTCGACGAGTGTGTACTCGGTGTCGTTGTTGTTGAGCTTGGGCACACGGATCTCAGTCACGCAGGGCCTCCACAACCGCTTGCCTAATCGTGTCTCCGCTCACCAGAACGCGCTCCTCCAGGTGGGCGGCGCTCGGAATGACGCTGTCCGCGGAGTGGACGAGCCGTACCGGACGGCGCAGCGTGCCCCACATCCGCTGGTGCAACTGCTGCGCCACCTCCGCGCCCCAGGTGCCGCCGGCCGTGCCCTCCTCGGCCACACAGATCACATCGGCCGCGCCCAGCGTGCCGAGCAGCGGCTCCGCCGCGAAGGGGTAGAGGCGGGTGGGCACCAGCAGCAGCGCCGTGATCTCCTCCTCGACCAGCAGGTCTCGCACCGCCTCGCAGGCCCGGTGCGCCATGCCGCCCGCCGCGATCAGCACGACGTCGTAACGGTCGGGATCATCGACGAACACCCTTGCCACGTCCGGCGCTTGAGGATGCCGGTCGAAGGAGAGCAGGTCGTCCACGACGCCGTCGGTGAACATCTGGCTCGTGTAGAGCACCTTGTCCTCGAAGAGCATCGCCGGCTCTTCCCGCTCCACGATCTCCGACAGCAGCTCGTAGGAATCGCGGAACGGAGACAGTTCGTAGAGCGACAGACCGGGCGCGCCGATGAAGTGTTTCTGGAGGCTCTGGCTGTGGGTCGCCCCGTAGCCGCGCCTGCCGCCCATCGGGCAGCGTGCCACCAGCGGCATCGGCACCCGGCGGCCGTACATCGACACGGATTTGCTCGCGAAGTTGACGATCTGGTCGAAGGCGAGCGCGACGAAGTCACCGAACATGATCTCGACGATCGCCACGTCACCCGCGAGTGCCAGTCCCGCGCCCGCGCCGACGATCCCCGACTCACTGATGGGCGTGGTGAGGACGCGGCCCGGGAAGCTGTCGCTCAGGCCCTTGGTGACCTTGAACGCGCCCCCGTACGGATCGGCGATGTCCTCCCCGAGGACATACGCCCGGGGCTCCGCCTCCAGCAGGCTGTGGAGCGACTGGTTGAGGTTCTCGGCTACGCGCATGAGCCACTCCACACCGCGGGCGGCCGTCCGGCGACGTCCCGCGCGATCTCGTCCACCTCGGCCCTGACCTTGCCGTCCCAGCTCTCGAAGTGCTCCGGGAAGGCGGCACCGTAGAGCCGGTACCAGTCGTGCTCCCGGGCGTGCGCCAGTTGCTCGCGCGTCCGGGTGTCGTCCCCCTTGCTGTGCGGTCCGATCCGATGCGTGACGAACTCGACCACCAGCGGGCTGCGTTGCTCCCGCACCTCTCGCACCAGTGGCGCCAGGCCGGCACGGACGGCGTTCACGTCCAGCGAGGCGACCCGCTGGTACCGGATTCCGAAGGCGGCGGCCCGGCCCTCGATGGTGCCGGCCATGTTCGCCTCGGCCGGGGTCGACTGGGCGATGCCGTTGTGCTCCACCGCCACCAGCAGCGGCACCCGCCAGAGCTGGGCCATGTTCAGCGCCTCGTACACCGCGCCCTCGCCCCATGTGCCGTCACCGATGAACGCGCAGACGAGCGAGCCCGGGTCGGTCCGCAGCTGGTGCAGTCCCGCGCCGACGGCCACCGGGAGGCTCTGACCCTGCACGCCGGTGGAGAGATAGCGGTCACGCAGGATGTGCTGGCTGCCGCCGACACCGGAACACACGGCCCCCTCACGGCCCATGATCTCTGCCAGCAGACCGGCCGGGTCGCGGAATCGGGAGAGGTAGTGGCCGTGCCCCCGGTGGTTGCTGAAGACGAAGTCGCGATCCTCCAGCAGGGGACGCAGCGAGACCGGCACGTACTCCTGTCCCAGACAGGTGTGGGTGGTGCCGTTCAGCTCGCCCTGCCCGAAGAGGTCGAGCAGTTTGCGCTCGAAGTGCCGGATGAGCAGGAGCAGTTCGAGGTCGTCGTCCGCCAGCTCGGTGAGCGGGCCGATCGCCGTCACGTCGGCGTTCGCGTCCGGGTTCGCGTCCGTGGTCGCGTCGGGGTTCTCGTTCCCGTCGGCGCTCGCATCGCCGTTCGTGTTCGTGCCAGGTGTCTCGACGGAGACATCGGTCATCGGGAGTCCGCCTCCGGGTCCATCTCCATGATGGATTTGGCGAGTTGGTCAATCGTCCGCGTCTCGATGAACGTTTCCAGCGGTACGTCGACACCGATCTCACGCTGAATACGCATCGCGATCTCGATGATCAGGATCGAACGCGTCCCCAGGTCGGGCAGATCCGCGTCAATGGTGAGTCCGTCGCTACCCACCTGGTGTGTATCCAGGACGTCACGCCAGATGGCGAGCAATCGCTGAGGAAGGGGCACGGACGTGGAGGTGCTGGTCATGGTGGAGGACTTCCTGTGTGCGTCGGACGAATTCATTCGCATGCGTCGCACCTGCGGCGCGCACCCTACCCGGCCTCACCTTGTCCATGACCGCTAAAGCCCAGCTAAGAGCGGTGGAAGCCCGCCCGGAGCAGGGCTCGGCGGACGGAACGGACTCTTAGGTCCGCTTTAGTCGGCGTGCTTAGCGTCAAGCCGCTTGTACGGATCAAGAAGCGCCCTCCTGCGTACCGGGACCCCGTTCACCGTCACTTGCCGCTCCTCGCCCGAACTACGCAGGCGGCGCAGGCCGATTTCCTGTGCGGCTCGAAATCGGGCCCGCCAACGCTGTGAAAGGGCGGACGGTAGCGGATGAGTATCAGCACCGAGGACAAACTTCGCGACTACCTGAAGCGCGTCACAGCCGACCTCCGCCGCACGCGGCAGCGACTCGACGCCGCCGTGTCGGGAGAGCAGGAACCCATCGCCATCGTCGGCGTGGCGTGCCGCTTCCCCGGCGGTGTCGCCTCCCCCGAGGACCTGTGGCGCGTCCTGGCCGACGGTGTCGACACCGTCTCCACGTTCCCCACCGACCGCGGCTGGGACCTGGAACGCGCCGTGGGCGAGTCCGAGACACTGCGTCCCGAAGGCCGCGAACCGCAGGGGGCGTTCCTCGACGACATCGCGGGATTCGACGCCGAGTTCTTCAACATCTCGCCGCGCGAGGCGCTGGCAATGGACCCCCAGCAGCGGGTCATCCTGGAGATCGCCTGGGAAGCGGTGGAGCACGCCCGCATCGAACCGCGCTCACTGCGCGGCGGGCGTACGGGTGTGTTCATCGGTGCCACCCACCAGGACTACGGCCCCCGGCTCAGTGAGCCGGCCGAGGGCGTCCAGGGCCATCTGATGACCGGCAGCCTGCCGAGCGTCATCTCGGGCCGTGTCGCCTTCACCCTGGGACTGGAGGGTCCGGCGGTGACGGTGGACACGGCGTGCTCGTCGTCGCTGACGGCGCTGCATCTCGCGTGCCAGTCTCTGCGGCAGAGCGAGTGCGACCTCGCGCTGGCCGGCGGCGTCACCCTCATGGCCACGCCCGGCATGCTGGTCGACTTCGACTACCAGGGTGGTCTGGCACCGGACGGCCGGTGCAAGGCGTTCTCCGACGGAGCGGACGGCACCGGACTCGCGGAGGGCGCGGGAGTCGTGCTCGTGGAGCGGCTGTCGGACGCCGTACGCAACGGGCACGAGATCCTGGCGGTGGTGCGGGGTTCGGCGGTCAACCAGGACGGTGCGTCGAACGGGCTGTCCGCGCCCAACGGACCTTCGCAGCAGCGGGTGATCCGTCAGGCGCTGGCGAACGCCGGTCTGTCGGTGGCGGACGTGGACGCGGTGGAGGCGCACGGGACGGGTACGACGCTGGGTGACCCGATCGAGGCCCAGGCGCTGCTCGCGACGTACGGCAAGGACCGGCCGGAGAATGCTCCGCTGTGGCTCGGATCGCTGAAGTCGAACCTTGGTCACACGCAGGCGGCTGCCGGTGTCGCCGGTGTGATCAAGATGGTGCTGGCGATGCGGGAGGGCGTACTTCCCCGCACTCTGCATGCGGACGAGCCGTCGTCACACATCGACTGGTCGTCGGAGACCGTTCGGCTGCTGGGGGAGAACACTCCCTGGCCCGAGGGTGAGGGCAGGCCGAGGCGGGCGGGTGTCTCGGCATTCGGCATCAGCGGTACGAACGCGCACGTGATCCTGGAACAGGCCCCGGCGGCCGAACCGGTCGAGACCACGGAGACGGATGACGCATCCGGGTCTTCTTCCGGTGTGGTGGTGTGGCCGGTGTCCGGTCACACATCGGACGCGCTGGCCGCGCAGGCTTCCCGGCTGCACGCGCATCTTTCCGCGCATCCGGAGGTCACACCTGAGCAGGTGGCGCATGCTCTGACCACGACTCGTACTGCTCTGTCTCACAGGGGTGCGGTGGTTGCCGCTGACCGTGGGGAGCTGATGGAGGGGCTGGCGGCCCTGGGCGAGGGTGCTCCCAGTGCGCATGTCGTGAGCGGGGTGACGCGACCGCAGGGCAAGACGGTGTTCGTCTTCCCCGGCCAGGGGGCCCAGTGGCCCCTGATGACCGCCGACCTCCTGACGACCGAGCCCGTCTACGCCCAGTCCATCGACGCGTGCGCGAAAGCCCTGGCCCCGTACGTCGACTGGTCGCTGCGGGATGTCCTGACCGATCCGGCCGGGGGACTGCTGGAGCGTGTCGACGTCGTCCAGCCCGCGTTGTTCGCGGTCATGGTCTCCCTCGCCCGGCTGTGGGAGCACCACGGGACCAGCGCGGACGCGGTCATCGGTCACTCGCAGGGTGAGATCGCCGCGGCCCACATCGCCGGGGCGCTGAGCCTGGAGGACGCGGCGAAGATCGTCGCCTTGCGGAGCAAGGCCCTGACCTCCCTGACCGGGCGCGGCACCATGGCCTCGGTCACCCTGCCGCACGAACAGGTCACCGAACAGATCGCCGGATACGACAGCCTCTCGGTCGCCGTCATCAACTCCCCCACCCACACCGTCATCTCCGGCACCACCGAGGACATCTACACCTACCTCGACCACTGCACCACCAACGGTGTTCAAACACGGCTGCTGCCCGTCGACTACGCCTCCCACAGCCCCCACGTCGAAGCCCTCGAAGAACACCTCCTCACAGTCCTCGCGGACATCACCCCGCGGGCCGCGAGCATCCCGTTCCACTCCACCACCCACCCTGCCCAGACTCCCACCGACACCACCACCCTCAACAGCACCTACTGGTACGACAACCTCCGCCAACCCGTCCACTTCCACACCGCCCTCACCCACCTCAACAACACCGGCCACACCACCTACATCGAAACAAGCCCCCACCCCACCCTCACCACCCCCATCAACCAAACAAACGAAAACCCCGAGACGGRCAACGGCAACGACACGCCGCTGACCGTCACCGGAACCCTCCGACGCCACCAGCACGGACCCACCCAGTTCCGCCTCGCCCAAGCCACCCTCCACACCCACAACACACCCACCACCTGGCCCACCCCCACCACCCAACCCACCACCCTCCCCACCTACGCCTTCCAACACCAGCACTACTGGCTCAACACACCTACCGGCGGCGGCAGCGACCCCACCACCCTCGGACTCCAACACACCAACCACCCACTCCTCGGCGCGGCGGTACAGCTCGCCGACAGCACCACCCACGCCACTGTCTTCACCGGCACGCTAAATCAGCGCACTCATCCTTGGCTCAGCGATCACACTGTCACCGGAATCACCGTTCTCCCCGCAACGGCCTACGTCGACCTCGCACTCCATGCCGGACACCACACGAACCACCCCCGGCTGACCGAGCTGGAAATGCACAAGCCTCTGGTCATCCCCGAACAGGCCACGCTCCAGCTCCAAGTAATGACGGCGCCTCTGCCCGACTCCGACGACCTGCGCGTCACGGTTCACGTACGACAGGAGTTGGACGCCGCCTGGGTTCTGCACGCCACCGGCACCCTGTCCGCAGCGGTTCCGGCAGCGGAGGCCGATCTCACCGCCTGGCCGCCCGCGGACGCCCGGCCCGTGGCGCCGGCCGATGTCTACACCGAGCTCGTCGCACGCGGCAATGAGTACGGCCCTGCCTTCCAGGGGCTCACCGCGGCCTGGCGCGACGGCGACGACCTCTACGCCGAGATCGAACTCGACCCCGACACCGACGTCACCGGCTACGGCATCCACCCCGCACTCCTCGACGCCGCACTCCACACCCTCGGCATTGACACGTCACCGTCGGACGCCAACGAACCGCAACTGCCCGCCCTGTGGCGGGACATCAGCCTCTACGCCACGGGCGCCACCACCCTGCGTGTGCACCTCGGGCGGTCCGGTCCTGGCTCGGCCCGTGTGCTCGTCGCTGATGCGGTCGGGCAGCCGGTGGCCAAGATCGAGAGCGTGGCTCTACGTCCCGTGGAGACGGCGCAGTTGGCGGCGGCCGGCACCAGCACCCACAACCGGCTGTTCGCGGTCGAGTGGACCGCGACCGCCCTGGCGAGTGACGCCGACAGCAACCCCGGCGACCACCAATCCTGGACGATCCTCACCGCCGGAACACCCGCCACCGCCCCACCCGAGTCGATCACCCACCTCGAACTCGATCCGGCCGACCCCGACCTGCCCCTCCCCCAGCAGGTCCACCACGCCGCCGCCCAGACCCTCCAGCACCTCCAGGACTGGCTCACCAACCCCGCCAACACCGACCGCCACCTCATCGTCCTCACCCACCACGCCGTCACCACCCACCCCGGCGAGAACATAACGGACCTCACCCACGCACCCCTCTGGGGCCTCATCCGCAGCGCCCAGAACGAACACCCCCACCGCATCACCCTCATCGACACCGACAACCACCCCGACAGCAACAAGCACCTCCCCGGCGCCGTCCACGCCGCCACTACCGCCGGCGAACCCCAACTCGCCCTCCGCAACGGGGACACACTCGTCCCCCGCCTCGCCCGCCACACCCCCACACCCGGCAACACCCTCACCCTCAACCCCCACGGCACCACCCTCATCACCGGCGGCACCGGCACCCTCGGCGCACTCACAGCACGCCACCTCGTCACCACACACGGCGCCCGCCACCTCCTCCTCACCAGCAGGACCGGCCCCGACGCCGAAGGCGCACACGAACTCCACCAAGAACTGACCGCGCTCGGCGCAGACATCCGCATCACCGCGTGCGACGCCGCCGACCGGCAACAGCTCACCGCACTGCTGGACACCATCCCCGCCGAACACCCCCTCACCGCCGTCATCCACACCGCAGGCGTCCTCGACGACGCCACCATCGACAACCTCACCCCCCAACAGCTCACCACCGTACTCGCCCCCAAGGTCGACGCCGCCTGGAACCTCCACCAACTCACAGCCGACCACAACCTCGACGCGTTCATCCTCTTCTCCTCCGCCGCCGCCACCCTCGGCGCCACCGGACAAGCCAACTACGCCACCGCCAACACCTTCCTCGACGCCCTCGCCCACCACCGCCACCACAACGGACAACCCACCACCTCACTCGCCTGGGGCTACTGGGCACAACCCAGCGGCATGACCGCCCACATGACCACCAACGACATCAACCGCCTCACCCGCACCGGAATCACCCCCCTCACCACCCAACAAGCCCTCACCCTCCTCGACACCGCCACCACCCACCCCCACCTCATCCCCACCGCCATCAACACCACCACCATCGACCCCGACACCGCCTCCCCCGTCCTCCGCAAGCTCATCCGGCCACGACGCACCACAGCGGCCCGGTCCACCGTCACCATGGGCGGTTTCGCCGAGGAACTCCGCGCTCTGCCGGAGTCTGAGCAGCGTGAACGGCTGGTCACTCTCGTCGTCTCCCACGCGGCAGTCGCACTTGGCCATTCGGACGGTACGTCTCTCCTTCCTCACCGGCCGTTCCGTGAACTGGGAATCGGTTCGTTGACGGCGGTCGAGCTGCGCAACAGCCTCGCCAGGGCCATCGGCAGCGCACTGCCGACGACCGTGGTGTTCGACTACCCGACGCCGCAAGAACTCGCCGACCACCTGCGTGGATTGCTGTTGCAGACCACCGCCGCCCCACGCCGGTCGGTCGCCGCGGTGCGAACGGCCGAGGACGAGCCCATCGCCATCGTGGGGATGGCATGCCGGTTTCCCGGCGACGTGCGGTCCCCGGAGGACCTGTGGCAGCTCCTCCGCGACGAGCGGGACGCGGTCGGCGACTTCCCCACCAATCGCGGCTGGGACGTGGAACGGCTCTACGACACGGACCCGGATCACCCCGGCACGTCGTACGTGCGTCACGGCGCCTTCCTCCACGATGCCGCCGAATTCGACGCCGACCTGTTCCACATGAGTCCGCGGGAGGCCCTCGCAACGGACCCGCAGCAGCGGCTACTGCTGGAGACCGCCTGGGAAGCCTTCGAGCGTGCGGGCATCGACCCCACATCCCTCCGCGGTACCGGCACCGGCGTCTTCACCGGTGTGGTGAACCACGACTACCTGTCCCGTCTCTCTTCCGTACCCGACGAGTTCGAGGGGTACCGCCGTATCGGTACGGCGCCGAGTGTCGCGTCGGGTCGGGTGTCGTACGCGTTCGGGCTTGAGGGTCCGGCGGTGACGGTGGACACGGCGTGTTCGTCGTCGCTGGTGGCTTTGCATCTGGCGTGCCAGTCGCTGCGCAGCGGCGAGTCGACCATAGCCCTCGCGGGCGGCGTCTCGCTGATGGCAAGCCCTGATCTCTTCGTGGAGTTCAGCCGGCAGCGCGGTCTGGCGCCGGACGGCCGCTGCAAGCCGTTCGCCGCCGGTGCCGACGGCACCGGCTGGTCGGAGGGTGTGGGGCTGCTGCTGGTGGAACGTCTGTCGGACGCCGTACGCAACGGGCACCAGGTGCTCGCGGTGGTGAAGGGTTCGGCGGTCAACCAGGACGGCGCGTCGAACGGCCTTACCGCGCCCAACGGGCCTTCGCAGGAGCGGGTGATCCGTCAGGCGCTGGCCAACTCGGGTCTGTCGGGGGCCGATGTGGACGCGGTCGAAGCCCATGGCACGGGCACCATGCTGGGTGACCCGATCGAAGCCCAGGCACTGCTGGCCACCTATGGGCAGGACCGATCGGACGGCACGCCTCTGTGGCTCGGGGCAGTCAAGTCGAACATCGGGCACACGCAGGCGGCTGCCGGTGTCGCAGGCATCATCAAGATGGTGATGGCGATGCGGGAGGGTGTGCTCCCGCGGACGCTGCACGTGGACGAGCCGACGCCGCACGTGGACTGGTCGGCGGGGGCGGTTGAACTCCTGACAGAGAACACCCCGTGGACGGTCGGGGAGGACCGGCCGAGGCGGGCCGGTGTGTCCTCGTTCGGGATCAGTGGCACGAACGTGCACGTGGTTCTTGAGCAGGCGCCCGCGATCGCACCCGTTGAGGGGGAGACAGAGCCCAGCGAGTCCGGGTCTTCGGGTGTGGTGGTGTGGCCGGTGTCGGGTCATACGGCTGATGCGTTGCGTGCCCAGGCCTTGCGGCTGCATGCGTGGCTGGAGGATCACCCCGACGCCGATCTTCCGGCGGTCGCGGATGCTCTTGCGGGGACGCGTGCGACTCTCGATCACCGTGCGGTCGTCTTCGGCACCGGACGCGGGCAGCTGCTGGACGCGCTGTCCGGTATCGCCGCCGGGACCCCGACCCCGCACGGGGTGACCGGGCGGTACCAGGCCGGGAAGCTCGCTGTGCTGTTCACCGGCCAGGGCTCCCAGTACCCCGGGATGGGACACGGCCTCTACACCACCCACCCCGTCTTCCGTGACGCCCTCGACGAGGCGTGCGCAGCCCTGGACCCGCACCTTCCGGTGCCGCTGCTCAGCGTGATGTTCGCCGGGCCCGGCACCCCGGAGGCGGACCTCCTGCACCACACCACCCACACCCAGCCCGCCCTCTTCGCCCTGGAGACAGCCCTCTACCGGCTCGTGGAGTCCTACGGGGTGCGCCCCGACGCGCTCGCCGGGCACTCCATCGGCGAACTCACCGCCGCCCACGCGGCGGGCGTGTTCACCCTCACCGACGCCGCCGTTCTGGTCGCGACGCGTGCCCGGCTGATGGGGGAGCTGCCCGCCGGGCAGGGCACCATGCTCACCCTCCACACCACCCCCGACCACATCACCCCCCTCCTCGACGGCACCACCCTGGAGATCGCCGCCCGCAACTCGCCCACCAACACCGTCGTCTCCGGCACCGTCTCCGACATCGAGACTCTTACGGCCCGTGCGGCCGAGGCGGGGATCCGGACCCGTGCGCTGAACGTCAGCCACGCCTTCCACTCCGCCCACATGGACCCCGTCCTCGACACCTTCCGCACCACCCTCAGCACCCTCAACCCGCAGCCACCCACACTGCCCGTCATCTCCAACCGCACCGGACAGCCCCTCACCCCCGAACAGGCCCTCTCACCCGACTACTGGACCGAACAGCTCCGCCACAGCGTCAACTACACCGACATCACCCACCATCTCGACACCACCGGCACCACCACCTACCTCGAACTCGGACCCGACACCACCCTCACCACCCTCACCACCCAAACCCTCCCCGACGCCACCGCCATCGGCACCCTCCACCCCAAACACCCCCACCACCACACCCTCCACACCGCACTCGCCACACTCCACACCCACCACACCCCCCTCACCTGGCCCACCACCACCCACCCCACCCACCACCACCCCACCCTCCCCACCTACGCCTTCCAACACCACCACTACTGGCTCAACGACACCCCAGCCATCCGGGACCTCACCTCCGCAGGGCTGGCCACCACCGACCACCCACTCCTCGGCGCAACCGTCGACCTCGCGCAGGGTGACTCGGCCGTCTTCACCAGCTCCCTCAGCCTGCGCACACACCCGTGGCTCGCCGACCACACCATCGCGAACCGGGCGCTGCTGCCCGGCACCGCGTTCGTGGACCTCGCCCTGCACGCGGGACTGCACCTGGGATGCGACCGGCTCACGGATCTCACGCTGGCCACTCCGCTCGCCGTACCCGAGCAGGGCAGCGTCCAGTTGCAGGTCACCGTCGCGCAAGAGGGGGCGTCCGGGGAGCGGATCGTGACGATCCACTCCCGTCCGGAAGGGTTCGAGAGCCCTTGGACGGCCCATGCCACCGGTCTGCTGGCGCCGGCGGAAGAGCGATCGGACGCTCCCGCCACCGGTCTGGAAGCCTGGCCCCCGCACGGGGCGGCAACGGTGGACGTGGGCGCTCTCTACGCGGACTTCGCCGCTCAGGGTTACGCCTACGGCCCCGCGTTCCAAGGACTGCGCGCTGCGTGGCAGGCCGACGGTCACGTCTACGCGGAGGTGGAACTCGCCTCTGACGTCGACGTCAACGGGTTCGGCGTCCACCCGGCGCTCCTCGACGCCGCGCTGCACACCCTCGCGCTGGACGCCAGGACGAGCGGGCACAGCGGCGACGAGGTCAAACTGCCCTACTCCTGGTCCGGTATCCGCCTGTACGCGACCGGTGCGACCGCCGCGCGGGTACGGCTGACACCCACGAGCGAGACGACGGCGACGGTCACACTCTCCGACGCGACCGGCCAACCTCTCCTGGCAATCGACGTGTTGACGTTGCGCTCCGTCGACGCCAAGCAGCTCAACACTTCGGCCGGCTCGGACCGTGACGGTCACCTGTTCGTCCTCGACTGGACAGAGATGAGTCCTGTCGAGGAGACAACAGAGACGGTGGTGTCCGATCTGCGGATCTTCGCCGCGGGTCCGGACACCGGCGAGTTCAACGCAGTCGGGTCCAACACGTCCGTGTTCGCCGCGCTGCCGCCCCGCGACCTCGAACTCCCGCTGCCCGAGCGGGTGTTCACCGCCACAGCGCACACCCTGCGCGTGGTCCGGGATTGGCTGTCGGACGACTCGGCCTCCGGGGCGCCCCTCGTGGTGGTGACCCGTGGCGCGGTCTCCGTCACTCCGGAGAACGACATCGATCTCGTCCACGCACCGTTGTGGGGCCTGCTCCGCAGCGCCCAGAGCGAGCATCCGCACCGCTTCCTGTTGGTCGACGTGGACGACGACCCGGCGTCGCTGGCGGCCCTGCCCTCAGCCGTGACGACGGCGGTCGCCCGGCAGGAGCCACAGCTCGCGCTCAGGGCGGGGGCGACGCTGGTCCCCCGGCTCGTACGCCACGACGCCGGCGCTCCAACACAGGAGTCCGCGACTGCGAGCCGGACGGCCTCGGCCACGACGTTCCGGCCCGACGGCACCGTTCTGATCACGGGCGGCACCGGCGCCTTCGGCGCCCGTATCGCCAGGCACCTGGTGAGCGCCCACGGCGTACGTCATCTGCTCCTCGTAAGCAGGTCCGGGCCGGACACCGAGCCGGCCACCGCACTGCGCCAGGAGCTGACCGGGCTCGGCGCCGAAGTCGTGGTCGCCGCCTGCGACGCCGCCGACCGCGACGGCCTCGCCGCGCTCGTCTCCGCGATCCCCGCCGACCGGCCGCTGTCGGCGGTCGTCCATGCCGCCGGTGTCCTGGACGACGGCACGCTCGCCCAGCTCACGCCGGAGCAGTTGCGCGGGGTACAGCGCCCCAAGGCCGACGCCGCGTGGCACCTGCACGAACTCACCCGGGACCTGGAACTCGACGCGTTCATCCTGGTGTCGGCGGGCGCCGCGACGCTGGGTACCGCCGGGCAGGGCAACTACGCCGCCGCCAACACCTTCCTCGACGCACTGGCCGCCCATCGGCGGCACCACGGTCTGCCCGGTCTCTCCCTCGCCTGGGGCTTCCTGGCCCAGGACGCCGGCATGACGGGCCACCTCGACGAACGGGACCGCGCCCGGCTCGCGCGCAACGGTGCCGTTCCGCTCAGTGTCGAGCGCGCGCTCGAACTCTTCGACGCCGCACTCGCCCAGGCGGCGCCCGCCCACCTACTGCCGCTGGCCATGGACTCCGCGCAGCCGCTGCTGCACGGGCTCGTCCGCAAGCGGCGCGCCGTCACCATGGCCGTTGCGGGCCGCCCGTCCGGCTCCGCGTCCGGCGCAGGGGGGCAAGGGCTGGCCGAACTGCCGCCCGAGGCCCGTCTTACCCGCCTCACGGAACTGGTCACGACCCTGGTGGCCGCCGTACTGGGGCACGTGGACTCCCAACAGCTCGACCCCGGGCGGACGTTCAGCGAGCTCGGCTTCGACTCGCTCACCGCGGTGGAACTCCGCAACCAGCTCGGTGCCGCGACCGGCCTCCAGCTCTCGTCCACGCTCGTCTTCGACTATCCGACGCAGCAGGCGCTGGCCGCGTACCTGAGCACCCGGTTCGCGGAGACGGCGACCGTCCGGCCCTCGGCCCACACACAGCTCCAGGACACGGAGCCGATCGCCGTCGTCGGGATGGCCTGCCGCTACCCCGGCGGAGTCACGACACCCGACGACCTGTGGGAACTTCTCCAGGGAGGCCGGGACGCCATCAGCGACTTCCCGGACAACCGCGGCTGGGACCTCGACTCGCTCTACGATCCCGTTCCCGGCACGCGCGGCAGTTCGTACGTGCGTGAGGGCGGTTTCCTGCACGACGCCGGCCAGTTCGACCCCTCGCTCTTCGGCATGAGCCCACAGGAGGCCCTGGCGACGGACCCCCAGCAGCGGCTGCTGCTGGAAACGGCGTGGGAGACCTTCGAGCGGGCCGGTATCGATCCGCGGTCGCTGCGCGGCAGCCAGACCGGAGTCTTCGCGGGAGTCATGTACAGCGACTACGCCGCCCGGCTCCTGCCTGACACGCCCGAGGGGTTCGAAGGTCAGATCGGAAACGGCAGTGCGCCGAGCATCGCGTCGGGCCGGGTGTCGTACGCGTTCGGGCTTGAGGGTCCGGCGGTGACGGTGGACACGGCGTGTTCGTCGTCGCTGGTGGCTTTGCATCTGGCGTGCCAGTCGCTGCGCAGTGGCGAGTCGTCGCTGGCGCTGGCCGGCGGTGTGACGGTGATGGCGAGTCCGAGCATGTTCGTGGAGTTCAGCCAACAGCGCGGTCTGGCGCCGGACGGCCGGTGCAAGCCGTTCGCGGCCGGTGCGGACGGTACGGGCTGGTCGGAGGGTGTGGGGCTGCTGCTGGTGGAGCGGTTGTCGGACGCCGTGCGCAACGGGCACGAGGTGCTCGCGGTGGTGAAGGGTTCGGCGGTCAACCAGGACGGTGCGTCGAACGGTCTGACGGCTCCGAACGGGCCGTCGCAGGAGCGGGTGATCCGTCAGGCGCTGGCGAACTCGGGTCTGTCGGCGGCGGATGTCCAGGCGGTGGAGGCGCACGGGACGGGTACGACGCTGGGTGACCCGATCGAGGCGCAGGCCATCCTTGCGACGTACGGGGAGGGGCGGCCGGAGGACGCTCCGCTGTGGCTGGGGTCGCTGAAGTCGAACATCGGTCACACGCAGGCGGCTGCCGGTGTGGGCGGTGTGATCAAGATGGTGATGGCGATGCGGGAGGGTGTGCTCCCGCGGACGCTGCACGTGGACGAGCCGACGCCGCACGTGGACTGGTCGGCGGGGGCGGTTGAACTCCTGAGGGAGAACACCCCGTGGACGGTCGGGGAGGACCGGCCGAGGCGGGCCGGTGTGTCCTCGTTCGGGATCAGTGGCACGAACGCGCACGTGGTTCTTGAGCAGGCCCCGGCCGTCGAACCCGTCGATGCCGCAACGGACTTGGAAGAGACTGCGGGTGTGGTGGTGTGGCCGGTGTCGGGTCATACGGCTGATGCGTTGCGTGCCCAGGCCTTGCGGCTGCACGCGTGGCTGGAGGACCACCCCGACGCCGATCTCCCCGCCGTCGCCGACGCACTGGGACATACCCGTGCCACGCTCGATCACCGTGCGGTCGTCTTCGGCACCGGACGCGGGCAGCTGCTGGACGCGCTGGCCGGCATCGCCGCAGGGACCCCGACGCCGCACGGGGTGACCGGGCGGTACCAGGCCGGGAAGCTCGCTGTGCTGTTCACCGGCCAGGGCTCCCAGTACCCCGGGATGGGACACGGCCTCTACACCACCCACCCCGCCTTCCGTGACGCCCTCGACGAGGCGTGCGCAGCCCTGGACCCGCACCTTCCGGTGCCGCTGCTCAGCGTGATGTTCGCCGGGCCCGGCACCCCGGAGGCGGACCTCCTGCACCACACCACCCACACCCAGCCCGCCCTCTTCGCCCTGGAGACAGCCCTCTACCGGCTCGTGGAGTCCTACGGGGTGCGCCCCGACGCGCTCGCCGGGCACTCCATCGGTGAACTCACCGCCGCCCACGCGGCGGGCGTGTTCACCCTCGCCGACGCCGCCGTTCTGGTCGCGACGCGTGCCCGGCTGATGGGGGAGCTGCCCGCCGGGCAGGGCACCATGCTCACCCTCCACACCACCCCCGACCACATCACCCCTCTTCTTGAGGGCACCACCCTGGAGATCGCCGCCCGCAACTCCCCCACCAACACCGTCGTCTCCGGCACCGTCTCCGACATCGAGACCCTCACCGCACGCGCGGCCGAGGCGGGCATCCGGACCCGTGCGCTGAACGTCAGCCACGCCTTCCACTCCGCCCACATGGACCCCGTCCTCGACACCTTCCGCACCACCCTCAGCACCCTCAACCCGCAGGCTCCCGCGCTGCCCGTCATCTCCAACCGCACCGGACAGCCCCTCACCCCCGAACAGGCCGTCTCACCCGACTACTGGACCGAACAGCTCCGCCACAGCGTCAACTACACCGACATCACCCACCATCTCGACACCACCGGCACCACCACCTACCTCGAACTCGGACCCGACACCACCCTCACCACCCTCACCACCCAAACCCTCCCCGACGCCACCGCCATCGGCACCCTCCACCCCAAACACCCCCACCACCACACCCTCCACACCGCACTCGCCACACTCCACACCCACCACACCCCCCTCACCTGGCCCACCACCACCCACCCCACCCACCACCACCCCACCCTCCCCACCTACGCCTTCCAACACCACCACTACTGGCTCAACGCACCGACGAACAACAGCGGTTCGGGGCAGGTCGGTAGCGCCGAGGAAGCGCGGTTCTGGCAGGCGATCGAGCAGGGTGATCTCGACGCCCTGGCCACCGCACTCCGGCTCCCGGGCGACGCGGACTCGGCCGAGGCGACGATGACGGCGCTCTCGCCCGTGCTCCCGATGTTGTCTTCGTGGCGCAAGCAGCACGCGGAGCGTTCCGCGGTGAGCAACTCCCGCTACCAACTGAGCTGGACACCGGTCAACACCCCGTCCTCCGCCGCGCTCTCCGGTCGATGGCTCGTCGTCTCCGCCGAGGATGCCGGAGAAGCCGGGGAACACGGAGAAGCCGGATCCTCTGCGGACTGGACCGCCTGGTGCACCGCGGCCCTGCGCCGCGCCGGTGCCGAGGTCGTGGAGCTGAAGACGGACGGCCCCTCCGTCGATCGCGCCGACTTCGTCAAGGCGCTCGGCAATCTGCCTGGCGACGAACACCCCCCGGCCGGTGTTCTGTCCCTGCTCGCGCTCACCGGCACGGACGCGACCGGTTACGTACCGTTGTCCGCCACCGCCGCGCTGATCCAGGCTCTCGGCGACGCCGGGTTGCAGGCACCGATGTGGAGTCTGACCAGCGGCGCTGTCTCCACCGGGGTCTCGGCCCCCGTCACACACCCCGCCCAGGCTCATGTCTGGGGTCTGGGGAGGGTAGCCGCGGCAGAACACCCCGACCGCTGGGGCGGACTGGTGGATGTCGTCGGCAAGCTCGACGAGCGCAGTGGTGGGCTGCTGGCCGCCACGCTGGCCGGGAATGGTGGCGAGGACCAGGTCGCGATCCGGCCCGGCGGCGTCTTCGGGTGTCGGCTGCGGACCGCGTCGGGCGGCCGGCCGCCGCGCCGCGACTGGCGCCCGGCCGGCACCGTACTGGTCACGGGCGGAACCGGTGCGCTGGGCGCGCACGTCGCCCGGTGGCTGGCCGGCAAGGGAGCGGCGCACCTCCTCCTCACCAGCCGCAGGGGCGAGTCCGCTCCGGGAGCCGGGCAACTTCGCGCGGAACTGGCGGAGTTGGGCGCCACGGTCACCATCGCGGCCTGTGACGTGGCCGACCGGGGCGAGCTCGCCTCCGTACTGGCGGCCGTGCCCACGGAGCAGCCGCTGACCGCTGTCGTACACACAGCAGGGCTGCTGGACGACGGCGTGCTCGACGCACTCACCCCGGAGCGCCTCAAGCGCGTGCTGCGGCCGAAGACGGACGCCGTGCTGAATCTGCACGAACTGACCAAGGACCTCGACCTGTCGGCCTTCGTCCTCTTCTCCTCGATCGCCGGGGTCCTGGGCAGCATGGGGCAGGCCAACTACGCAGCCGCCAATGCCCACTTGGATGCCTTCAGCGAGTACCGGCGCGCAGCCGGGCTGCCCACGACCTCGATCGCCTGGGGCCCTTGGAGTGGCGATGGCATGGCCGCCGACGAGGCGGTCGACCGCAACATACGCGACACCGGCGTACGGCCGCTGGCCCCCGACGTCGCGATCGCGGCGCTGCAGGAGGCTCTCGACCGGGACGAGACGCGGCTGGTCGTCGCGGACATCGACTGGCAGCTCGTCGCCGCCTCCGCAGCCGACGCCGCCCGCCGGGACCCGCTGCTCGGCGAGTTCCCGGAGGTACGGGCGGTATGGCAGGCAGCCGATCAGGTGGCAGCCGATGGCGCGCTGGCCGCCACCGCTCTCCGGGACAAGCTCCAGGGCGCGGGTTCGAAGGCCGAACGCGAGCAGGTTGTACTTGAGTTGGTGCAGTCCCGCCTCGCGACGGTGCTCGGCCACGGCTCGGCCGATCTCGTCGAGGGCGACAAGGCATTCCGCGAAGTGGGCCTGGACTCGCTGGGCAGCATCAAGCTCCGCAACGCCGTCAACGCGGCAACCGGGCTGAATGTGTCGGCCACTCTGCTCTACGACTACCCCACCCCTCTCGCTCTCTCCCAGTACCTCCTCACCGAGATCACCGAGGAGGACACCGTCACCGAGGCGACGCTCCTGGCGGAGCTGGAGAGGCTCGACGACGCCCTGAGGTCCCTCGCCCTGGCGGACAGCGGCCGGCGGAGGGTCGCGGGCCGGCTGCAAGTCCTGCTCTCCAAGTGGGGGGACGGCCCGGACCAGACGGATGAAGACAGTTCACACCAGGATCTCGACGCGGTGACCGCGGAAGAGCTCTTCGACCTGATCAGCGACGAGTTCGGGAAGTCGTGATGGCGACCACAAGCGGACCGGACGCACACATGCACTTCCCCGACGACTCAAGGAGCTTGCGCTAATGGAGAACGAGAAGAAGCTTCTCGACCACCTCAAGTGGGTCACCGCCGAGCTGCGGCAGGCCCGCCAGCGGGTGCGCCAGCTCGAAACGGACGGCGACGAACCCATCGCCATCGTCGGTATGTCCTGCCGTCTCCCGGGTGATGTCTCGTCGCCCGAGGATCTGTGGGAACTGGTCTCCAACGGGACCGACGCCATCTCGGAGTTCCCCACGGACCGTGGGTGGGACACCGACTCGCTCTACAACCCCGACCCCGACAATCCGGGCACCAGCTACTCGCGGCACGGCGGCTTCCTGCACGACGCGGCCCAGTTCGACCCCGAGTTCTTCGGTATCTCGCCGCGCGAGGCGACGGCCATGGATCCGCAGCAGCGGCTGCTGCTGGAGACGTCCTGGGAGGCCTTCGAGCGGGCCGGTATCGACCCGACGGCCGAGCGCGGCCACCAGGTCGGCGTCTTCGCCGGAGTCGAGGACCAGGACTACATCAGCCGTCTGCACTCCGTGCCGGAGGAGTACGAGGGGTACATCGGCACGGGCGCCTCGATGAGCGTCGCTTCCGGTCGTGTCTCCTACACCTTCGGTTTCGAGGGACCGGCGGTGACGGTGGACACGGCGTGCTCGTCGTCGCTGGTGGCGCTGCATCTGGCGTGCGAGTCGCTACGCAAGGGCGAGTCTTCGCTGGCGCTGGCCGGTGGTGTGACCGTGATGGCGACGCCTGCCTGTTTCGTGATCTTCAGCAGACAGCGGGCCATGTCCGCGGACGGCCGGTGCAAGCCGTTCGCGGCCGGTGCCGACGGCACCGGCTGGAGCGAGGGTGCGAGCATGCTCCTCCTGGAGCGGCTGTCGGACGCCAAGCGCAACGGGCACGAGATCCTCGCGGTGGTGCGGGGGTCGGCGGTCAACCAGGACGGCGCGTCGAACGGCCTGACGGCTCCGAACGGCCCCGCCCAGCGCAAGGCGATCGAGCAGGCCGTCGTCAACGCCCGTCTGTCGGTGGCGGACGTGGACGCGGTGGAGGCGCATGGGACGGGTACGACGCTGGGCGACCCGATCGAGGCGCAGGCGCTGCTGGACACCTACGGCAAGAACCGCCCTGCTGAGCAGCCGTTGTGGCTCGGATCACTGAAGTCGAACCTCGGGCACACGCGCGCCGCTTCGGGGGTCGCCGGTGTGATCAAGATGGTCATGGCGATGCGGGAGGGCGTACTCCCGCAGACGCTGCACGTGGACGAGCCGACGCCGCATGTCGACTGGTCGGCGGGAGCCGTTGAACTCCTCAGGGAGAACACCCCCTGGGCGGTCGGGGAGGACCGGCCGAGGCGGGCCGGTGTGTCCTCGTTCGGGATGAGCGGCACGAACGCGCACGTCATTCTGGAACAGGCCCCGGCGGCTGAAGTCACCGAGCCCGCAACGGAGTCCGACCCTGAGGACGGGGCGGGTGTGCTGGTGTGGCCGGTGTCCGGTCACACATCCGACGCACTGGGTGCCCAGGCTTCCCGGCTGCACGCACACCTTGCCGCGCACCCCGAGATCACGGCCGAGCAGGTCGCACACGCCCTGACCACCACTCGTGCGGCGCTTACGCACCGGGGTGCGGTGGTCGCGACGGAGTACGCCGAGCTGATGGACGGGCTTGCCGCTCTCGGCGAAGGCACCCCCAGCGCGCACACCGTCACCGGGGTGACGCGACCGCAGGGCAAGACGGTGTTCGTCTTCCCCGGCCAGGGTGCCCAGTGGCCCCTGATGACCGCCGACCTCCTGTCGACCGAGCCCGTCTACGCCCAGAGCATCGACGCGTGCGCGAAGGCGCTGGCCCCGTACGTCGACTGGTCGCTGCGGGATGTCCTGACCGATCCGGCCGGGGAACTGCTGGAGCGTGTCGACGTCGTCCAGCCCGCGTTGTTCGCGGTCATGGTCTCCCTCGCCCGGCTGTGGGAGCACCACGGAACCAGCGCGGACGCGGTCATCGGTCACTCCCAGGGCGAGATCGCCGCGGCCCACATCGCCGGCGCGCTGAGCCTGGAGGACGCGGCGAAGATCGTCGCGCTGCGGAGCAAGGCCCTCACCACACTGACCGGGCGCGGCACCATGGCATCGGTCACCCTGCCGCACGAGCAGGTCACCGAGCAGATCGCCGGATACGACAGCCTCTCGGTCGCCGTCATCAACTCCCCCACCCACACCGTCATCTCCGGCACCACCGAGGACATCCACACCTACCTCGACCACTGCACCACCAACGGTGTTCAAACACGGCTGCTGCCCGTCGACTACGCCTCCCACAGCCCCCACGTCGAAGCCCTCGAAGAACACCTCCTCACAGTCCTCGCGGACATCACCCCGCGGGCCGCGAGCATCCCGTTCCACTCCACCACCCACCCCACCCAGACTCCCACCGACACCACCACCCTCAACAACACCTACTGGTACGACAACCTCCGCAGGCCCGTCCACTTCCACACCACCCTCACCCATCTCAACAACACCGGCCACACCACCTACATCGAAACAAGCCCCCACCCCACCCTCACCACCCCCATCAACCAAACAAACGAAAACCCCGAGACGGACAACGGCAACGACACACCGCTGACCGTCACCGGAACCCTCCGACGCCACCAGCACGGACCCACCCAGTTCCGCCTCGCCCAAGCCACCCTCCACACCCACAACACACCCACCACCTGGCCCACCCCCACCACCCAACCCACCACCCTCCCCACCTACGCCTTCCAACACCAGCACTACTGGCTCAACGACACACCCACACAAGCAAACCTCACCACCGCCGGCCTCACCCCCGCCAACCACCCACTCCTCGGCGCGGCGATACAACTCGCCGTCAGCACCACCCACACCACTGTCTTCACCGGCACACTAAATCAGCGCACTCATCCTTGGCTCAGCGATCACGCCGTCGCCGGTACCGTCCTCTTCCCCGGCACCGCCTACATCGACCTCGCACTCCACGCCGGACACCACACAAACCACCCCCACCTCACCGAACTCACCCTCCAAACCCCCCTCACCATCCCCGAAAACGAAACCGTCCAACTCCAGGTGACAGTGGGCCCCATTGACGAGGGGGGCCTCCGTACGCTGTTCGTCCACTCGCGACGCGCCGACGACGAGCCCTGGACCACGCACGCCGAGGGAACGCTCTCGGTCCAGTCGCCGGTGTCCTCGGCTGCCGACGGCCTCACCTCGTGGCCGCCCGCCGATGCCACCGCGCTCAGCACCGACAGCCTCTACGACGACCTCGCCACCCACGGCTACGGCTACGGCCCCGCCTTCCAGGGGCTCACCGCGGCCTGGCGCGACGGCGACGACCTCTACTCCGAAATCGAACTCGACCCCGACACCGACGTCACCGGCTACGGCATCCACCCCGCACTCCTCGACGCCGCACTCCACACCCTCGCACTGGAGGGCGCCGAGACCGGAGAGGTGCTGCTTCCCTTCTCCTGGACGGCCGTTGAGCTCCACGCCACCGGTGCGACGGCGCTTCGGGTCAAGGTCACCCGCGGTACTCCGTCGACGGTTGAGCTGACGCTCGCCGACCCCACCGGCGAGATCGTCGCCAGGATCGGCGGACTCACGCTGCGGGCGATCGACCCGTCGCAGCTCAAGGCTTCCGGGGCGGCCCGCCCGCACGGTTCGCTGTTCTCGGTCGAGTGGACGCCCGTCCCGGCTCTCGACGCCGCTCCGGCCCCGGACGCCGCCCAGGACTGGAGTGTCCTACCGGTCGGGGTCCCCCTGGAGTCGCTCGGCGACCTGCCCGTACACGCGGCTTTCGAGCCGGTGGACAGTGAGCTGTCGCTGCCCGAGCAGGTTCGGACTGCGAGCGAACAGGCCCTCGCACTTCTTCAGCGCTGGCTCGCCGACCCCGACAACACCCGCCGCCATCTGGTCGTCCTCACCCACGGCGCCGTTACGGCCCAACCCGGCGAACGCCTCACCGACCTCGTCCACGCACCTCTCTGGGGCCTCTTCCGCAGCGCCCAGAGCGAACACCCCCAGCGCATCACCCTCATCGACACCGACAACCACCCCGACAGCACCGACCACCTCACCCACGCCGTCCAGACCGCCACCACCACCGACGAACCCCAACTCGCCCTCCGCGAAGGCAACATACTCACCCCCCGCCTCACCCCCTTCCCCACACCGGAACGTTTCCTGGAACCGCACGACGGTCTGCGCAGGCGGCTCGGCGTGACGGGGAAGGGGACGCTCGACGACCTGGGGCTGGTCGAGTTCCCGGAGGCGGACGCACCGCTCGGCTCCGGGCAGATCCGTATACGGCTGCACGCGGCGGGGCTCAACTTCCGGGACGTGGCGGTCGCGCTGGGGGTCGTGGACGACGCACGCGCGCTCGGTGGTGAGGGTGCGGGCGTGGTGCTCGAAGTGGCGCCGGACGTCAGCCACCTCGCGGTGGGCGACCGGGTGGTGGGTCTGATCGACGGTACGGGGCCCGTCACCGTCGCCGACGCACGGATGGTCACAACCGTACCGAGCGGCTGGAGCTTCGCCGAGGCGGCGACCCTGCCGATCGTCTTCCTCACCGCGTATCTGGGTCTCGTCGATCTGGCAAAGATCCGGCCCGGGGAGAAGCTGCTGGTCCATGCCGGTGCGGGCGGCGTGGGCATGGCCACGCTCCAGCTCGCCCGCCACTGGGGTGTCGAGGTGTTCGCCACGGCCGGCCCGGGAAAGCAGCACGTGCTGCGCGCGCATGGTCTGGACGACGCCCACATCGCCTCCTCGCGCACGCTCGGCTTCGAGGACCACTTCCGTACGACGCTGGGTGATGCCGGTGTCGATGTCGTCCTGAACTCGCTCGCCGGGGACTTCGTGGACGCGTCTCTGCGGCTGCTCGGGAGCGGCGGCCGTTTCATGGAGATGGGGAAGACCGACATCCGCGACGCCGAGTCGGTCCGCGGAGATCGTCCGGGGGTCTCGTACCGCGCCTTCGACCTCGGTGAGGCGACGCCCGAGCGCGTACAGCAGATCCTCGCCGAGCTGCGCGAGCTGTGCGAAGCGGGGACTCTGCGACCGCTCCCGGTGACGACGTGGGACTTCCACGACGCCCGGACCGCGATGAGGTACTTCAGCCAGGCCCGGCACATCGGAAAGGTGGTTCTCACCCTGCCGACCGGGATCTCTCCCGAGGGCACGGTGCTGATCACCGGCGGCACCGGCGTACTCGGCGGACACATCGCGCGGCATCTGGTCACGGACCACGGGGTGCGTGACCTGCTGCTCATCAGCCGGTCCGGGCCGGAGGCGCCCGGAGCGGCGGTGCTTCACGAGGAACTGGCCGGGCTCGGCGCGCGGGTGCGTATCGCCGCGTGCGACGCGGCCGACCGCGAACAGCTCGCCGAGCTGCTGGAGAGCGTTCCCGCCGAGCACCCGCTGAGCGCCGTCGTCCACACGGCCGGGGCGCTGGACGACGCCACGGTCACGAACCTCACCCCCGAGCGGCTGCGCGACGTACTGCGTCCGAAGGTGGACGCGGCATGGAATCTGCACGAGCTGACGGCGGGTTCCGACCTGGACGCCTTCGTGCTCTTCTCGTCGGCCGCCGGTGTCCTCGGCGCGCCCGGACAGGCCAATTACGCGGCCGCCAACGCCTTCCTCGACGCCCTCGCCGCCCACCGGCGGCACCAGGGTCTGCCCACCCTCTCCCTCGCCTGGGGATTCTGGGCCGAGGCCACCGGTCTGACCAAGCACATGGACGCCGACGGACTCGCCCGCATGGAACGCGGCGGAGTCGTCCCCCTCAGCACGGAACTCGGCATACGGCTGTTCGACGAAGGTCTGCTAAGTGGTCGGCCGATGCTGGTCTCCGCCGCGGTGCAGACGGCCAGGCTCACCGAACCCGTACCAGCCCTGCTGCGCGGGCTGACGCGCGGCGGCACACGGCGCGCCGCCGCGAGCGGCAACGCGGACAGCGGCTCCGGACTCGCAGGACAGCTGGCCCGTCTCAGCGGGATTGACCGCCGCCAGCGGCTGCTGGACGTGGTGACCGCTCATGCGGCCGCCGTGCTGGGACACAACAGCGGAACGGCGGTCGACTCCGCGCGGCCCTTCAAGGAGCTGGGCTTCGACTCGCTGACCGCCGTCGAACTGCGCAATCGCGTCGGCGGTGCGACGGGTCTGGCCCTCCCGGCCACCCTGATCTTCGACTACCCGACGCCCGCGCTGCTGGCGGACTTCCTTCTCACCCAGCTCATGGGTACCGAATCGGCGGACGCGGCGCGTCCCGCGTCGCCGAGCGGCACCGCCGTGGAGGACGAGCCGATCGCGATCGTCGGCATGGCGTGCCGCTTCCCGGGCGGAGTGGCCTCGCCGGAGGACCTGTGGCGACTGCTCGAAGAGGGGCGCGACGGGATCGGCGAGTTCCCGACCGACCGCGGGTGGGACACCGACGGCCTTTACGACCCCGACCCGACCCGTCCCGGTACCTCGTACGTGCGGCAGGGTGGATTCCTTTACGACGCAGCCGAGTTCGACCACGACTTCTTCCGGATCAGTCCGCGTGAGGCGACGGCGACGGATCCGCAGCAGCGGCTGCTGCTGGAGACGGCGTGGGAGACCTTCGAGGGCGCCGGCATCGATCCCACGACGCTCCAGGGAAGCGCGACCGGTGTCTTCACCGGGCTGGTCAATCAGGACTATCTGACACGTCTCTCCTCCGTGCCCGAGGAGTACGAGGGCTTCATGGGCACCGGCACGCTCGGCAGCATCGCGTCGGGGCGTATCGCTTACACGTTGGGCCTGGAGGGGCCGGCGGTGACGGTGGACACGGCGTGTTCGTCGTCGCTGGTCGCCCTGCACATGGCCGCCCAGTCGCTGCGGAACGGCGAGTGCGACCTCGCGCTGGCCGGTGGTGTGACCGTAATGCCGACGCCGCATGCCTTCGTCGTCTTCAGCCGGCAGCGTGGTCTGGCGCCGGACGGCCGGTGCAAGCCGTTCGCGGCCGGTGCGGACGGCACGGGCTGGTCGGAGGGTGTCGGCCTGCTGCTGCTGGAGCGGCTGTCGGACGCCAAGCGCAACGGGCACCAGGTACTCGCGGTGGTGAAGGGTTCGGCGGTCAACCAGGACGGTGCGTCGAACGGTCTGACGGCTCCGAACGGGCCGTCGCAGCAGCGCGTGATCCGTCAGGCACTCGCGAACTCCGGGCTGACGGCGGCGGACGTCCAGGCGGTGGAGGCGCACGGAACGGGCACGACGCTGGGTGACCCGATCGAGGCCCAGGCGCTGCTCGCGACGTACGGCAAGGACCGGCCGGAGAATGCTCCGCTGTGGCTCGGATCGCTGAAGTCGAACCTTGGCCACACGCAGGCGGCTGCCGGTGTCGGCGGCGTCATCAAGATGGTCCTGGCAATGCGGGAAGGGGTACTGCCCCGCACCTTGCATGTCGACCAGCCGTCATCACACATCGACTGGTCGGCGGGGGCGGTGGAGCTCCTGACGGAGAACACCCCTTGGGTCGCCGGGGAGGACCGGCCGAGGCGGGCCGGTGTGTCCTCGTTCGGCATGAGCGGCACGAACGCGCACGTCATTCTGGAACAGGCCCCGGCGGCTGAAGTCACCGAGCCCGCAACGGAGTCCGGGTCTTCTTCCGGTGTGGTGGTGTGGCCGGTATCCGGTCACACATCGGACGCCCTGGCCGAGCAGGCTTCCCGGCTGCACGCACACCTTGCCGCGCACCCCGAGATCACGGCCGAGCAGGTCGCGCACGCCCTGACCACGACTCGCGCGGCACTCGCCCACCGGGGTGCGGTGGTCGCGACGGAGTACGCCGAGCTGATGGAGGGGCTGGCGGCCCTGGGCGAGGGTGCTCCCAGTGCGCATGTCGTGAGCGGTGTGACACGACCGCAGGGCAAGACGGTGTTCGTCTTCCCCGGCCAGGGGGCCCAGTGGCCCCTGATGACCGCCGACCTCCTGACGACCGAGCCCGTCTACGCCCAGTCCATCGACGCGTGCGCGAAAGCCCTGGCCCCGTACGTCGACTGGTCGCTGAGGGATGTCCTGACCGACCCGGCCGGGGGACTGCTGGAGCGTGTCGACGTCGTCCAGCCCGCGTTGTTCGCGGTCATGGTCTCCCTCGCCCGGCTGTGGGAGCACCACGGGACCAGCGCGGACGCGGTCATCGGTCACTCGCAGGGCGAGATCGCCGCGGCCCACATCGCCGGGGCGCTGAGCCTGGAGGACGCGGCGAAGATCGTCGCGCTGCGGAGCAAGGCCCTCACCACACTGACCGGCCGCGGCACCATGGCCTCGGTCACCCTGCCGCACGAACAGGTCACCGAACAGATCGCCGGATACGACAGCCTGTCGGTCGCCGTCATCAACTCCCCCACCCACACCGTCATCTCCGGCACCACCGAGGACATCCACACCTACCTCGACCACTGCCAGGCGAACAACGTCCAGACACGGCTGCTGCCCGTCGACTACGCCTCCCACAGCCCCCACGTCGAAGCCCTCGAAGCGGAACTGCTGACCGCTCTCGCGGACATCGTGCCGCAAGCGGCGAGCATCCCCTTCCACTCCACCACCCATCCCATCGACCGGCCCACCGACACCACCACCCTCAACAACACCTACTGGTACGACAACCTCCGCCAACCCGTCCACTTCCACACCACCCTCACCCACCTCAACAACACCGGCCACACCACCTACATCGAAACAAGCCCCCACCCCACCCTCACCACCCCCATCAACCAAACAAACGAAAACCCCGAGACGGGCAACGGCAACGACACACCGCTGACCGTCACCGGAACCCTCCGACGCCACCAGCACGGACCCACCCAGTTCCGCCTCGCCCAAGCCACCCTCCACACCCACAACACACCCACCACCTGGCCCACCCCCACCACCCAACCCACCACCCTCCCCACCTACGCCTTCCAACACCAGCACTACTGGCTCAACGACACACCAGCCGGCGTCGGCAGCGACCCCACCACCCTCGGACTCCAGCACACCAACCACCCACTGCTGCCTGCCACCATCCAGCACCCGGACAGCCACACCACCACCTTCACCGGCACACTCTCACTGCGCACCCACCCCTGGCTCGCCGACCATGCCGTCACCGGCACGATCCTCCTCCCCGGCACCGCCTACATCGACCTCGCACTCCACGCCGGACACCACACAAACCACCCCCACCTCACCGAACTCAACCTCCAAACCCCCCTCACCATCCCCGAAAACGAAACCGTCCAACTCCACATAGCCACCGGCCCCGAAGACCCGGCCACTCAGGACCTCATCCCCGTCACCATCCACTCCCGTCAAGCCGACGACGAACCCTGGACCCTGCACGCCACAGGACAGTTGGGCACTGCCGCCGGCGAGCAGACCGCCTCGGCCGATCTCACCGTGTGGCCTCCCCAGGGCGCCGAAGAGATGAAGGTCGACGCGCTGTACGAGGCGTTCGCGACGCGCGGCAATGAGTACGGTCCCGCGTTCCAAGGGCTCACCGCGGCCTGGCGCGACGGCGACAACCTCTACTCCGAAATCGAACTCGACCCCGACACCGACGTCACCGGCTACGGCATCCACCCCGCACTCCTCGACGCCGCACTCCACACTCTGGGTATCACCGAGGACATTGACGGCGACGTTCATCTCCCCTTCTCCTGGAATGACGTAGCTCTGCACGCAACGGGTGCCTCGGCGGCCCGCGTTCAGGTCACGCGTCTGAACGACACGACAGTCGACGTGGCGCTGGCCGACCTCGCGGGAAGGCCGATCGCCGACGTCGGTGGACTCGTCCTGCGTCCTGTGGATACGGCGCAGTTGGCGGCGGCCGGCACCAGCACCCACAACCGGCTGTTCGCGGTCGAGTGGACCGCGACCGCCCTGGCGAGTGACGCCGACAGCAACCCCGGCGACCACCAATCCTGGACGATCCTCACCGCCGGAACACCCGCCACCGCCCCACCCGAGTCGATCACCCACCTCGAACTCGATCCGGCCGACCCCGACCTGCCCCTCCCCCAGCAGGTCCACCACGCCGCCGCCCAGACCCTCCAGCACCTCCAGGACTGGCTCACCAACCCCGCCAACACCGACCGCCACCTCATCGTCCTCACCCACCACGCCGTCACCACCCACCCCGGCGAGAACATAACGGACCTCACCCACGCACCCCTCTGGGGCCTCATCCGCAGCGCCCAGAACGAACACCCCCACCGCATCACCCTCATCGACACCGACAACCACCCCGACAGCAACAAGCACCTCCCCGGCGCCGTCCACGCCGCCACTACCGCCGGCGAACCCCAACTCGCCCTCCGCAACGGGGACACACTCGTCCCCCGCCTCGCCCGCCACACCCCCACACCCGGCAACACCCTCACCCTCAACCCCCACGGCACCACCCTCATCACCGGCGGCACCGGCACCCTCGGCGCACTCACAGCACGCCACCTCGTCACCACACACGGCGCCCGCCACCTCCTCCTCACCAGCAGGACCGGCCCCGACGCCGAAGGCGCACACGAACTCCACCAAGAACTGACCGCGCTGGGTGCCAACGTCCGCATCGCCGCGTGCGACGCCGCCGACCGCGAACAGCTCACCACCCTCCTCGACAGCGTCGACACGGAGCACCCCCTCACCGCCGTCATCCACACCGCAGGCGTCCTCGACGACGCCACCATCGACAACCTCACCCCCCAACAGCTCACCACCGTACTCGCCCCCAAGGTCGACGCCGCCTGGAACCTCCACCAACTCACAGCCGACCACAACCTCGACGCGTTCATCCTCTTCTCCTCCGCCGCCGCCACCCTCGGCGCCACCGGACAAGCCAACTACGCCACCGCCAACACCTTCCTCGACGCCCTCGCCCACCACCGCCACCACAACGGACAACCTACCACCTCACTCGCCTGGGGCTACTGGGCACAAACCAGCGGCATGACCGCCCACATGACCACCAACGACATCAACCGCCTCACCCGCACCGGAATCACCCCCCTCACCACCCAACAAGCCCTCACCCTCCTCGACACCGCCACCACCCACCCCCACCTCATCCCCACCGCCATCAACACCACCCGACTCGACACGGCAAACGCACCCGCACTTTTCCGGGGGCTTCTGCGCGCGCAGCGCCGTACCGCCGTCTCGGCAAGCGCCCAAGGCGCGGCCGAACCGTCAGCGCTGGCACAGCAGTTGACCGGGCTCGGCCGGGCCGAGCAGCAGGAATTCCTGCTGCGCCTGGTGTCCGGTCACGTCGGCGCGGTGCTTGGGCACGGGGAGGACGCCGTGGCGGCGTCCCGCCCGTTCAAGGACCTGGGAATCGACTCTCTCACGGCCGTCGAACTGCGAAACCGTGTCGGCAGCGCGACCGGGCTGCGGCTGCCCGCCACGCTCGTCTTCGACCACCCCACGCCCGCCGCGCTCGCCGATTACCTGCGTGACACGGTCCTCGGCGTGCTGCAGCGGCCTTCCGAGGCCGCAGCCGTCACCAGCCGGGACAACAGCGATCCCGTGGTGATCGTCGGCATGTCGTGCCGCTACCCAGGTGGCATCCGCACTCCCGAGGATCTGTGGCAGCTCGTTGCCGAGGGCCGCGACGCGATCGGGGGGTTCCCCGAGAACCGTGGCTGGGACACCGATTCCCTGTTCGACCCGGACCCGGACCATGCCGGGACCTCGTACGTCCGCGAAGGCGGCTTCCTCCACGATGCCGCCGCATTCGACGCCGAGCTCTTCGGCATGAGTCCGCGCGAGTCCACGGCCACCGACCCGCAGCACCGGTTGCTGCTGGAGACGGCCTGGGAAGCCTTCGAGCGAGCGGGGATCAACCCGCAGTCGCTGCAAGGCAGCCGCACCGGTGTGTTCACCGGCGTCATCTCGCAGGACTACTACTCCCGGCTGTCCAGCATCCCTGAGGGATACGAGGGGCAGGTCGGCATCGGCAGTGCCGGGAGCGTCGCGTCGGGCCGGGTGTCGTACGCGTTCGGGCTTGAGGGTCCTGCGATCACCGTCGACACGGCCTGCTCCTCGTCCCTGGTGGCGCTCCACATGGCGGGCCAGGCACTGCGGGAGGGCGAGTGCGATCTGGCCCTGGTCGGCGGTGTATCGGTGATGGCGAGTCCGAGCATGTTCGTGGAGTTCAGCCGGCAGCGCGGTCTGGCCCCGGACGGCCGGTGCAAGCCGTTCGCCGCCGGTGCCGACGGCACCGGCTGGTCGGAGGGTGTGGGGCTGCTGCTGGTGGAGCGGTTGTCGGACGCCGTACGCAACGGGCACGAAGTCCTCGCGGTGGTAAAGGGTTCGGCGGTCAACCAGGACGGCGCGTCGAACGGCCTTACCGCGCCCAACGGGCCTTCGCAGCAGCGCGTCATTCGTCAGGCACTGGCAAACGCCGGTCTGTCGGCGGCGGACGTCCAGGCCGTGGAAGCACACGGCACCGGCACCGCTCTCGGCGACCCCATCGAAGCGCAGGCCATCCTCGCCACCTACGGCCAGGACCGGCCGGAGGACGCTCCGCTGTGGCTCGGATCGCTCAAGTCGAACATCGGGCACACGCAGGCGGCGGCCGGTGTCGCGGGCATCATCAAGATGGTCATGGCGATGCGGGAGGGCGTACTCCCCCGAACGCTGCACGTGGACGAGCCGACGCCGCACGTGGACTGGTCGGCGGGAGCCGTGGAGCTGCTCCGCGATGAAGTGCCCTGGGCTGACAAGCCGGAGATCCTTCGACGTGCGGGTATTTCTTCATTCGGGATGAGCGGCACGAACGCGCACGTGGTTCTTGAGCAGGCCCCGGCCGTCGAACCCGTCGAGTCCGCAACGGACTTGGAAGAGACTCCGGGTGTGGTGGTGTGGCCGGTGTCGGGTCATACGGCCCCGGCTCTGGCCGCGCAGGCTGCGCAGCTGCACGCGTGGCTGGAGGACCACCCCGACGCCGATCTCCCCGCCGTCGCCGACGCACTGGGACGTACGCGTGCGACTCTCGATCACCGGGCGGTCGTCTTCGGCACCGAACGCGGGCAGCTGCTGGACGCGCTGGCCGGCATCGCCGCAGGGACCCCGACCCCGCACGGGGTGACCGGGCGGTACCAGGCCGGGAAGCTCGCTGTGCTGTTCACCGGCCAGGGCTCCCAGTACCCCGGGATGGGACACGGCCTCTACACCACCCACCCCGTCTTCCGTGACGCCCTCGACGAGGCGTGCGCAGCCCTGGACCCGCACCTTCCGGTGCCGCTGCTCAGCGTGATGTTCGCCGGGCCCGGCACCCCGGAGGCGGACCTCCTGCACCACACCACCCACACCCAGCCCGCCCTCTTCGCCCTGGAGACAGCCCTCTACCGGCTCGTGGAGTCCTACGGGGTGCGCCCCGACGCACTCGCCGGGCACTCCATCGGCGAACTCACCGCCGCCCACGCGGCGGGCGTGTTCACCCTCGCCGACGCCGCCGTTCTGGTCGCGACGCGTGCCCGGCTGATGGGGGAGCTGCCCGCCGGGCAGGGCACCATGCTCACCCTCCACACCACCCCCGACCACATCACCCCTCTTCTTGAGGGCACCACCCTGGAGATCGCCGCCCGCAACTCCCCCACCAACACCGTCGTCTCCGGCACCGTCTCCGACATCGAGACCCTCACCGCACGCGCGGCCGAGGCGGGCATCCGGACCCGTGCGCTGAACGTCAGCCACGCCTTCCACTCCGCCCACATGGACCCCGTCCTCGACACCTTCCGCACCACCCTCACCACCCTCAACCCCCAGCCACCCACACTGCCCGTCATCTCCAACCGCACCGGACAGCCCCTCACCCCCGAACAGGCCCTCTCACCCGACTACTGGACCGAACAGCTCCGCCACAGCGTCAACTACACCGACATCACCCACCATCTCGACACCACCGGCACCACCACCTACCTCGAACTCGGACCCGACACCACCCTCACCACCCTCACCACCCAAACCCTCCCCGACGCCACCGCCATCGGCACCCTCCACCCCAAACACCCCCACCACCACACCCTCCACACCGCACTCGCCACACTCCACACCCACCACACCCCCCTCACCTGGCCCACCACCACCCACCCCACCCACCACCACCCCACCCTCCCCACCTACGCCTTCCAACACCACCACTACTGGCTCAACGACACCCCAGCAGTGGCAGACCTGGAGGGCCTGGGTCTCGGGACGATCGACCATCCGCTACTCGACGCGGCCATGGAGCAGGCAGACGGAATCGGGGCCGTCACGTTCACGGGAAGGCTGTCCCTGCGCATGCACCCGTGGCTCGCCGACCACTCGGTCTTCGGGAACGTACTGCTGCCAGGCAGCGCGTTCGTGGACCTCGCCCTGCACGCCGGTGACCACACAGGGCACGCGCACCTCGTCGACCTGACTCTGGAAGCCCCCTTGCTCGTTCCCGAACAGGGCACAGTGCACCTCCAGATGATCGTGGGCTCGGAGAATGATGACGGCGAACGTCCCGTCACGATCCACTCCCGCGCGGGGCGGGACGAGCCATGGGCTCTGCACGCTTCAGGGCGGCTCGGCACTTCCGCAGCCGGTCCCGCTGTGGATCTCAGCGTCTGGCCGCCGGCCGGTGCCGAGGCACTGCCCGTCGAGACGCTGTACGACGACCTGGCCGTCAAGGGCTACCAGTACGGCCCCGTCTTCCAGGGCCTCACCGCAGCGTGGAGTTCGGGCGACGACGTG